>NZ_JBHYDX010000017.1:0-120349 GCF_051860505.1 Pannonibacter sp. | reverse complement strand
GTTTCGATGCAAAACAGGGAATCACGGATCAACACCAAAGGGAATCCCGAATCTGGTCAGATACGACACGCTCTAATTCACTTGGATCATTAATTTCCCTAACGCAGAGGAAGACAAAATCTTCCGGCACCCGGGAGGTTAATTTCATGTTTTTTGGGAAAAAAGCCACCGATCCTCGGCTTGAGGCGATTTGCAGATCACAAGCCGTGATCGAGTTCAAGCCCGATGGCTCCATCATCACGGCAAACGACAACTTCCTGAAGGCACTTGGCTACTCCCTAACCGAGATTGTCGGCAAGCATCATCGGATCTTCGTCGACCCGGAAGAGGTCAAGCTGCCTGCTTATCGCCAGTTCTGGTCGGACCTCGCGAACGGCACTTACAGCTCCAAGGAGTTCCTGCGTTTCAGCAAGAGCGGACAGGAAGTCTGGATCCAGGCGTCCTACAACCCAGTTTTTGGCAAGAATGGCAGGGTCGAAAGCATCATCAAGATCGCAAGTGACATCACCGAAGCCAAGATGCGGGCGATGAATGACGCTGCCAAGATTGATGCCATCAACCGTTCTGGCGCCGTGATCGAGTTCAACACAGATGGAACGGTCATCAGCGCTAACGAGAATTTTCTGAGCGCTCTGGGCTACAAGCTGGCCGATATTGCCGGTAAGCATCACCGCATGTTTGTCGCTCCGGAAGACCAGAATTCCGATGCCTACAGGCAGTTCTGGGCCGAACTTGGCAGCGGGCAATTCAAGTCCGGCGAGTTCCGCCGCGTCGGCCGCGATGGCAACAGCGTTTACATTGTCGCGACCTACAATCCCGTGTTCGATCTGAAGGGAAAAGTCATTAAGATCATCAAGATCGCATCGGATCAGACCGCTCAGATCGTACGCCGAATGGAAGGTGAGAGGCTAAATAACGAGTTGCTGGTCGTCGCGGAACAATTGGATCAAACGACTGTCCAAGTGAACGAGGTCAGATCGGCATCTGAAGGAACCAGCAATAACGTTCAGACCGTTGCAGCTGCAGCTGAGGAACTGGTCGCGTCGATTTCCGAAATCAGTCGCCAGGTAAATCAGGCCAGCAGTGTTTCGTCGCAAGCCGCTGCGGAGGCTGCTCAATCCCGATCCATCGTCGCGGGGCTTGCTGCCAACTCACAGAAAATCGGAGACGTCCTTGAACTGATCGAAACAATTGCAAATCAGACGAACCTGCTTGCACTGAATGCCACAATCGAGGCCGCGCGTGCCGGGGACGCAGGCAAGGGCTTTGCGGTCGTGGCTGCCGAGGTCAAGAGCCTCGCCTCCCAGACTGCGAAGGCAACCGAGGACATTGCCTCCCAGATTGCGTCGGTTCAGACCTCCGCAGACACGGCAGGCGCTGCCATTGGCTCGATCCTCGGTACAATCGAGACAATTCGCGAAATCTCGTCCACGATTGCCTCATCCGTCGAACAGCAGTCTGCTGTCACCCGCGAGATATCAGGCAATATGCAAACTGCTTCAGGTGCCGTCCAGATGATCAGCTCGTCCATCCGCGACATTGCAGCGTCAACAGATGGCGTTGCCAAGGCCACTGCCCGCGTTCGGGAGAAATCGATCAGCCTTGGCTGATTTGCCTGCCCCGGGGCACGCAAACACGACGCCCTCGGACCAGTGCTCCGGGTTCGAACATACTGTGCGTGTTTGTGCCTTTGCAGGGGCAATAATCGCATGGGACGTCTGACGTGCGTTCGACGCAACTGACCGCGTCGAAATGGCCCCCCTGCCGAGGCCTCTCCGCGCCCCTCCCCCCCGTGGGGAGGGGTTGGGGGTGGGGGGCACCAGCAGCAATTGGATCACAAGGCGCCTGAAACACACCAGGGCAGGAACGCAAGCGACATGGCTTGCAGTCAGTTCTCCCCAACCCCTCCCACGAGGGGGAGGAGAGCGGAGAGGCTCAGGCGCAATGCGCAAGAACCGGTAAAGCCGTGCGCCCCCGGCCATTGCCTGCCCGGGGGCGTCTGTCTGTTTTCTGGTCAGCGCCTCAGCGCTGCTTCAGCTTGGCGTCGTCCTCGCGCATTTCCAGCCACATGGCGTTGAGAATGGCGAGGCAGCAGGCCAGCGGCATGCCGAGGATCCAGGCGAAATACCACATTGTCTTGTCTCCTCAGTAATGCGAGCCGTCGCGGTTGACGCTCTCTTCGCTGACCTTGCCCCACAGCACCTTGTAGACATAGGCGGTGTAGGCGAGGATCAGCGGCAGGAAGATCACCGTGACCACCAGCATGTTGAACAGGGTCGAATGGCTCGACGGCGAGTCCCACACCGTCAGGCTCGCTTCCGGCTGGATCGAGCTGGGCAGGATGAAGGGGAACATCGACACGCCGACGGTCGAGATGATGCCGACCACGGAGAGTTTCGAGGCGAGGAATGTCAGCGCTTCCATCCGGGTGTTGAGCCCGATCAGGGCCCCCAAAGCACCGATGAAGCCCAGCGCCGGGAAGACCAGCAGCAGGGGATGAGCGCTGTAGTTGAGCAGCCAGGATCCGGCTTCCTTCACCGTCGTCTTGGCCAGCGGATTGGCCTGCATCTCCGGATCGATCACCGAGGTGATGCGATAGCCTTCGACAAAGCCGGACCACAGGGCAAGTCCGCCCAGTGCAAACAGCCCGATGACCGCAATCGCGGCAAACGAGCCATAGCGCCGGCCGCGCGTTGCCACGACGCCTTCCGTGCGCAGGGCCAGCCACGCGCCGCCATGCATCACCAGCATCGCCACCGACAGCAGGCCGCAGAGCAGGGCAAAGGGCGTGAACAGCTCAAAGAACGAGCCCTCATAGGCAATGCGCAGGTCGCGGTTCAGCGTAAAGGGCACGCCGGTCAGGGTGTTGCCGACCGCAACGCCGAACACCAGCGCCGGGACGAAAGAGCCGGTGAACAGCGCCCAGTCCCAGCGGCTGCGCCAGGTCGGGTCCGGGTTCTTGTCGCGGTACTTGAAGGCGACCGGGCGCAGGATGAGCGCGGCGAGCGCCACGAACATCGCCAGGTAGAAGCCGGAGAAACTGACCGCATAGAGCGCCGGCCAGGCGGCAAAGATCGCGCCGCCGCCGAGGATCAGCCAGACCTGATTGCCTTCCCAGGTCGGGGCGACGGAGGCAATCGCCACCCGCCGCTCCGTGTCATTGCGGCCGACGAAGGGCAGCAGTGAGCCGACGCCCATGTCGAAACCGTCGGTGACGGCAAAGCCGATCAGCAGCACGCCAAGGAGCGCCCACCAGATCATCTTCAGGGTCGAATAGTCGATGAGTTCATGAAGGATCATGGCTTTACTCCGCAGCGATGGCGAAAGGACGCCGGGCGAGGCCCGGCTCGGGCTGCGGCTGTTCTTCCGGCCCCTTGACGATGGCCTTGAGCATCAGCTTCACCTCGATCACCAGCAGCGTGCTGTAGAGCGCGATGAAGCCAGCCATGGTCAGCAGGACTTCCATGACCGTGAGGTTCGACACGGCGGCGGAAGTCGGCAGCATGCTTTCGATGATCCACGGCTGGCGGCCATATTCGGCGACAAACCAGCCCATCTCGCAGGCAAGCCACGGCAGCGGGATCGACCAGACTGCGATATGCAACAGCCAGCGCTGCTTCTGCCGCACCTGGTCCAGCTTGCCGGCGGAGGTGAGGTAGAAGAACACCCCCGTCAGCAGGATGAAGAAGAAGCCACAGGCCACCATGATGCGGAAGGCGTAGAACATCGGCCACACTTCCGGCACCGTCGACCAGGCCGCCTCGTCGATCTGGGCTTCGGTCGCGGCCGTCGGCGTGTCGGTGTAGGGCAGCAGCAGATAGCCATAGCCCAGATCACCGGCATGCGCCTTGAACAGTGCCCGCTTCTCCGGCGTGTCCTCGCCGCCGCGGATGTCCTGCAGCGTCTGCCAGGCAATCGCGCCGGAACGGATGCGCTCTTTCGACTGCTCCACCAGTTCCTTGATGCCCGGGATCACCGTGTCGAGCGAGCGGGTGGCGATCAGGCCCATGACATAGGGCACCTCGATGGCGAAGAGGTTCTCCCGTTTCACCTGATCGGGAATGGCGACAATGTTGAAGGCAGCCGGTGCCGGCTCGGTCTCCCACATCGCTTCAATGGTGGCGAGCTTCATCTTCTGGTTCAGGTTGGCCTCATAGCCGCTTTCGTCACCAAGGACGACGACGGAGAGGGCCGAGGCAAAGCCGAAGGCGGCAGCCACCGCCATGGACCGGCGGGCGATGTCGAGATGACGGCCTTTCAGCATGTACCAGGCCGAAATGCCGAGTACGAACATCGAGGCGGTGACATAGCCGGCCGATACGGTGTGCACGAACTTGGCCTGCGCCACCGGATTGAACAGCACGTCAAAGAAGCTCGTCACTTCCATGCGCATCGTGTCGATGTTGAACTCGGCGCCGATGGGATGCTGCATCCAGCCATTGGCGATGAGGATCCACAGCGCGGAGAAATTCGTCGCGATCGCCACGGCCCAGGTCGCGGCCAGATGCGCACGGGCGCTCATCCGGTCCCAGCCGAAGAAGAACAGGCCGACGAAGGTCGCCTCCATGAAGAAGGCCATCAACCCCTCGATGGCCAGCGGCGCCCCGAACACGTCGCCAACATACTGGCTGAAATAGCTCCAGTTCATGCCGAACTGGAATTCCATGGTCAGGCCGGTCGACACGCCCAGCACGAAATTGATGCCGAACAGCACGCCCCAGAACTTGACCATGCGCTTCCACACCTCACGGCCGGTCATCACATAGACCGTTTCCATGACTGCGAGCAGAACCGAAAGACCGAGGGTCAGAGGGACGAAAAGAAAATGATAGAGCGCGGTCATCGCGAACTGCAGTCGCGACAGATCCACTACGTTGAGTTCCATGGCAAATCTCCTGCCGTGAGAGCCTGGCTCGCGGACAGTCACACCTGCCCGCGCCGTCCGCCTTTGACCCCATGCGGATGACTGGAGCTTACTATCGTTTCCTGAAGGTTTTTATTCTGTTTCCAAACAAGACGCGCGACCGATGCCCGCGCGGCAGCAACGCACAGGCGTCACGCTGTCGCAGGCTCTGCCAGCGGGACGATCCGGTCGGCGATGGCGAGTTCCCGCGCCCGGTGGGAAATCAGCAACAGGCTCGCCCCAGATTCACCGAACGCAGAAAGCGCACCCAGCACACCGGCCGCCGTAGCGTCGTCCAGGCCTTCCGTCACCTCGTCCAGCAGCACTATGTCAGGCCGCATCAGCAGCGCCCGCGCCAGCGCCAGCCGCCGGGCCTCGCCGCCGGAGAGCCCTGCCCCGCCTTCGCCGATGAGGCTGCCCAGCCCCTCTGGCCGCGCGGCAATCGTGTCGGCCAGCCCAACCGCCTCCAGCGCCGCCCACATTGCCTCCGGGCTTGCCTCCGGCACGGCAAGGCGCAGGTTGGCGGCAATCGTGTCGTTGAACAGCACCGGCTTCTGCGAAATCACCGCAAGCCTCTGCCGCAGAACCGCTTCCGGGATCTCGGACAGATCGCGCCCGCCGAGCCGGATCGCTCCGGCATCCGGCCTCACCAGCCGCGCTGCCAGCGCCAGCACCGTCGACTTGCCGCAGCCGCTGGGGCCGATGAGGCACACCGTCTCGCCGCGCGCCAGCGTGAGGTTGAAGCCCTCCAGCACAGGCCGCTGTGCGCCCGGATAGGCAAAGGCCACCCCGCGCAGTTCCAGCGCCGGTGCCGAATCGTCCATGTCCTCGATGCCCGGCTGGTCAGACGAAGCAACGGGACTGGCCCCGCGCTCAGCCAATGGCATCACCCGCGCGGCCGCCCGCTGCGTCCGCGTCCAGCCGGCAAGACCCGGCAAGAGGCTCGCGAGCGTCTCTGTCATCCCGAGACCGACCAGCAGCAGCCCCGTCACCAGCGCCGCCGACAAGATTCCCCCGGCAACTTGAGGCGCCAGCAGCACCAGCCCGAGCGCCACCAGCAGCTGGCCGGCGCTCATCACCAGGGCCTCGGCCAGGCTCGCGCTGCGCTCCAGCGGCCGCTCGGCCTCAGACCGCCGCAAGCCCGCCTGCCGGATGCCGTCGACGGCCTCGTCCAGCCCGCCGTAAATCGCAAGATCCCGCCGTCCGGCGACAAAATCGGCGCTGCGCAGCCGCATCGCCTCTTCCGCCGCCTCCATCCGCCGCGCCGCCTGCGCCAGCTTGCGCTGCGACAGGAGACCGGCCGCCACGGCCACCAGCAGCAGCCCCGACGCCAGCGGCACCAGCGCAAGCGGCGCCATCAGCACCGCCGCAGCACCGGCCAGCAGCGTCACGACACCCGTCACGAACGCCGGCACCACCAGCCGCAGATAGGCCCGGTCGAGCTGATCGATGTCCAGCGTCAGCCGCGCCAGGCGCAGGCCGCTGCGGCTTTGCCCCGCGGTTGCCGGACGGCTCGCGGCGAAGCCGGCGAACACCGCCCCGCGCAGCCGTGCCAGAAAGCGGAAGGTCGCGTCATGGGTCAGCATGCGCTCGCCATAGCGCCCGGCGGTCCGGCCAATCGCCAGCCCCCGGATCAGCGCGCTCGGCGTAAAGTAATTGATCAGGAGCCCGGCTGCCCCCGCGACAGCCGACGCGGTGATGAACCATCCGGCGACGCCCAGGAGCAACAGGCCCGTGATCGCCGGAACCAGCGCCACCGATAGCCCCAGCACAAAGGCCCCGCGCTGCTCGGCGAACTGGCGGCGGATGAGAGCGCGCAGCGGGCTCATGCAACGCCCTCCGTCTCGCGCTGCGGCTGGGTAATGTCCAGCCGCAGCGCGCGCATCGCCAGCACATTCGGGTCGTGGCTGGCGATGACGCTGGTGCGCCCGGCCGACAGCCGCTCCAGCCCCGCGATCACCACAGCCGCCGTCTCGTCATCGAGGCCCGCGGTCGGTTCATCCGCGATCAGCATCAGTGGATCTCGCCGCAGTGCCGCGCGGGCCAGTGCAATGCGCCGGGCTTCGCCGACGGAAAGACCAAATCCATCCTCGCCCAGCCGCGTCGCCAGCCCCATCGGCATCTGCTCGACCAGCGCGCGCGCGCCGGCCAGTTCCAGCGCGGCCCACATCTCGGCCTCGCTCGCATCCCGCTGTGCCCGTGCCAGATTGGACCGGACCGAACCGAAGAACAGGCGCGGTTCCTGCGACAGGAAGGCAAGGCGGCTGCGCCACAGGCTAAGATCCAGGGCGGCAAGATCGAGGCCATCGATCAGGATCGCCCCGCCATCGACCGGCCGCAGTCCGGTCAGCGCATCGATCAGCGTCGACTTGCCCGCCCCGCTCGGTCCGGCAACCAGCAGCCGCTGCCCGGCTGGCAGGTCGAGGTTCAACCGGCTGATGACCGCACGCCCGCCGGGGGCAAGCGTCAGATCGCGGAAAGTCAGCGCTGGTGATGTCTTCGGCAGCGGCTGAGCCGCGGTGACAGGCGCAACCGGCGCTTCGCTTGAAGCCAGCGGCAGTTCCAGCAGCACATTGGCTGCGGCCTCCGCATTGGCCTTGTCGTGATAGGCAGCGGCGAAGGCGCGCAAGGGCGAGAAGAACTCCGGCGCCAGCAGCAGCACGAACAGCCCGGTAAAGAGGTCCATCGGCGTGCCCCAGGTGCCGCCGCTCACCTGCCCCAGCAGCGAGAAGCCGACATAGACCGCGACAAAGGCAATGCCCAGCGCGCTGAACAGTTCCAGCACCGTCGAGGACAGGAAGGCGATCTTCAGCACCTTCATCGTCGCCACGCGAAACCGGTCACCGGCCTCCGCGACAGCCTTGTCCGTGCGCTCCAGCGCCCCGATCAGCCGCAGCGTGTCGAGCCCGCGCAACCGGTCGAGGAGGAAAGCGCTCATCCGGGCCAGTTCCCCGTGCTGCCCGTCGGCTGCCGCCTTGGCGCGCATGCCGATCAGCGCCATGAAGAGGGGGATCAGCGGCCCGGCCACCAGCAGAATGACCGCGACCATCCAGTTGGCGATGAAGGCTGCCAGCAGGATGCCAAGCGGCACCAGCGTCAGGCGCGGGCGCAGCGGCAGGAACCGGCGCACATAGGGGCCGATGGCCTCAACCTGATCGGCAATTGCGGCTGCGACCGCACCGGCACCCGGCAGCGCCGCCGAAGGCGCGGCGCCAGCGAGCCCTCGCAGCAGCCGGTCGCGCAGGTCCGTTTTCACCCGTTCAGCTGCCGCTGCCGTCATCCGGCTGGCGAGCAACGACAGCAACAGGCGCAGGATCGCGATCAGCGTGATCAGGCTGGCCGCCACGGCCGGGACGGCAAGAACAGTCTGCGCCGACGCGCCGGCCTGTGCCTCCATGTCTTCCGCCGCCAGTCCGCCTATGGCCAGCGCCAGCAGGAAGGCCTGGGCGATCCACAGCAGGTCCGCCAGTGCCGCGATCCGACCGGCGCGGGCAATGCCTGTCTTTTCAGCCGCAACAACTTCGGCCAGCAGGCGCACATGCGCCTTGGCTGCCGCCGCCTCGTCCGCCGCGCCCTGCCTGTCTGCCCCTGTGTCCGTGCCGCGAGCCGTCCGTCCGTCCCTGTGCAAGGAGTCCTGTCCTTCGAGCCACCTTTTCCTTCCGGTTACATGCCGCAGCCGGTCCTGACAATGACCAATACGCTCGCCGATTGTCGCATCACCGGCAAAAGGGCAACTGCCCATCTGGTCGGCATTTGACAGCCGGTAATCGGGACTGTACGTAAGTCAATGTCGGGGCATCGACACAAGCGGTAGGGAAATTCCGCTCAGAAGTTTAAAACCAATGCCCACAGTCTATTTTTCGGACACGAATTCCATCCTTTGGCGCCACGAATCCGGCGCCAACACCCCCGTGAAGATCGGCAAGATGTCTGTCGCCATGACCGACATTGCCGTGGCGCCTGATGGCACGCTGTACGGTCTCGACAGCTTTTTCCTGTACCGGATCAGCACATCCGACGCCGCCACCACCCGCATTGCGCTGCACTCCGTGCCGGCGGCCAATGCGCTGGTGATTGATCCCTTGGGCGTTGCCTATGCGGCGTCCAGCGTCATGGAGATCCTTTACCGGATCAATCTCGAAACCGGTGCGAGGACGCTTGTCGGCAAGATCGGCAAGAACGCCGCCGGTGACCTGGCCTTTCACAAGGGCGAATTGCTGATGTCGGCGGACACGGACGACATCTATGTCATCAATCCGGCCACCGGTGCCGCCACGCTGAAACTCCGCACCAATATCGACGACATCTGGGGCATGGACAGCGACGGCGAGACCCTGTTTGCCTACGCTGGCAACGACGTCTACCAGCTGAAGTCCGGAGCCACCGCCTTCGAGAAGATCGCCGATTTCGAACTCAATGGCGTCGGCAAGATCATGGGCGCGGCCAGCACCGGCTATGGCAACAATGGTGCCGTTCAGCGAGGTTCGGACGGAAATGAGTCCTTCATTGGAACCGACAAAGATGACTACCAGTTCGGCCTCGGTGGGAATGACACGCTGAATGGTGCCGGCGGCAACGACTGGCTCAACGGCGGCAGCGGCTTTGACACGGCACTTTATGCCAGCAACCGGGGCAATGTCGTCGTCGACAACAAGGGCGGTGGCATCTTCACGATCACCACAAAGATCGAAGGCACCGACACGCTGCAGGACATCGAGCGGATCACGCTCAACGACGGCACCATCGCCCTCGACCTCGATGGCGCTGCCGGCCAGACCTACCGGCTGTATCAGGCCGCCTTCAAGCGGACACCCGACGACGCGGGTCTTGCCCATAACGTCAAGCTGATGGACCAGGGCCTGTCGATCTTCGACATGGCCAATGCCTTTATCGCCAGCCAGGAGTTCCGCAACACCTATGGCGAGAATGTCAGCAATACGCAGTTCATCACACTTCTGTACCAAAACGTCCTCAACCGTGCCCCGGACACAGCTGGCCTTGCCGGCTGGCTCTCCCGCATGGATGGCGGCACCAGCCGCAAGGAAGTCCTCTTCGGCTTCTCCGAGAGCGGAGAGAACAAGGCCCTCGTCGGCCAGGCCATCGAAGACGGCATCTGGCTCGTCGCCTGAGGAGCGCCACACGGCGGCCCTTTCAGCCCCTTCCCCCGCACAGCCTCTCAGCCCCCTCCCCCTCGTGGGGAGGGGTTTGGGGGTGGGGGGCGACGCTCGGACCATAGACCCAACGCATAACCGGCAATACGCCGGCTTCCCTCACCCTTGACATCCCCCGGCGCACAGCCCACATCTAGGCCCGGTTCGAGGCGCCGGCCGCTCGCAGGGGAAACCCGTGGTGAAGTCCTCGTGACAGCATATGCCTGACCAGCGCATGCGCACATGGCAACGCGAGCACCCGTGGCTTTCACGCATGCTGATGCTGATGAAGGCAATCAAGATGACTGACATGACAGGCCCGGGAACCACCGGGGACTACAAGGCCCAGGCAAAGCGGTTGCGCAGCGCCATGGCCAGCCAGGGTACGCCCATTTCCCATTCGCGCGCCCTCGAACTCATCGCCGAAGCCCATGGCGCGCGCGACTGGAACACACTTGCCGCGAGGACTCCGGCCATGCCGCAAGCCGCAGTGCGGCCGGCGACCAATCGCGCCTTCCTGCAGGTCGGGGCCAGGGTCGGCGGGCACTATCTCGGCCAGCCCTTCACCGGCGAGGTCCTTGCCGTTTCGAGCCTCGGCAATTCGGGACGCTACAAGCTGGAGATCCATTTCGACGAACCGGTCGACGTGGTCACCTTCGACAGCTTCTCCGCCTTCCGCCGCCGCATCCGCGCAACGGTGGACGAGACCGGCACCTCGCCCCAGCGCACCTCGAACGGCCAGCCGCATCTGGTGATCGGGACGGCGGACTGATCGGCCACCCCCAAGGCTGTCATTCCGGACGCGAGCGAAGCGGAGATCCGGGGTGACACCGCATGGACAGCGATCCCCGACGGGAGGCCCAGAACAACAAAGGGCGGCCAGTGGCCGCCCTTTGCACATCTTGGAAGACCGCCTCAGCGCATCGTCGGGATGACGAATTCGGCGCCGTTCTTGATGCCCGACGGCCAGCGCGAGGTGACCGTCTTGGTGCGGGTGTAGAACTTGAAGGCGTCCGGGCCGTGCTGATTCAGGTCGCCGAAGCCGGACTTCTTCCAGCCGCCGAAGGTGTGGTAGGCGAGCGGAACCGGGATCGGAACGTTGATGCCGACCATGCCGATGTTGATGCGGGCGGCAAAGTCGCGGGCAGCGTCGCCATCGCGGGTGAAGATCGCCGCGCCGTTGCCATACTCGTGGCTCATCGGCAGGTCGATGGCTTCCTCGTAGGTCTTGGCACGCACCACCGAGAGGACCGGACCGAAGATTTCAGTCTTGTAGATGTCCATCTCCTTGGTGACGTTGTCGAACAGGCAGCCGCCGATGAAGTAGCCGTTTTCATAGCCCTGCATCTTGAAGTTACGGCCATCGACCACGAGCTTGGCGCCCTGCTCGACGCCCTTGTCGACCAGGCCCTTGACGCGGGTGTAGGCGTCCCTGGTGACGAGCGGACCGAAGTCGACGTCATTGCCGGCGGTGTAAGGTCCGATCTTCAGGCTCTCGACGCGCGGGGCCAGCTTCTCGATCAGGCGGTTGGCGGTGTCCTCGCCGACCGGGACAGCGACCGAGATCGCCATGCAGCGTTCGCCGGCCGCACCGTAGCCTGCGCCGATCAGGGCGTCGACGGCCTGGTCCATGTCGGCATCCGGCATGATGATCATGTGGTTCTTGGCGCCGCCGAAACACTGCACGCGCTTGCCAGCTGCGCAACCGCGCGAATAGACATAGTGGGCAATGGCGGTCGAGCCGACGAAGCCGACGGCCTGGATGGTCTCGTCATCGAGGATGGCGTCCACCGCATCCTTGTCGCCGTTGACGACATTGAGAATACCTGCCGGAAGACCGGCTTCCAGCATCAGCTCGGCCAGCATCATCGGCACGGACGGGTCGCGCTCGGACGGCTTCAGGATGAAGGCATTGCCGGCGGCGATGGCCGGGCAGAACTTCCACATCGGGATCATCGCCGGGAAGTTGAACGGGGTGATGCCAGCCACCACGCCGAGCGGCTGGCGCATCGAATACATGTCGATGCCCGGACCGGCGCCTTCGGTGAACTCGCCCTTCATCATGTGCGGCGCACCGATGCAGAACTCGGCGACTTCCAGACCGCGGACAATGTCGCCCTTGGCGTCCGGAATGGTCTTGCCGTGCTCGCGGGACAGGGCTTCGGCCAGCTTGTCCATGTCGCGGTGCAGGAGGTCGACGAACTTCATCAGGACGCGGCCCCGCTTCTGCGGGTTCTGCGCGGCCCAGGCCGGCTGGGCGGCGGCGGCGTTTGCGATGGCGGCACTCATCTCGGCCTTGGTGGCCAGCGCGACCTGCGCCTGAACTTCACCGGTGGCCGGATTGTAGATGTCGGCAAAACGGCCCGATGTGCCTTCGACGTGCCTGCCGCCGATGAAATGTCCGATCTTCTGCATGGGCTTCCTCCTGTGCGCGTGGCAGGTCCTTGGGCGGTCCCGCTCTTCGCCTGACCCTTGTCTTGCGCCTTTCTTTTTGCAAAGACAACGGCGCAGTTTCCGCATCCGTTGTGCATGGATTATAGTGCAAACCGAATACGGTGTGCGATCTCGCGCAATGTCGCAAAATGTCCTGCAATGACCGGAGTTTGTCGTGGATTGGGATGACATTCGGGTGTTTCTCGCCATCGCCCGCAGTGGCCAGATTCTGGGCGCGGCGCGCCGTCTCGGGCTCAACCACGCCACGGTCGCCCGCCGCCTGACCGCGCTGGAAGAGGCGCTGAAGACCCCGCTGGTCGAGCGCGGCACCACCGGCTGCAGCCTGACGGTCGCCGGTGAACGCTTTATGCAGTCGGCCGAACGGATGGAAGCGGAGGCGCTGGCCGCCTGCTCGGACCTCACCGACACGCAGATCGATGTCTCCGGCACGGTGCGTATCGGCGCGCCCGACGGCTTCGGCGTTGCCTTCCTCGCCCCACGCCTCGGCGAACTGACCGCCCGCCATCCCGGCCTGACGATCCAGTTGGTGCCGGTGCCGCGCTCCTTCTCGCTGTCGCGGCGCGAGGCCGACATCGCGGTGACCATCGACCGGCCCGACACCGGGCGCCTCGTGGCAGCCAAGCTCGTCGACTATGCGCTCGGCCTATATGCTTCAAGGGCTTACGTTGAAAGGCGCGGGATCCCCGGCCAGACCTCGGAGCTGCGGGACCATGATCTGGTCGGCTATGTCGAGGACCTGCTCTATTCGCCCTCGCTGAATTATGGCGCGGAAGTCGTCCGCGACTGGTCCGCGCGGTTCGAGATCGCCTCGGCGCTCGGCCAGACCGAAGCGGTGCGGTCCGGCGCTGGCATCGGCATCCTGCATGCCTTCATTGCGCGCAAGGATCCAGACCTTGTCCCCGTCCTGCCGCAGATCCGGCTGACGCGGGCCTACTGGATGGTGACGCATGAAAGCTCGCGTCCGCTGCGCCATGTGGCGGCGGTGCAGGATTTCCTGCGCGACCTCGTTGCACGCGACAGGGCAATGTTCCTGTAACCCGCTGTCTGAGTTAATCTTTTGTGACACCATCGACAAACCGCCGGACCTCGTCCAGACGGGTAAAGCGGTGAAGGGTCAGGTGCGCCGGCGGCGATTGCCACACTTCCAGAAGCTTCGCCCGCGAGGAATTGCGGGTATCCCAGATGAATTTCAGGAACTCGATCGTCCGGCCATTGAACTGTTCGGGGCAGCCGTCCGGCAAATCCGGCCTGCTTTGCCCCCGATAGTTCCAGCTGCGCCGCAGAACCCGAAAGGTCCGCAGACCCACCGGCATATCCAGCCAGATGAAGGTGTCCGCCCGGGCGATCCGCTCCGCATAAGTGCGGGAATGACCGCCCTCAAAGATCCAGCGCTCCTGCCGGTGGACCTCGCTGCTCAGGCGGTCCTTGTCCTCCTTGCTGCGCTCCACCCAACCTGGCTGCCAATGGATCTGGTCCATATGGAACACCGGCAATCCGGTCCGCTCGCCCAATTGCCGGGCCAGCGTGCTCTTGCCCGAGCCCGGGCCACCAACAATCATGACGCGCTGCATCGGTACTCTCTGGAAACGCAATGGGAAACAGACTGTTCAATAGACAGTTCGCTCCAGGAACGCCACCTTGGGAGAGAAATCTGACAGGCTATGGACGCTGAGTGAGGAGAGAGACGATGAGCTGGTTGAATGCGCCCGACCCGGTTCCGGGGGATGCCGCGAGCTGCGACCCGATTGACACCATCATCATGCCACGCACCTCGGATCTCGGCGGATTTGAAGTGCGCCGCGCCCTGCCCTCGTCGCGGCGGCGCATGGTCGGGCCTTTCATCTTCTTCGACCAGATGGGCCCGGCAGAACTGCTGGTCGGCGGCGGCGTCGATGTCCGGCCGCATCCGCACATCGGCCTTGCCACGGTCACATATCTGTTTGACGGCGAGATCTACCACCGCGACAGCCTCGGCTCCGACCAGTTGATCACGCCGGGCGAGCTGAACTGGATGTCAGCCGGACGCGGCATTGTTCATTCGGAACGCGAACGACCGGAGCGAAAGCTGGCAACCCGCCCGTTGTTCGGCATCCAGAGCTGGGTTGCCCTGCCTTCCCATCTGGAGGAAACCAATCCGGACTTCGCCCACTATGGAACCGACCGGCTGCCATTGCTGAACGATCAGGGAGCAACGGTTCGCCTGATCGCAGGCTCGCTCTATGGCGAGACCTCGCCGGCCAGGACGGCGAGCGAACTGTTCTATGCCGATGTCTCGCTGGAAGCAGGTAGCCGCATCCCGCTCGACGCCAGCCACGAAGAGCGCGGGCTTTACACGGTAGGCGGCGAGATCGAGATCGCCGGTCAAACCTTTGGCCCGGCTCAGCTTCTGGTGTTCAAACCGGGCGACCGGCTCGAGATCCGGGCAAGCCCAAAAGGTCCGGCCCGCTTCATGCTGCTGGGCGGCGCGCCGATGGATGGCCGGCGCTACATCTGGTGGAACTTCGTGTCCTCGTCAAAGGAGCGGATCGAGCAGGCCAAGGAAGATTGGCGCCGGGGCCGCTTCGACATTGTCCCCGGTGACGAAAGCGAGTTCATTCCGCTGCCGGCGGAGTGACCAGCGCCGAGCCGTCCGTCGGTGCGGGCGGCTCGGAGCCATCCGGCGTGATGCCGACAAGGGGCGGATAGGCGGTCTCCAGCGGCGGAAGGCCGGCGTCCTCCTGTGCTGTCCGGTCCTCCCCCTCGGGCGGGAAGGCGACAAGTGGACGAAACTCGATCGGACCGAAAGCCGCCGGCTGACCGTTGCCCTCCGGAGCGGGACCCGGCTCGCCCGGGAGGACCTGCGGACGCGGGCTGGCGCCTTCGAACCGCGCCGGGCGGATGTGATCCGGCGGCGAGAACTCGATGATCACATTCAGCCTGTCGCGTGCTGCCGGATCCCCAGTGAGGTTTGGATCCTCTGGGGACACCCTGAAGCGTACGCCGCGCTCTGTGACGTCAATGCTGCGCATGTTTGAGATGGCGCGCAGCACGGGCGCTGGAAATTCCCAGGCGTAGCGCCGCGACAGGGAATCCAGAACCTGGCGTGCCAGCGCACGACCTTCCGAGGCCGTTGCGGGGTTGGCGGCATTGAGTTTCAGCCGCAGATAGTCCACCCGGTCCACCGTGCCGCGCATGAGGAAAAACAGTGTCGTGGGTTCCGAATTGCCATCCTCGGCACCGACCGGAACAAGTTCGGAACTGCATTGCCACCGGTCGGACTGAAACGGCGCGGCACTCCATCCCGTATTGGGAAGCCCCAGCAGCGCCAGCTCAATGCAAAGCTCCGTTGGCAACCCGACAAAACTCAGCTTGAGCGCAGCCGGCAGTTCCGGCTCCGGCGCAACCAACAGGGCCTGCACATCACCGGGAAGCGGCGCCAGAGGATCGTCAGGCAGTGCCAGCGGGGCATGAAGCTGAGCCGGTGCGAATGCAAAGCGCCAGTCGGTGTAGACACCCAAGGCAACAACAGCCGTTCCCAGAAGGATCAGAGGCGGCACACCCAACAAGACCAGCCGGCGAACATCCCAGCTGTGCTTGCGGCGGGGTGCAGGTTCCGGCTCGGGCGGAGCGGCATCCCCCCAGATCAGCTTGCGCTTGTCGGCGCGCATGGACGCGCGAAACCGGTCAAGCGGGCGATAGCGTCGCCGGATTTTCTGCGCCTCTTTCATGGACTCACAACTGCCGAACGAGGATCCCCGGGCCCGGGCCACAAGGCCTGCCCGGACTAACCCACGCGCGTGGTGACACGCAAGGCCGGCGGAATTGCGACGGGCAACGATTTGCGCTTCCCTTCCGCCTTGCAACCGATACACTCCTGTTAAAGTTGCGAGGGTGCAGGGTCCGGAGTGGGGAATGCTGGCAGCATTGCATGCGCGCGTCGAGAGCAAACGGGCCGAGCTGGTCGCACTGACGCAGGATCTGGTGCGCATCCCCACGATTAACCCTCCCGGCGAAGATTACACGCCCTGCGCGCAACTGGTCGGCGAGAGACTGCGCCGGCGTGGCTTCGAGATCGCCTATATCCGCGCCGAGAACACGCCCGGCGACAGCGACCGCCATCCGCGCACGAATGTGATCGCCCGGCGCGCCGGTGCAAGGCCCGGCCCTTGCGTGCATTTCAACTCCCATATCGACGTGGTCGAAGCCGGACATGGCTGGACGGTGGAACCGTTCGGCGGACTGGTCCGCGACGGCAAGGTCTATGGCCGTGGCACCTGCGACATGAAGGGCGGTCTTGCCGCATCGATCATCGCTGTCGAAGCGCTGCTGGAAATCTGGCCGGATTTCAACGGCGTACTGGAAATTTCCGGCACCGTGGACGAGGAATCCGGTGGCCTTGGCGGGGTCGCGCATCTGGCGCGGATGGGGTTGTTTTCAAAGCCACGCGTCGACCACGTGATCATCCCCGAGCCGCTCAACAAGGACCGGATCTGCCTCGGGCACCGCGGCGTCTGGTGGGCGGAAATCGAGACGCATGGCTCCATCGCGCATGGATCGATGCCCTTCCTCGGCGATTGTGCCGTGCGCCACATGGGGGCGGTGATGGACGCCTTCGAGCATGACCTCTACCCGATGCTGGCCGCCAAGCACACATCGATGCCGGTGGTACCAGAGGGCGCGCGTTCCTCAACGCTCAACATCAACTCGATCCACGGCGGACAACCGGAAGGCTTCGACGGTCTGCCGTCCCCCTGCGTGCCCGACAGCTGCC
This sequence comes from Pannonibacter sp., assembly GCF_051860505.1. Classification (NCBI taxonomy): domain Bacteria; kingdom Pseudomonadati; phylum Pseudomonadota; class Alphaproteobacteria; order Hyphomicrobiales; family Stappiaceae; genus Pannonibacter; species Pannonibacter sp. The sequence continues at coordinate 103,092 of NZ_JBHYDX010000017.1, read as the reverse complement.
GCATGATCATCGACCGGCGCTTCCTGATCGAGGAACATCTGGACGAGGTCAAGGGCGAGGTCGTGTCGATCCTCGACAAGCTGAGCGCCACCCGCCGGGGCTTCAAATATTCACTGAAAGACATCCTCGAAGTCATTCCGACAATGACCGACCGCCAGGCACCGGTGGTGCGGGCGGTTGCCGAGGCCATCGAAATGGTGCTCGACCGGCCTGCCGATTATGTGATTTCGCCCGGCAGTTACGACCAGAAGCATATTGCCCGCATCGGGCATCTGCATGACTGTATCGCCTATGGGCCAGGCATCCTGGATCTGGCGCACCGGCCTGACGAGTTCGTGGTGATCGAAGACATGGTGGACAGCGCCAAGGTGATGGCACAGGCCGCGCATGCATTGCTGTCGGGACACGGCTGAACGCCGGACCGGCCAAAGAGGGGAGAGTGACATGAGGCATTCCAGAGGAACAAGTCTGCGTGCGCTGGCGCTCGCCAGCCTGTCCGTGGTGGCGCTGCTGGGCGCTGCTCCGGTGGAAGCGGCCAAGACCAGCGTGACACTTGGCGTGCGGCTGGAGCCGCCGCATCTGGACCCGACCGCCGGCGCGGCCGCAGCCATCGACGAAGTGGTTTTCATCAACCTGTTCGAAGGATTGACCCAAGTCGACCGGGACGGCACGGTGAAGCCGGTTCTGGCGGAAAGCTGGACAATCTCGGACGACGGCAAGACCTATACATTCAGGCTTCGCGATGGCGTGAAATTCCATGACGGCACGGATTTCAATGCCGAAGACGTGAAGTTCTCGCTTGAACGCGGCAAAGCTGCTGACAGCGCCAATGCGCAGAAGGCCAAATTCGAACAGATCGAAACCGTCGAGGTGGTCAGCCCGACCGAAGTGAAGGTCACGCTGAAGCAGCCGGTCGGGGATTTCCTGACCTTCCTTGGCACCGGCGATGCGGTAATTGTCGCCCCGGAAAGCGCGGCGGACAACAAGGCCAAGCCGGTCGGCACCGGCCCCTTCCGCTTTGGCCAGTGGGTGCAGGGCGACAAGGTCGAGCTGACCCGCAGCGCTGACTACTGGGGCACGCCGGTCAAGCTGGAAACCGCCACCTTCAAGATCATCGCCGACAACGCGGCTGCGTTCTCCTCGATGATGGCGGGTGACGTGGACGGCTTCCCGATCTTCAACGCGCCGGAAAACCTGCCGCAATTCGCCGCCGACCCGCGCTTTTCCGTGGTGGTCGGGACGACGGAAGGCGAGACCATCCTGTCGACCAACAATGCCCGTGAGCCCTTCTCAAACCTCAAGGTGCGCCAGGCCATCGCGCATGCGATTGATCGCAAGGCGCTGATCGACGGAGCCATGTTCGGCTACGGCACACCCATCGGCTCGCATTTTGCGCCGCATCATCCGGCCTACAAGGACCTGACCGGCACCTACCCTTATGACCTTGAGAAGGCCAAGGCACTGATGGCCGAGGCTGGACTTGCCGATGGCTTCAAAGCGACCCTGAAACTGCCGCCTCCGGTCTATGCCCGTCGCGGCGGCGAGATCCTTGCCTCCGACCTCAAGAAGATCGGCATCGAACTGGAGCTGATCCCGCTCGAATGGGCGCAGTGGCTGGAGCAGGTGTTCAAGGGCAAGGACTATGACCTGACCATCGTCTCGCACACGGAAGCGAATGACATCAATATCTATGCCCGGGATGACTACTACTTCAACTACCAGAACCCAGACCTGAAGGCACTGATGGCAAAACTGGATGCGACCAGTGATCCTGAAGCGCGCAACGCGCTGTATGGCGAGGCGCAGGAGATCATCGCCAAGGATGCCGTCAACGGATATCTGTTCCAGCTCGCCAAGACAGGCGTTTGGGATGCCAAGCTGAAGGGCCTGTGGGAACACGCACCCGTTCAGGCGAATGACCTGACGGGGGTTTACTGGGAAGATTGAGACCTCTTGAAAACGATCAGCGCCTTGCCAGGCCGTTGCAGGCCGGCGCGGCGCTGATCGCGGGACAGGCATTCAGGTCCGGGGCGGGATCAAGGATGCGGGAATTGTGGGGAGAGGCATGAACAACCGGACTTGCGTTCGGGCGAGACGGTGGAGGGAGGGGCCATGCTCGGCTTCCTGATCCGCCGGTTTCTCAGCCTGGGACTGACGCTGCTGCTGGCCGCACTGGTTGTGTTTGTCGTGCTCGAGGTGCTGCCCGGAGATCCGGCCCGGCTGATGCTCGGGCTGGAGGCCCGCGAGGACACGGTCCAGGCCCTGCGGGAGCAGATGGGGCTGAACCGGCCGGTCATCGAACGCTTCTTCGCCTGGCTCGGCGGGCTTGCGACCGGGGACCTCGGGATCAGCTATACCTATTCGGTGCCGGTGGCTGATCTGGTGGCCGCCCGGCTGCCGGTCACGCTGCCGCTCGCCGTGCTGGCCCTGGCGCTGGCCGTCGCGCTTGCCCTGCCTGCCGGCGTATGGGCCGCCAGCCGGCGCGGACAGCCGGCAGACACCGGCTTGATGGCCCTGACGCAGGTCGGCATCGCCATTCCGAACTTCTGGTTCGCAATGCTGCTTGTCTTCGTCTTTGCCGTCACGCTGCGGCTGGTGCCCTCCGGCGGCTTTCCCGGCTGGCAGGCCGGGATCGGCCCTGCTCTGACCGCCCTCATCCTGCCAGCCATCGCCCTGGCCTTGCCACAAGCTGCCATCCTGACGCGGGTGATGCGCTCGGCGCTGATCGACACGCTCAGCGAGGATTACATCCGCACCGCCCGGGCCAAGGGGCTCAGCCAGCAGGCCGCGCTCTGGGGCCATGCGCTGCGCAATGCGCTGATCCCGGTGCTGACCATCCTCGGCCTGCAGTTTGCCTTTCTCATCACCGGCACGATCATCATCGAGAATGTCTTCTACCTGCCAGGCATCGGCCGGCTGATCTTCCAGGCGATTACCCAGCGCGACCTGATCGTTGTGAAAAGCGTTGTCGTGCTGCTGGTCGGACTGGTGATCCTGGTGACATTCGTCGTTGATATCGCCTATGCGCTGGTCGATCCCAGGCTGAGGAGACGGTCATGAAACGGGCGCCGGCTTCCTTCTTCATCGGTGCAGCGATCACGCTGGTGGTGCTTCTGGCGGCCGGCCTGTCGCTGGTCTGGACGCCGCATCCGATTGACACGCTGACCGTTTCGGCCCGGCTGCAGGGGTCAAGCGCCACCTATCTCCTCGGCACCGATGCCTTCGGGCGTGATCTCCTGTCGATGCTAATGGTCGGGGCGCGGACCTCCATCGCCGTGGCGCTGGTGGCGGTCGGGATCGGGATCGGGATCGGCCTGCCGCTCGGGTTGCTGGCGGCGCGGCGAGGCGGGATAGTCGATGAAGCCGTGATGCGGTTCAATGACCTCGTCTTCGCCTTCCCTGCCCTTCTGTCAGCGGTTCTGATCACGGCGCTTATGGGACCCGGCGCATTCAATGCGATCCTGGCCATCGGTATCTTCAACATCCCCGTCTTTGCGCGGGTTGCCCGTGGCGCAGCGCTGGCCTTGTCCTCGCGCGAGTATCTGATGGCGGCGCGGGTCGCCGGCAAGGGCGAGGTGCGCGTGACGCTCGAACATGTGCTGCCCAACATCGCCAGCCTGCTGATCGTCCAGGCCACGATCCAGTTCTCGCTCGGCATCCTGGCAGAGGCGGGCTTGTCCTATGTGGGACTGGGCGCGCAGCCGCCGCTGACCAGCTGGGGGCGGATGCTGAACGAGGCGCAGACCATGATGGCCTTTGCGCCGCAGCTGGCGCTCTATCCGGGCCTTGCGATTGTCGTGACCGTGATCGGACTGAACCTGCTTGGGGACGGGCTGCGCGACATGACCGACCCGAAGCTGCGCCGGAGGCTGGCATGACGGCGCTCCTGGACCTCGACCGGATCACCCTGTCGATTGGCGCAACGCCGATCCTGAAGGACCTGTCGCTGACGATTGGGGCCGGGGAAGTGCTGGGGCTGGTCGGGGAGAGCGGATCGGGCAAGTCCCTGACGGCGCTGTCGATCCTGCGCCTCCTGCCGCACGGGGCTAGGCTGTCCGGCGCAATCCGCCTCGAGGGCCGCGATCTTCTGCCCCTGAGCGAAGCCGAAATGTGTGGCATTCGCGGCAATGCCATCTCGATGGTGTTCCAGGAGCCGATGACCGCGCTCAATCCGGTGAAGACCATCGGTGCGCAAGTTGCCGAATGCCTGATCGTCCATGGCAAGGAAAGCCGGGGGACGGCCGAACGGGAGGCGATGCATCTTCTCGAACGTGTCGGCCTTGCCAATGACAGGGTATCGCCGCAGCGTTTCCCGCACGAACTTTCCGGCGGACAGCGACAGCGTGTCGTCATCGCCATGGCGATTGCCTGCCGGCCCAAGCTCCTCATCGCCGATGAGCCGACGACCGCACTGGACGTGACCATCCAGTCGCAGATCCTCGCGCTTCTGAAGGACATCGTGCGCCAGGATGGCCTGTCGCTGCTGCTGATCAGTCATGATCTCGCCGTCGTTGCCGATATGGCCGACCGGGTGATGATCCTCAAGGACGGCGCCGAGGTGGAGAGCGGCCCGACAACGGAGTTGTTCAGCAACTTCAAAACCCCCTATGCACGGGCCTTGCTGGTTGCCTCGGCGCATGTCCCGCAACGGCTTGCACAACGGGCACGGCCGCAGCCGCCCGAGCCCTTGCTCGAAGTCCGGCGGCTCAGCGTCGATTATCCGCTCTCCGGACAGGGCTTCCTTGCGCACTTGACGGGAAAGCGCGGCACGCTCCGCGCCGTGTCGGACGTCAGCTTTGCGGTGGGCGCGGGGGAAAGCGTCGGGCTCGTGGGGGAATCCGGCTGCGGCAAGTCGACATTGGCGCGGACGATCCTCGGGCTCCAGGCACCCAGCAGCGGATCCATCAGCCTCGACGGCGCGGATCCGCATGGCTTGCGCGGGCAGGAACTCCGCGATTTGCGCCGCAAGGTGCAGGTGGTGTTCCAGGACCCTTATGGCAGTTTCGATCCGCGCCAGACGGTCGCCAGAGCAGTGGCCGAGCCGCTGCATCTGCTGCCGGAACTGAGTTCAATTGAGAAGCGTCAGCGGGTCAGCGAAGCTCTGGTCTCGGTCGGCCTGACCCCCAGGGACGGAGAGAAATACCCGCATGAATTCTCCGGCGGCCAGCGCCAGAGAATCGCCATCGCCCGGGCTCTGGTGACACGGCCCCGGCTCATTGTCGCCGATGAGCCTGTCTCGGCACTGGATGTGTCCATCCGGGCGCAGATCCTCGATCTTTTTGCCAGCCTGCAGGACCAGTTGGGGCTGAGCTATCTCTTCATCTCGCATGATCTCAGCGTCGTTCGGGCCATCACTGACCGGGTGCTGGTGATGAATGCGGGCGAGGTTGTCGAACATGGCGAAACGGCGAGCGTGTTCGATCACCCGCAACACCCCTACACGCGCCTGCTGGTTGCCTCTGCGCCGAAGCTTGAAGCGGTGCTGGACGCGCGGATGGAGCGGGAGGAGACAGAAGCCTGATGCCGACAGCATCCCACACCGCTGGTCAGGCTCATGGCAGACCAGTGGCGGGCGATGCGGACCGACTTCAACGAACCGGCTTGACCAAGCGCATGCGCCAGGTGACGCCCTTCTTGTCGGAGACAAGGCGGTAGTCATCAAGGACGACCCAGCGGCTGGTGTCGTCGGTGGCGTCCCACAGGCGGGCGATCAGCTTGTTGGCACCAGACTCCGGGCGCTTCGGCGAGTACATCGACAGGGCGATGACGCCATCCTCGGCCAGCCAGGGGATGTAGCGGGCGACAACGGCACCCGGATCCTCGGCGAAGTGCAGCACCTCGTTGAAGACAATGGCATTGAACTGTTCGTCCGCAGCCGGCTCGAAGGTATGCATGTCGCCCGCGCGTAGCGAGGCGATGGACGGGTCGACATCGGCGATGTCCAGCGCCTTGGGGGCGAGGTCGACGCCGACGTAATGCTTGAGGCCGAGCGGGGCGAGACGCTCATAGAGCAGACCCTCGCCGCAGCCGATGTCGAGCACCTTGTCAAAGGCGCGGTTCAGCATCAGCCACATGCCGATGATGCCATAGCGACCACTTTCGGGGAGATCGCGCAGGAAGGCCCAGCGGCCGGCTGCGTATTCCTCGTCCCATCCCTCGGCGGTGCTTGCGTTCTTCGACATGACTTTCTCCATGGCCCGACGGGCCCAATGCAACTGGTTCTGCGGTCTCACTTATAGGGATCGGCCGCATCGCGCAAACCGTCGCCAAGGAAATTGAACGCCAGCACGACAATGATGATGGGGAGGACCGGGGCCATCAGCCACGGGTAGACAGTCACCACCGAGATGTTCTGCGCCTCGTTCAACATCACGCCCCACGACACCGACGGACGCCGCAGGCCGAGATTGAGGAAGGACAGGGCCGTCTCACCAAGGATCATGCCCGGGATCGACAAGGTGGCAGAGGCGATGATGTGGCTGGTGAAGCCCGGCAACAGATGCTTGGATATGACGCGGGACGGCTTTGCCCCCATCAGCATGGCAGCCTGCGCGTATTCTTCCTCCCGCAGCGACAGGAGCTTGGATCGCACGGCACGGGCAAGACCCGGCCAGTCGAGCAGTCCGAGGATGACGGTGATGCCGAAATAGATCCAGACCGGGTTCCACGTGACCGGCAAGGCCGCCGAGAGCGCCATCCAGAGCGGCAGTTCAGGCAGCGAGCGCATGATCTCGATCAGCCGTTGGATCAGGCTGTCGACGATCCCGCCGAAATAACCCGCAATGCCGCCGAAGAACAGGCCGAGCAGGATCGAAATGGCAACACCGACCAGGCCGACAGTGAGGGATAGCCGGGCCCCGTAGATCAGGCCCGAGAACTGGTCACGTCCAAGCCGGTCTGTGCCGAGGAGGTAGAACGAGCCCCCCTTGGGCGGGCAGACCAGGTGGAAATCGGCCTTGAACAGTCCCCAGAACTCGTATTTGTCCCCGGAGCAGAAGAACCGCAGCGGCATCGGCTTGCTGCGATCCTGCTGATAGGTCCACTGCAGCGTGTTCATGTCGATCTTCGCCTTCATCGGATAGACGAACGGCGTGTGCAGCGAACCCTCATGGAACAGATGCACGCCCTGGGGCGGGGCAAAGAGGAACTTGGAATCGCGACTGTTGGCCTCATAGGGCGCAATCACCTCTGCGAAGGGAACACAGAGATAGAACAAGATCAGAACCACTGCAGACCAAACGGCAACACGATGGCGGCGGAACTTCCACCACATGATCTTCCATTGCGAAGCCTGGAAATAGCGCTCCTGGTCGGCCGTCAACTCGCGGGTCACGTGCGGATTGAACGGCGTCGGATCGACGTAATGTTCCGGCGTTTCGCCGGGATGCTGCGGATTGGTCATGTCGCAGCCCTCCCGCCGAGACGGATCCGCGGATCCAGGATCGCCAGCAGGATGTCGGAGATCAGCATTCCGACCAGCGTCAGAACCGCGACGAACAGCAGGATGAAGCCCGCCAGAAACTGATCCTGCGCCTGCAGGGCATTGAGAAGAACCGGACCGACAGTTGGCAGGTTAAGCACCACCGACACGATCACCGAGCCGGACACCATCGACGGGATCAGGTTGCCGATGTCCGAAATGAACGGGTTGAGCGCCATGCGCAGCGGATATTTCATCAGCAGTCGCCCTTCGGACAGGCCCTTGGCCCGCGCCGTCGTGACATATTGCTTGTGCAATTCGTCAAGAAGATTGGCCCGCAAGCGCCGGATCATCGCCGCCGTTCCGGACGTTCCGATGACGATTGTCGGCACGATGAGATGGGCGAGCACGGACATCACCTTGTCGACGCTCCAGGGCTGATCGATGTACTGCGATGCCATCAGACCGCCCACCGACAACCCGAACCACTTGTTGAAGAAATAGAGCAGGATCAGGCCAAGCAGGAAGTTGGGTGTGGCAAGACCGATATACCCGAGGAACGTGAAGCCGTAGTCGCCCCAGGAATATTGCCGCGTGGCCGAATAGATGCCGATCGGGAACGAGACGATATAGACGAAGAGGATGGTCGCCGCATTGAGCACAATCGTCAGCGGCAAGGTCGGGCCGACCACCGCCTGCACCGGCTTGTCGAACTCGAACGACCAGCCCCAGTTGCCCTGGATCAGCCCGTCAAACCCATGCGGCCCGGGCCATAGCCCGATCCAGATCAGGAACCGCTCGAAGAATGGCCGGTCGAGCGCGAATTCGGCGCGCAAAAACTCCAGCTTGGCGATGGAGGACGCCTCGCCGGTCGAGCGCAGCACGGCGATCTGGTTGGAGATGTAGTCTCCCGTCGGCAGCTCGATAATGAAGAAAATGAGAAAGCTGATCACAAGCAGCGTCGGGATCATCGTCAGGATCCGGCGCAGGATGTAAATAAGCATTGCGTCCCCCAAGGGTCAGAGGTGACGGGCAAGCCCGCCACCCTGGCCTAGTTACTTTGCGGCGCTGGAAAGCCAGAACTCATCCATGCGATGAATACCGAATTGCGCACCCGGGTCCCAGCCGTAGATGGCTTCGTCCGGCACGTTCTCGAGACCCTTGACCACGACAGGCTGCGGCACTTCGGACACGAGACCGATGTGGATCGTCTCGTCGGCATGGATCTGCAGGATCTCCTGCCAGATGCTCTCACGCGCGGACGTATCAGCGGCGGTAAACCAGCCCTGGTAGAGCTCGCTCAGACGCGCAGCTGGAGCCCAGTCGGGTTTCTCACCACCCTTGCCGGCGGTCTCCAGGTAATCCCCCCAGGTCGGCCAGGTCAGTTGATCGCCGCGCGCCGGGACATAATCCGTGGGCGGCATGTCGGCGGTCGGGATGCCATTCTCGAAGCCGGTGCTGACGGACATCACCAGTTCGCCGGCCATGGCCCGGTCGCGGATGACATCCCGCTGACTTGGCTTGGAGAACAGCTTGACGCCGATCTCCTTCCAGGTTTCGGCCACCAGTTCCAGCGCGTCGACTTCGGTCTGGCTCTCGCCATTGGTCTCGACGATGATCTCCAGCGGGCGCCCGTCCGGCAGCAGGCGGATGCCATCGCCACGGCGGGTGGTCAGACCGATCTCATCCAGAAGCGCATTGGCCTGCTCGACGTCGAACCCGGCCCACTCGGTCTTGTACTCTTCCTTGAACAGCGGGCTCATGCTGAGCACCGTGTCATTGCCGGCCTGGCCGAGCCCGAAGTAGAGGACGTTGTTGATCATGTCGCGGTCGATGCCGAGCGACAGGGCGTGGCGGAAGCGGGTGTCGCGCAGCAGTTCGCGCCAGACCGGATCCTTCACGGTCAGGTTCGGCAGCAGCGAGATTTCCGAGCCCTTGGAATTGGGCCACAACAGCGTGCGGTAGCCGTGCTGGGCCTCGCCCTGCTTCAGCACCGTAATGTCGGAAAAGGACAGGTTGCGGGCCTGAAGCTCGGCTTCTCCAGCCTGGGTCTTGGCGGGGATCAGCTTGCCGTCCGCGACGGTCATGACCACCCGGTCGACATAGGGCAGTTGCTGACCCTGAGGATCAATGCGGTGATAGAACGGATTGCGCACCAGGACAAAGCGCTGGTCGCTGTCGGCCGTGCGCCGGATCCAGGGCTGCAGCGACGGCAGATCCGGGTTCATCGCGTTGTACATGTCGTCGAGCTTGTTGTGCAGCGGCGCCCAGCCGCGCACCTTCTGCGCCTCGACGCCCTTGGCGATGACAGCCGCGTCCCCGTATTTGGCGTGGAACTGCTTCAGGTAATGCGCCGGCCGGTAGATGAACGGCGGCCGCGACAGGGCCAGTTCCGCCAGGAACAGCGGGTTCGGCTGCTCCCAGCTGTAGCGCACGGTGGTCTCATCGATGACGTCGAACATCGGGCCCTTGCCCCCGGCCAACAGGAAGGGCGGCAGGCCAGAAGGGGTCAGATCCGGGTCAGAAACCACATCCTCGAAGAAATAGCGGAAGTCCTCGGCGGTGAAAGGCGCGCCGTCAGACCACTTGTGTCCCTTGCGCAGCGAAAGTGTGAAGATCCGGCCCTCTTCAACCGTCACATTCTTGAGAAGGTCAGGGACCAGCTCCAGCTTGCTGTTGTAGCCAACGAGGCGGGCATAGCCCCAGACGTTGATCAGGCGCACATCACGGGCGCGGCCGATCAAGGTGTTGATCGTGCCGCCGACGTTGCCGACCTTGCGGCCTTGTGCCTCAAGGTCAACGATGAGCGGATCTGCCGGCACCCGCTCCGCCACCGGCGGCAGTCCAGTGAAGCCGAGCGCCTCAAGGCCGGGCGTCTCCTTGAGGTCCAACGCGAGTGCCTGGGCGCCGAACAGTCCGGCGAAGACCAGTGCCGGAAGGCCCAAAGCCATCCTGAGTTTCATGCAGCAGTCTCCCGTTCGGCACCGGCGAGGCCGGGCGCACAGACAAAATGATTGGGTTCAAGTTCGACAAGCGCCGGCTCTATGCCCTCGCCAAGACGGAAGGGCTCCGGCCAGGACGAGGGGTCCGAGGCGCGCTGCGCTCCGAGCGCACTGAAATCAAGCGGGGCGTCCAGATCCGGCTCCGGAACGGCGGCCAGCAGGGCCTTCGTATAGGGATGCAACGGATTGGCGATGACCGCACGCGTTTCACCCAGTTCAACCAGTCGCCCTCGGCACATCACGGCAACACGGTCGGCGATGTAGTCCACGACGGCCAGATTATGGCTGACGAAGAGATAGGTCAGTCCGAGATCGCGCTTCAGGTCCTGCAGCAGGTTGAGGATCTGCGCCTGCACCGACACATCCAGCGCCGACGTCGGCTCGTCGCAAAGGATGAACTCCGGATTGAGCGCCAATGCCCGGGCAATACCAATGCGCTGCCGCTGGCCGCCGGAGAAGGAATGCGGATAGCGACGCAGGTAGCGCGCATCAAGCCCAACCAGGCGCATCAGCTCGCGCACCCGTTCGGCACGCTCTGCCGGTGTGCCGATATTGTGGATGAGCAAGGGCTCCGCGAGAATCTCGTTCACGGTCATGCGCGGATTGAGCGAGGAAAACGGATCCTGGAAAATGAACTGCGCCTTGCGGCGGAAGTCCATCAGGTCCGTGCCCTGCAGCTTTGCAATGTCACAGCCGATCTTGCCGCCGTTGTAGTGGATGCTGCCACCGCAAATCGGGATGGCGCGCAGGATCGCCTTGGCCAGGGTCGTCTTGCCGGAACCGGACTCCCCAACGAGCCCAAGACACTCCCCCTTGCGGATGGTCAGATTGACGCGGTCCAGCGCTGTCATACTGCGGGCCTTGCCGCCAAACAGGCTGCCCTTGCGGATGGAAAACCGCTTTGAGACGTCGCGGACCTCAACAAGAGGCTCGCCAGGCGCCAGCGCCGGAGCCTCGGCGGCCGGGCGGCGGATATTTGCCGTATCGACAGCAATCGGCCGGATCGGAACCAGCCGCTCCGACTTGTCCATGGCAAACCGCGGCACGGCACTCAGCAGCGCCTTCAGATAGTCGTGCTGCGGATTTTCAAACAGCGCCCGAGCCGTGCCCTTTTCCATGATGCGGCCGTGGTAGATCACCACAACTTCGTCCGCCATGTTGGCAACGACACCGAAGTCATGAGTGATCATCAGGACTGACATCTCAAGCTCGGACTGTACATCCTTGATAAGCTTCAGGATCTCTGCCTGGATCGTGACATCGAGCGCCGTCGTCGGCTCGTCTGCGATCAGGAGGGCCGGGCGGCAAATCAACGCCATGGCAATCATCGCGCGCTGACGCAAGCCACCGGAGAGTTCAAAGGCGAAATTGTCGAGGGCACGCGCAGGGTCGGGAAACTGCACCAGGCGCAGCATCTCGCGGGTCAGCTCACGCGCCTCGCCCGGACCGACGCCACGATGCAGGCGCGCGGCCTCGCCAATCTGGTCGCCGATGGTGTGCAATGGCGACAGCGAGGTCATCGGTTCCTGGAAAATGATTGCCACCTTGTTGCCGCGCAGGTGACGCATGCGCTGGCCCTTGCGGTCCAGTTGGGCGATATCGACAGGGGCTTCGACACGAGTCGGGTCAGACAGGACCACCTCGCCGGCAGCAATACGCGCGGCAGAGGGCAGAAGCCCCATGATGGTCTGCGATACCACGGTCTTGCCGGATCCAGACTCGCCCACCAAGGCGACGGTCCGGTTCTGGGGAACGACAAAAGACACGTTATCGACGGCGCGGGTAACGCCTTCATCCGTGTGAAAATCGACTGTCAGACCATTGATCGATAAAACATTCACTCTTCGTCCCTCCCCCAAGAGACTGTTGGTGAAACAGGCAATAGCGTGACCAGAGGCCACCTTACAACAACCAATACCAGACCGGCCCGATGCCGGACAGGTTAAATGGCGGTTGTGTGATCGCTATCACACTGGTTCAGGGGGGAGAAAATGCCTATTCCGCAGCGACTTGGCCGCCGACGGCCCGCAACAGGTCAGGGTCGCCGTCCGCATCGAGCTTCCAAACCTCGACATCTCCTGTGCGGCCGCGCAAACGGTGCGTCCCGACCGGGGCGCAGGCGCAGCCGGGTGGCAGGCGGTTGATGGTGTCCTCGCTGGCCAGGATCACCACCTCATCCAATGGCGCAACCTCGCGGCCGAGCGACTGCAGCCGCTCGCAGACATTCACCGCATCGCCGACGATGGTATAGTTCCAGCGGTCCAGCGCACCGACATTGCCCACCACGACTGCCCCGGAATGCAGTCCGATCCGCAGATGCATCGCCGGGCGTCCGGCAGCGATCTGCTGCTGGTTCCAGGCTTTCACGGCATGACTGATCCGTTGTGATGTCCGCACCGCCGCGACAGCGTGGTCGGCGCGGGCGTCCGGCGCCCCCCAGAAGGCGAGCATGCCATCGCCGATGAACTTGTCGACCGTGCCGCCCTCGCTCTCGACGGCCTCCACCAGAAGCGCAAAATGCTCGTTGAGGAGTTCGGCCGTCTCTGCAGCCGACATGTGTTCCGAAACGGCCGTGAACCCAACGATGTCGCTGAACAGCATGGTGAGTTCCGCCTCCCGCGCCATGGCGGCACGGTCGATGCCGAGGCGCATCAGCTTGCGGAACAGGGATCGCGGCACATAGGTGTTCATCGCCTTGAGACCAATGACCATGGCATTGAAGGCCAGCGCCACTTGGTCAACTTCCTTCACCCGGCTGCGCGGCAGCGGTGTCACATCATCCAGCGCCAGACGTCCGACATGCTCGGCCTGTTCGGCAATGTCGCGCAAAGGCCGGGACACCCGTCGGCCCAGCCAGATCGCCAGCAAGACGGCAACCACCATGGCGCCAAATCCGACCACCGCAGAGCCCGACAGACGCCGGATTTCCCGCGAAACGGATGTGCCGCGAAAATACTGGCCGATGATCCAGGGCGTCGCACTGTAGCCCGTGATCGGCACACGCATCAGGATGAATTCCTCACCACTCGCCTCAATGCCCAGCACCTCGATGCCGAGATCAGCCGCCTTCTGGAACGTCGAAAAATGTGCGCCGGTCGGGATGCCTGACAGTACCGGATCGCCGAACTCAGCAACAGACGAAGGCACCTGCCTGTCCGGGGATCCACCTGTGAGCAAGAGATGCTGGTCCGAATGGACAATCAGTTCGCCCTCGCCGGTGATGATGAATGTGGTCGCGTCAGGCCCCTCGTCGAGGGCGCGAACGGCGTCGCCAAGGCTCGTCATCGAGGTTGCAGCCGTCAGATAGGCAACCGGATCCCCACGCCGCAAGATCGGCACGGTGACGTTGGCGAAGACGCCGGACTCATTGCTGACCAGCGGGCCCCAAACCGGCCGCGAACTGGGCATTGTCTCGGGCATGGCATGCTGAATACCGCCTGGCACCTCAGATGCCCGCTTGAAAGGCCAGAGCTTGCCGTTCGGCGCCTTGTAGACGCCATAGGTCTCACCACCGGCGTCAGTTATCAGAAGCACGGTAATGCGGGAATTCGCGGCCAGCGCAGCCGAGAGGTCGGCAAGCACGCTGTCCTTGTTGCCAAGGTCAATCTGCCCTTCATCGAACAAGACCTTCAGCGCAACAACAGCCTCTTCCATCTGGTCGAGATAGCCGCGCACCTGCCGCTCCATGCTCTGGATAATCAGGATTGCCTTGTCATTCAGCAGCGAAAACGTGTTCTGGATGTTCGCCTGGACCATCATGAACAGGACCAGCGATACAGCAACGCCAACCAAGAGGCCGAAGCCGAGGCTGACAATCCGCGTCAGGGGAACCTGCCGGAGCCATGGAAAACGCAGGCGTGCCGCCATCCTCTTGCTTGTCCTCTCTTGCAGTCCTGGCAACCGGACCGCAAATCGGTCAGGTCAATGAGGGATGTCCCGATTTGGCCGGCAAAGCAACCATACTGCTTGTAACAGGCTGTCGTTGCGGCATTCTAAAGCCCAAGTCCTGAACGGATCTCGTCACCATCCTCGTCGAGCCGCGGCGCGGCGCGCTCAAGCACCAACCCGGCATTGCGAAAGCGGATCGGTGTCCGCACGGAAGGCACCTCACCTTTCGCAACCCTGTCAGCCGGCAGGGCAATCTTCATCTCCCTGTGGCGGACTTGGGGATCCTCGAACACATCCGCAATGGTGTTGATTGGACCAGCCGGTACGCCCACACATTCCAGCCGGGCCAAAAGGTCGTCCCGGGTCATGGTCAACGTCAGAGCAGCGAGTTTCGGGACGAGCGCCTCGCGTGCGGCTACCCGCGCGCTGTTGGTAGCGAAAGCAGGGTCGTTTGCCAGTTCCGGGCATCCCAACACGCCGCACAGGCGCTGGAACTGGCCGTCATTGCCGCAGGCAATGATCAGATGACCGTCGGATGTTGCGAAAACCTGGTAGGGTACGATGTTGGGATGCGCATTTCCCATGCGACGCGGCGCCTTGCCGGAGATGAAGTAATTCTCGGCCTGGTTTGCCAGGACACCGACCTGCGCATCGAGAAGGGCCATGTCGATGTGCTCGCCCTCCCCGGTCATGTCGCGGCGGCGAAGAGCCGCCAGAATGCCGATGACGCTGTAGACGCCTGTGAAAATATCCGCCACCGCGACGCCAACCTTCTGCGGCTCGCCATCGGCGGCGCCGGTCAGATCCATGTAGCCACCAAGCCCCTGGATCATGAAGTCATAGCCCGCACGGTGCGCGTAAGGCCCATCCTGGCCAAAGCCGGTAATCGAGCAATAGATCAGCTTCGGATTGATCGCCTTCAGGTTGTCGTAATCGAGGCTATATTTCGCCAGACCGCCGACCTTGAAATTCTCGATCAGGATATCGGCATCAGCGGCGAGACGGCGAACAAGGTCCTGGCCCTCGGCTGTCGTGAAGTCGACGGCGATTGACCGCTTGCCGCGGTTGCAGGCATGAAAATAGGCTGCATCCGGCTTGCCCCCATCTGACGGCTCGACAAACGGAGGCCCCCAGGTCCGCGTGTCGTCGCCCTGCGGACTTTCGACCTTGATCACCTCGGCGCCGAGATCCGCCAGGGTCTGACCCGCCCAGGGGCCCGCAAGGATACGGGCAAGTTCAAGCACCTTGATGCCTTCAAGGGGTGCACGCACGGACTGCTCCTTCGCGATTCACGTCAGGTTGCCAGCTTGGACAGCCGTTGCGATAGCTCTCCGGATGCAGCTGCGCAATCAAAACCGACAGCTGCAGCCTGCACGTTCAGGCTTGCCCGCGAACAACCCGCCCTGCTAGGGCTATACCCCGTCCCATCCTGTTCTCTTTTCCATTTCGGATTGCCTCGCCATGTTCAAGAAGCCAACCCTGACCGAGGACATCCGCGCCTTTGTCGAACGGACAACCGAGTACCTGTTCGACAACCGGATCCGTCTCACGCGAGATACCGGACAGCCCAACATCAATCCGATGTGGGCCAAGACAAAAGACATCGAGTTCCTGCACTACAATATCAAGAACATGGGCTACGCCCTCGCCCGCAAGCTGGCCGCTGACCTGCCGGTGCGAACCGGCCTGACCGTCCATCATGTCGGACTGGAGAGCAAGGCATCGACCCAGTTGGACCTTGAATCGGACTGGGCAGCCTATTGGGCCGGGCGGCTGCAGATCCCGATCTTCTTCCATCGCAAACTCTGGGAATTCGTCTATGTCCTGCAGGCCCTGCACGAGCATGGCATGATCCAGCCCGGCAAGCGCGGCCTTGGATTTGGCTGCGGCGAGGAACCAATCCCCTCGCTGCTGGCAAGCGAAGCTGTCGATGTGCTGGTGACCGATCTTCCGCCGGACAATGAAGCGGCCAAGGTGTGGTCAAAGACCAACGAATATGCGGCGAGTATCGAGAAGGCCTTCCGCGCAGAACTGGTCTCCCGGGAGGCATTCGACCGGCATATCAGCCTGCGCTATGTCGACATGAACACCATTCCGGATGACCTTGCCGACTTCGACTTCACCTGGTCGATCTGTGCACTGGAGCACCTGGGCAGCCTCAGGCACGGGCTTGACTTCATCGAGAATTCCCTGAAGCCGCTGCGGGCGGGCGGGATCGCTGTCCATACCACCGAGTTCAACTTCATGAACGACGGCGAGACCCTGGACAACTGGGTCACCGTTCTCTACCAGCGCAAGCACTTCGAGGAACTGGCCGCGCATCTGAGCGCAAAGGGTCACAAGGTGCGCCCTTTGAATTTTGACATTGGCAAAGCGCCGATGGACCAGTTCATCGACATTCCGCCTTACGTGAACGACTGGCCGGCGATCCTCACCCAGTGCTGGACCGATGGCGCGCCGCACATGAAATTGTCCATCGACGGATTTGCCTCCACCTGCTTCGGCCTGATCATCGAAAAGGCCGCGTGACGGGCGAGGCCGGTCTGGCTAAACCGCAGCATACCGACGCCTGCCGCAGGAGTACCCCCATGTCGACGCATGACCAGACCGTTGTCCGGCTCGAAGACTACCGGCCACCCGCCTACTGCATCGATACGGTCGATCTCGACGTCTGGCTGCATCCGGCTTCCACGCGCGTCAAGGCGGTACTGTCGATCCGCCGTGCTCCAGGCACCCTCGCCGGTACACCTCTCACGCTGGACGGCGATGGACTGCAACTGGAACGCCTGCAGCTCGACGGACATGCTCTGTCGGCGGACGAATTCTCGGCAACGCCGTCAGCCTTGTCGCTGCTGCGTCCGCCATCAGAGCCGTTCCGGCTGGAGATCCAAACCCAGCTCAACCCGGATGCCAACAGCACGCTGATGGGGCTCTACCGTTCGTCAGGCACCTATTGCACGCAGTGCGAGGCGGAAGGGTTTCGGCGGATCACCTATTTCCTCGACCGGCCGGATGTCCTTTCTGTCTACACGACCCGGATCGAGGCAGAGCTGGACGAGGCTCCTGTCCTGCTTGGCAATGGCAACCTGAAGGACAGCGGTCGCCTGCCGGGCACCAGCCGCCACTTTGCCGTCTGGCATGACCCGCATCCCAAGCCCGCATATCTCTTCGCCCTCGTCGCCGGCACTCTCGCTTGCGTAAAGGACCGTTTCACCACCGCCTCAGGCCGAAACGTCGAGCTTGGCATCTATGTCGAGCCGGGCAAGGAAGACATGTGTGGCTGGGCGATGGGTTCGCTCAAGCGCTCGATGACATGGGACGAACAGGTGTTTGGTCTCGAATATGACCTCGACGTGTTCAACATCGTCGCCGTGTCCGACTTCAACATGGGCGCGATGGAGAACAAGGGCCTCAACATCTTCAACGACAAGTATGTTCTGGCTGATCCGGAAACGGCGACAGACCAGGACTATGCCCATGTCGAGGCCGTGATCGCGCATGAGTATTTCCACAACTGGACCGGCAACCGCATCACTTGCCGCGACTGGTTCCAGCTCTGCCTGAAAGAAGGCCTCACCGTCTTCCGCGACCAGGAGTTCAGCTCCGACATGCGCTCGCGCCCGGTGAAGCGCATCGCCGATGTGCGCCTTCTGAAATCACATCAGTTTCCCGAAGATGCCGGTCCGCTGGCGCATCCGGTGCGCCCGCGCGCCTATCGCGAGATCAACAATTTCTACACGGCCACGGTCTACGAGAAAGGGGCCGAAGTCGTCCGCATGCTGAAGACCTTGCTCGGCGAAACAGATTTTCGCAAAGGCATGGATCTTTATATCCGGCGCCATGACGGCGATGCGGCGACCATCGAGCAGTTTCTCGCCTGCTTTGCAGACGTGAGTGGCCGCGATCTGACCCAGTTCTCCTTGTGGTACGAGCAGTCGGGCACGCCGCGCGTCGAGGTGAACCTTGTCCATGACGCAGGGAGCGGCGCGGCCTCGCTGACCCTGACCCAGAGCCTGGCGCCGACCCCAGGCCAGGACAGCAAGCAGCCGATGCTGATCCCGCTGCGCTTCGGTTTCCTCGGCGGTAATGGGGAGGATCTGGACCTGCGTCCGCAGGAAACGGATCAAGCCAACGGCGATGTCCTGCTCCTTTCCGAGCGCAGTCAAACTTTCACGTTTGCCGACGTTTCCGGCCGGCCGGTCCTGTCCCTGTTGCGTGGCTTTTCCGCGCCTGTGACCCTGAGCGCGTCGCAGTCGCCCGCAGACCTGCTGTTTCAGCTGCGGCATGACAGCGATCCCTTCAACCGCTGGCAGGCAGCGCAGGATCTTGCCACGCGCGAACTGATGCGGCTCTATGCCGGCCTGCGCCAAGGTCAGGCGGTGACGGTCGATACCGCCCTCGTCACCGCCTTCGGCGAGGTCTTGAGCAATTCTACCCTCGATCCGGCGTTCAGGGCGCAGGTGCTTAATCTGCCCGGCGAGGCCGATCTGGCGCGGGAAATCGGCAAGGACGTTGAACCTGTTACGATACTCGCGGCACGCAGGATGCTGCGCTCGGCAATCGGCAGCGCGCATGTCGAGGCGTTCGTCGCCCACGCCGAAACGCTCGGACAGCGCCCGTTCACTCCATCCGCAGCCGATGCCGGCGAGCGTGCCCTGAAAGGCCTGTGCCTCGGTTACCTTGCTGTCTCGGACCGGGACGACCGGGAGGAGATTGTCGCGCGGCATGCCCGCGAGGCGGACAACATGACCGACCGTCTGGCCGCGCTAACCGTCCTTGTCCACGAGCAACTGGCTGGCGCTTCGGATGCGCTTGCCGCCTTCGAAAAGCGCCACGGCGGACATCCGCTCGCAATGGACAAGTGGTTTACGGTGCAGGCAACCAACCCGGCAGACACAGCCCTGACCCAGATCGACGCCCTGACCCGGCATCCCGCTTTCGACTTCTCCAATCCAAACCGGGTGCGCGCCCTGATCGGCGCCTTTTCAACCGGCAATCAGTCCCAGTTCACGCGGGCGGACGGGGCGGGGTTCGTGTTCCTTGGCGATGTTGTCGAACGGCTCGACCAGCGCAATCCGCAGCTTGCCGCAAGGCTCGTTTCCGCCTTCCGGTCTTGGCAGGCCCTCGAGCCGGTGCGTGCCGGGCTCGCCGAAGGGGTCCTGACCCGCATCGCGGGTTCTGCCATCCTGTCAAAGGACACGCGAGACATTGTCGAACGCTGCCTGGCTTAAGAGTCCGATTTCAAGCACTTAGCAAAAGGTTAACGCATCACCTCCAATTTGAGTTGAGGCGTTAACCAAAAATTTCCCGTCAGCCACTGGACAAAAGCCGGTTCGTGGATTCAAATGCAATTGATTCGGACGTAACTGCTTACCGGATCGACGTTTTTTCAAGACAATCGGGGCTCTACCGATGGCGCGGGCATTTGCCGGCAGCGCGTCCATGCGACGCCTTGCCCAGATTACAGCTGGAAAGAAAAGCGGCACGCTGACCGGGCATATTCGCCTGCTGGCACAGCCGACCTACCAGCGCCTGCTGCGCACCGAACCCCTGTTCCGCCGCCTGATCCCGGTCCTGTGCCTGGTCTTTATCGCCAGCCTCGCCGTCTACCGCGTGCTTGAACTGTCGTTCGACTACCAGGACGTCGAACTGCAGGCCCGCGACGAAATCTCCCTCATCGCCTCCGTTCTCTCCGCGCGCGTCGGCTCGGAGGAAAGCCAATTGCCGGATGTGGGCTATCGCTCCGCCCTGCAACGGGTCCTGGCCGACGCCTTACCGGCCGGCGCAACAGGAGAAGGCCGCGTCATTCTCGTCACCGACCCGACCGGCTTGATCGTTGCCAGCGCTCCGCTGCAGACCGAGTTTGAAGGCCAGATGATCGCTGATGTCTTTGGCCCTTCGCAGCCGTTGACGGTTTTCGGCGCCCGCGCGGGGGTGCTGACCATCAACAAGGACAGTGGCAATCCAGCACTGGCCACCGTGCATCATCTCAGCGGCCGTCTTGGCATGGTCGCTGTGATGCAGCCGGAGAAGGACATCTTCGCCGAATGGCGCGGCGATGTTTCAGCAAATGTGACGCTGTTCGTCGGCACCGCCACCGTACTGCTGGTGCTGGTCTACGGCTTCTTCTCGCAAGCCACCCGCGCCGAGCAGGCGGATGAGATCTATGCGGCTACACGGGCCCGCATCGATACGGCGCTTGCCCATGGCCGTTGCGGCCTGTTCGACTGGGACCTCGCAAGGGGGCGCGTGTTCTGGTCCGCCTCGCTCTACGACATGCTCGGGCGTGAGCCAAAGGATGACATCCTCGGCTTTTCAGAGATTTCAGAACTGACACATGCCGATGACATTGACCTTTACGCCCTTGCCGAAAGCCTCCTGACCTCCGGCGAGACGACCGTCGACCGGATGTTCCGGATGCGTCACGCCAACGGGTCATGGGTGTGGCTTCGGGCGCGCGGGGAAGTCCAGACAGAACCGGGCCGCAGCGAACCGCATCTGATCGGCATCTGCATCGACGTCACTGAACAGCATGAATTGGCCGAGCAGAGCCGGACAGCGGACCTGCGGCTGCGGGATGCTATCGAAACGATTTCCGAGGCCTTTGTTCTCTGGAATTCGGACAATGAACTTGTCATCTGCAACTCCAATTACCAGTCACTGCACAATCTTCCCGACAGCGCCGTGCGCCCCGGTACGCCCTACACCAAGGTGATGGCTGCCGCGCGGAACTCGCACATCACCACCATCCCCGCCCGCGGCCCTGCCCCCATCGCAGGCAGCAATGCAAGCTACGAGGCGCAACTGGATGATGACCGCTGGCTGCAGATCTCGGAACGCCGGACCAAGGACGGCGGCTTCGTTTCGGTCGGCACCGACATCACCGCCCTGAAGCGCCAGGAAGAACGCCTGATGGAGAGCGAGCGCCGTCTGATCGCCACCATCTCGGACCTGCGTAAATCCCGCCAGACCCTCGAGATGCAGGCTCAGCAGCTCGTGGAACTGGCCGAGAAATACTCCGAGGAAAAGACAAACGCGGAAAACGCCAACCGTGCCAAGTCTGAATTCCTTGCCAACATCTCGCATGAACTGCGCACACCGTTGAACGCGATCATCGGTTTCTCCGATATCATGGACAAATCGATGTTCGGCCCGATCGGCTCGGAGCGCTATGCCGAATATTGCCGCGACATCTATGACAGCGGCACCTACCTGCTGAACGTGATCAACGACATCCTCGACATGTCGAAGATCGAAGCAGGCCGCATGGACATGAATGTTGCAGCCCTTGATGCCGGCACCGTCATCGATGAAGCCATCCGCATCATTCGCGCCCCGGCCCAGGAAAAGTCCATCGACGTGACCTGCACCATGCCGCAGGGCCTGGTCATTGCCGCAGACCGACGCGCCCTCAAGCAGGTTCTGCTCAACCTCCTGTCAAACGGCGTCAAGTTCACGCCGGACAGCGGTCAGGTCAGGCTCACGGTCACACAGCGCGGCGGCATGGCCCGGTTCGAGATCAAGGACACAGGCATCGGAATTCGCAAGGCCGATATCGAGCGTCTGGCCCAGCCCTTCGTCCAGGTCGAGAACCAGTTCACCAAGACGCACAAAGGCTCAGGTCTCGGATTGGCCATCGCCCGCTCGCTGGTCGAACTCCAGGGCGGAGCGCTGACCCTTGCCTCGGTTCCGGGACAGGGGACAACCGTAACCTTCACCCTGCCCCTCGCCCAGGAAGCCCACGCCGCCTGATCTTCAGAGTGTGTCAGGGCTTTCTGGCAGCGCCACCGGCCCGACAAGCCGTTCAAACAGCTGCCGCACCATCTGTTGCGTTTCACTCAGTTCCAGTTCGAGACGGCGCAGATCCGGGGCAGCGCTCGCGGTGAGCAGCAGGTCGACAACCCCTCGCGGGGCCTCGGCCACCTTGAAGGAGCCCGCAAGTGTCATCCGCATCACTTGCGTCAGGCGGTGGTATAGCCGCAGCGCTGTCGACAACCTGCCAGCAACATCGGCATCGATGACACCGGCATCAAGGGCCCGCGCCAGGACTTCGCCTGTGTTCTGCGCCAGGATCTGCGGATGGCTCGGCCCATCAACCAGTTGCAGGAATTGGGCAATGAATTCGATATCCACCAGCCCGCCGGCGACCTGCTTCAGGTCCCAGATGTCTTTCGTGCCCTTTTCCTTCTCGATCCGGGCCCGCATTGCGGCGACATCCGCAGCGACCTTCCCCCGATCCCGAGGCTGGCGCAGCGTGTCATGCAGGAAAGCCGTTACCCTGTCCGCGAAGGCGGAAGAAGAAGCAGCAATGACCCGACCACGGGTCAGCGCCATGTGCTCCCAGGTCCAGGCCTCGGATTTCTGGTAGGTCTCGAAGGCCGTGAGGCTGGTTGCCAGCGGCCCTGCGTTGCCGGACGGACGCAGGCGGAAGTCAACCTCGTACAGCGAGCCTTCGGCAGTCTGGGCCGACAGCGCCGTCACGAGACGCTGGGTCAGGCGGATATAATACTGGCTGATGGCCAGCGGCCGCACACCATCGGACTGGGATGCATCTTCCGGCACATCATACAGCAAAATGAGATCGAGATCGGACGTTGCCGTCATCTCCTCGCCGCCCAGCTTGCCCATGGCAATCACGGCATGGTTGCCGCCGGGAACATGGCCGTGGCTCTCCGCCACATGCGCGTCCACCCGGGTCAGGATCCGGTCGACCACGACCTCTGCGAGACGTGCGAGCGCATAGCCAACCTGATCGCCGCTCAAGGTGTCCGAGAGTAGCCGCAGACCGATGAGAAACTGCTGCTCCTGCGCAAAGATCCGCGCCCGGTCGAGGGCTTCTTCGTAATAGCGCGCCTGCGCGAGGGTCAGATCGAGCCCGTTGCGGAACTCCTCGCGGCTCGGCATCGAGCCATAGAACGCCGGATCGAGTACCGCATCCAGAACATGCACGCGTCGCGCCACCGTCTCCGCGAGACGCGGAGCCGAGCCCATGACCGTTGCCAGCATATGCAGGAGATGCGGATTTGAGCGCAGCAGCGAAAACAGCTGCACCCCGGCTGGCAACCGCGCCAGAAACGCATCGAAGGCTCGCAGCGCCGCATCCGCATTGTCTGTCTTGGCGAGCGCAGAGATCAGCACCGGATGCAGTTCCGTCAGACGCTCGCGCGCCTTTGTTGACCGCATCGCCGGATAGCGGCCGAAATGCCAGGCCTTGATCACCTTGGCCGCATCGGATGGCTGCCGATACCCGAGGCCCGACAGGGTCTGCAGCGTATCCGGATCGTCATCGTCTCCTGTGAAGACGAGATTGCCGAGTTCAGACGCCAACTCAGGCTCGTCCTCGAACAGGTCGGCGTAGTGACGCTGGACATTCTGCAGATGCACGAGCAATTTCGCTTCGAAGGCAGCGCGCGTTTCAAAGCCACAGAGATAGGCGACGCGCAACAGCCCCTCGTCGTCCTGCGGCAGAAGATGGGTCTGTTCGTCGTTCAGCATCTGGATGCGGTGCTCGACACCGCGCAAAAAGCGATAGGCGGCCGTCAGATCAGCCCGCGCCTCCTCCTCGATCCAGCCGGAAGCCACGAGTCTCTCCAGCATCTCCAGCGTCCGGCGGCCCCGTAATTCGGGGTTCCGTCCGCCGGCAATCAACTGCTGCGTCTGGACGAAAAACTCGACCTCGCGGATGCCGCCGCGCCCGAGTTTCACATTGTGCCCGGCCACAGCGATCTTGCCGTGCCCTTTGTGCATGTGGATCTGGCGCTTGATCGAATGCACGTCGGCAATCGCTGCAAAATCGAGGTATTTGCGCCAGATGAAGGGGACGATCTCGTGCAGGAAGGCATCACCGGCCTTGAGGTCACCGGCGCAGGGACGGGCCTTGATCAGCGCTGCCCGCTCCCAGTTCTGGCCCAGCGCCTCATAATAGGTGAGCGCGCCGGGGACTGAAACGGCGACCGGCGTTGCGCCGGGGTCAGGCCGCAGGCGCAAGTCGGTGCGGAACACATAACCGTCGCCGGTCCGTTCTTGCATGATTTTCACAAAGCGCTTGGTCAGCCGCACGAACTCGACCGGAGCCTCGGCCCTGCCACGCATCGGGGTGATTGCCGGATCGAAGAGCACGATAAGGTCGATATCGGAAGAATAGTTCAGCTCGAACGCGCCGTGCTTGCCCATCGCCAGGACGATCAGGCCGGAATTCACTTCCGGCTGGTCCGGATCGGCAATCTCGAAGCGTCCCCGTGCTGCCAGATCGCGCAGGCAGAAACGGATCGCCGCCGTCAACGCAGCATCGGCAAATTCGGCAAGCGCCCGCGTCACCACATCAAGGTCAATTGCGCCAGCGATATCGGCGAGGCCAAGCGAGAGGGCAAGTTCCTGCTTCAGCTTGCGCAGAACGCGCATGAGATCGGCTTCGCTGTCGGCGCGGGCATCGCGCGCCGCCTCGATCATCGCGACGATCCGGGCATCGGGATCCGTGATCAGGATCCGCCCGAGCCGTGCAGGATCCAGCAGGCACAGGTCACGCAGATAGGCCGAGTTGGCCATCACAGCACCGAGGAACTGCTTGAGCCTGTCATCCCCGTCCAGCAGATCAAGAAGAAGCTGGCTCTCTGCCCCGGTGTTGGCTCCGGTGTTGGCTCCGGTGTCGGCATTTGCCCGGCTGACAAGGTCGTCAAGGAAGCCACGACCCCGGTTCGGATCAATCGCCAGCGGCACGATCACAATCCGCTGGTGCAGCGAAAGGCCCACCCCCGCTTCAGCTCCTGTCCGTGCCATCGATTTCCTCGCCTCCCGCTTTTGCCGCCGGCGCAACCATCAGGTCGATTTGCGCCTTGAGCCCTGGCCCAGCATCCTCCAGCGCCAGTGCACCGCCATGCAGCCTTGCAATGGCCCGCACCAGACTGAGGCCGAGACCGTAGCCAGGCTCCGTCCGGCTCTGTTCCAGGCGAACAAAGCGATCAAGAACCCGGTCACGGTCCTTCACGCCAATGCCGGGGCCATTGTCGGCCACGGACAGCAGAATCCGGTCCTTTTCCTGCCTGACCATTACGGTGATTGCCAGGGGCTGTCCATTCTCGGACCGGGCATATTTCAAGGCATTCTCGATCAGGTTCACCAGGGCCTGTGCGATCAGTTCCCGGTTCCCCAACGCGGTTTGAACCGGACGCAGGTCCAGCTTCAAACTGCCGCCCTCATCCTCCAGCACCGGTGCGTAAAGATCAGCCAGTTCCTCGGCAATCGCCGCCACATCCACCGGCTGCAGGCCGCCATCCGGCGACATCGCCTCTACACGAGCAATTCGCAGCAGCGCATCAAAGATCCGGATGAGCCCTTCGCTGTCTTCGATGGTGGCTTCCATCGACTCGCGCAGGTCCGCTTCTCCGCGCGCCTCGCTCAAGGTCGTCTCCAGCCGTGTCCGCAGCCGTGTCAGCGGCGTCTTCAGATCATGGGCAATGTTGTCGGTCACATCACGCAGGTTCTGCATCAGTTGCTCGATGCGCTCCAGCATGGCGTTGAGACTGATGGCAAGCCGGTCGAATTCATCGCCATTGCCGGCAAGCGGCAGCCGCTGCGACAGGTTGCCATCCATGATCTGGCGACTTGAGGCGGCAATGGCATCGATGCGCTTCAGCACCCTGCGGCTGACAAAGGCCCAGGTCACCAGCGCGAGCACCACCACCACGATCAGCCAGACCCGCAGCGCCCCGCCCAGAATATCTCGAAACCGCGTCTGCTCTCCAAGATCGCGTCCGACCAGCAGCCGGAAGCCGCCGGGCACCTCGAAGGTGCGCACCACCGCTTCACGCTCTGTCTCGCCGTCGCCACGGGCGTATTTCACCCGTCGAACCCCGCCATCCGCCTCTTCCAGAACGGTGGTCGGCAGGCGCGAGATGTTGCCGGCCAGGACATTGCCGGCGAAGTCGACGAACAGATAGAGGCTTGCATCCGGCCGCCTGGCGCGGCTGTCGATGGCGGTAACCAGTGCCCTCGCCCCACCGCGGGCATATTGGTCGGCAAGGCCCTCGATTTCGGCATCGACCGTCTGCACCACCTGCTCGGTCATCAGCGTATCGGTGTTGCGCGAGATAGAAACAAACAGGAATCCGGACAGCCCGGTAAAGACGGCAAGATAGAGCAGCGAAAGCTTGAACGCCGTCGTCCGGAGAAGCCTAGCCAGCGCTGTCACGGCCGGCACCATTGCGGATCGTGTAGCCGGCACCGCGTACGGTGTGCAGGAGGGGGGTGTCGAAGTCCTTGTCGATCTTCGAGCGCAGCCGCGAGATATGCACGTCGATGACATTGGTCTGCGGATCGAAATGATACTCCCAGACATTCTCCAGCAACATGGTCCGGGTCACCACCTGACCGGCGTGCTGCATCAGGTATTCCAGCAGGCGGAATTCGCGGGGCTGCAGCGGGATGTCCTTGCCGGCCCGGGTGCAGCGGTGCGCCAGACGGTCGAGTTCCAGATCAGCGACCCGGTACACTGTCTCGACCTCGCCGCCGGCTTTGGGGCGACGGCCTAGTGCTTCGATGCGCGCGAGCAACTCGGTGAATGCAAAGGGCTTGGGCAGATAATCATCTCCACCAGCCCGCAATCCGGTGACACGGTCGTCCACCTGACCGAGCGCCGAAAGGATCAGGACCGGCGTTTGGTTGCCGGCCTTGCGCAGGGACTGCACGACGGACAACCCGTCCCGCTTCGGCAGCATCCGGTCGACGACAAGAACGTCATAGGAGCCCGCGGAGGCCATTTCCAGGCCCTCCTCGCCGTCACTGGCCTGATCGGCCATGTGACCGACTTCCTTCAGCCCCTTGGCCAGATAAGCCGAGGCCTGCTTGTCGTCTTCGATGATCAGAATCCGCATCATGGGTTACTTGTACCTGAGTTGGGGCGGGAGATGGAATAGGGTCCGCAGTTCCCTTTCGGGGAACTGCGGACCCTCCTGGCTCCACCGGGCAAAGGTGCGGGGCGGACTGCCCGGGTGGAGGGTCCTGCCGGCCACGCTTCGACGCCGAGGCAGCGGACACGTCAAGCGCGGCGGGCGGTCAGGCTCCGGTCTGGGGTCAGGCCAGCGGGACTGCGACGAAGCGCGAAGCGTCATCGCTGAAGACGCGCATCAGCACGGCCTTGCGGCCATCCTTTTCCGCCTTGGCAATTGCCTTCTCCACGTCCCTGGCTGAGGTGACCTTCTGGCCCGCGACTTCGGCGATGATGTCGTCTTCCCGCAGACCCTTCTCGGCCGCCGGACCATCGGGATCGATGGCCGTCACAACTACACCGTCCACGTCCAGGCCGGCCCGCTTTGCACCGGTGACCTCGATGCCGAGATCGGCAAGCTGGGTGCTGCCAGACACCGATGGCGTGACCTGCGCAACGGCGTCCGGGTCATTGAGTGTACCAAGCGTAACGGTCACGTCCTCCTCTACACCATCACGCCAAACGGTGAGCTTCACCTTGGTATCCGGAGCATAGGCAGCAATCATCCGCGACAGGTCACGCGGGCCCTTGATCGGCTTGCCGTCGACCTTGAGGATCGTGTCACCCGCCTTGATCCCCGCCTTGTCTGCAGGGCTGCCATTCTGGGGATCGGAGACGATGGCACCTTCCGCTTTGGCAAGACCAAGACTGTCAGCAATGTCTCCCGTCACGGGCTGGATCTGGACGCCAAGCCAGCCTCGCACCACGGCGCCCCGGTCCTTGAGGTCACCGACCACATCAGTTGCCGTCGACGCCGGAATGGCGAAGGCGATACCGACGTTGCCGCCGGACGGCGAGAAGATCGCAGCGTTCACGCCGATCACTTCGCCTTTCATGTTGAAGGCGGGGCCACCAGAGTTGCCCCGGTTCACGGGCGCGTCGATCTGGATAAAGTCGTCATAAGGTCCAGCGCCAATGTCGCGGCCGCGTGCCGACACGATGCCTGCCGTCACCGTACCGCCAAGGCCGAAGGGGTTACCGATGGCAACAACCCACTCGCCCACAGCCGGGGCGTCGTCGGCAAAGCGGACATATGTGAACGGCTCGTCGCCCTCGACTTTCAACAACGCAAGGTCTGTCCGCGGATCGGCGCCGATCAGGCGGGCTTCCAGTTCATTGCCTTCGTTGTCGATGACGGTGAACTCGGTTCCCTTGTCGATCACATGGTGATTGGTGACGACATAGCCGTCATCGCTGATGAAGAAGCCTGAGCCCTGCGACATGCCATAGGCCTTCGGCTCGCCGCGCGGTTGGCCACGCTGGCCTTCCCCCTTGCGCTCGAAAAACCGCTGCAAGGGATGCCCATCAGGCAGCCCGTCAAGGCCGGGGATGCCGAAACCCTGCTGGCCACGGTTGCCAAAGTTCATCATCTGCGGCTCGGGCGCCTGCTTGACGCGGACGCTGACGACGGCCGGCTGGACGGCGGTGACAACCTGCGAGAAGTCGGCCGGGGCCGCACTCTGCACCCGAACAGCTTCGGCAAACGCAGGCTGCCCAGGCAGGATGGTCTGGGCACTGAGAACACCGGCCAGTCCAAGCACCATGGCACCGGCAAGCAGACGCGAGCGGCGTGAGCCAGGGAAGTTGCGGGCGACAATGGCGGTATTGTTCATAAGGCTCTCCTTGGAGGTCTGGAGCGAAACAGAACCGGACGGGAACACGCGGGGACATATCCCTCGTCCTTCCTCGCCAATATGGAGAGCGTCGCCTTACAGCCGCCTGTCGGGCGGATTAATCCTTTGTAATGTTACTTTGGGGAACGACATCGCAACACGTTACAAGTCTGGCCTCATTTTTTCCGAGATATGCGCCGGTTTACTTGGGCCCCTTATCCCTCTGTAAAGGCTTCACAGTTACCTTCCTCCCTTAGGGACAGTTTCAAACTTGATACTTGGGGCGGACATGCTGGCATCATTGGTCGACCTGGCGCGCGAAAGCAGCAGCGACAAACGACGTGAACTGATGGGGCACGTCGCGACCCTCTTTGTTGACGGTGCCGAGCGTTACACCAACGAAGAACTTGCCCTGTTCAACGATGTCCTGATCAACCTGCTCGATGTCGTCGATGATGACGGGCGGCGTGTCCTGTCACAGCAGATCGGATCCATCGAGACCACGCCGCGTGAACTGGTGCTCAAGCTCGCCAATGACACTGCTGTCGTCGCCGCCCCGATCCTCGAAAACTCGCCGGTCCTGACCGATGACGATCTCTATACCCTGGCCAAGACCAAGGGACAGGATCACCTGTTGGCGATCTCCAAACGCGATGCCCTTCAGGCGCGCGTGACGGACGTCCTGCTCGAACGCGGCGAACAACCGGTCCGAAGATCTGTCGCTGCAAACACAAGCGCCGAACTCTCCGACTGGGGCGGGCGGCTCCTGGTGAAGCTTGCGGAGGCGGACACGACCTTGCGCGAGTCCCTGACCGAGCGCCACGACCTCAATAAAGCCAACTTCGAGAAGCTTCTGGCGATGCTGCCAGAGGATCGGCAGGCGAAGCTGCGCCACATTTTCGAGAACAATGAGCGTGTCGCACGCGATCTGTTCCGCGAAGCCAGCCTCCTGGTCGACGATTCCAAGATCGAGCGCCGCAAGGCAAGGCTCAACACCAAAGTAGCGCTGAAAGACATTCGGGACGGGCATCGCGCCATTGACCAGGTCGTCATCGAGTACAGCCTGGCCAACGATCTCTATGATCTGTCTTACCTGCTCGCCCAGTTGAGCACCGTCGACGAAAAATTCGTCCGCAATGTCATGGTCCGCCAGGACATCGAGGCGATCGCCGTCCTGTGCCGGGCCCTCGACATCGGCGAGACCGCCTTCGGCGCACTTTGCAAGGCAAGGGCGCGGCAAATGAAGTCCAACCCGGCCGCGGCGGACAACTGGATCGATCAGTTTCGGATCCTTACCGTCATTGACGCGCAGCGCACGATGCGCTTCATCAAGGTACGTCTGACGACCATGGCGGCGGCAGCCTAACCTTTTCCACCCGTGTCCTCGTTCAGGATCCGGCTGAGTTCACTTCTCTCCGCCTCGCTGAGACCCGGCGTCCCCACAATCATGTCTGCACCGCTATCGCGACGACGCCGCAAGGCAACAAAGGCCGTTGCGAGCCCGGCCACCAGCGCCAGAGGACCGGCGATCCAGAGCGCAAGGGTATGCCAGGCCATCCGCGGCTTCAGCAGCACGTATTCGCCGTAGCGCGAGACCAGGTAGTCAATCACCTGCGCATCCGTATCGCCGGCAACCAGCCTTTCCCTCACCAGAACTCGAAGATCCTTCGCCAGCGGCGCGTCGCTGTCGTCAATGGACTGGTTCTGGCAGACCATGCAGCGCAGTTCCGAGGACAGTGCCCGCGCGCGCGTCTCCAGCCCGGCGTCCTGCAGCACCTCATCCGGTGCCAAGGCTTGAACCGGGGCGACCGGCAGCATCAGCGCGGCGAGGAGCACCAGCAGAAAACCGTAACGTGCCATTGAAGTCATGCCATGGTCCTTCATTCAGCCGGCGAAAGGCCTGCTGCCTTTCCGCGTGCCGGCTTGGGGGCACCGACACGCAGCCGCCGGTCGGTGATCGAAATGAGCCCACCAATGGACATGACCAGCGTACCCAGCCAGATCAGCGTGATCATGGGCTTGAAGTAGGCACGAATGTCGACCGCACCGTCATCGCGTGTCTCCCCAAGCGATACATAGAGCTGCGAAAAGCCGAAGGTCAGGATCGCCGCTTCTGTGGTCGGCATGCCTCGCGCCTGATAGATCCGTTTTGACGGATCCATGGCAGCGATTTCCGCGCCACCCTGGCGTACGGAGAAATGCCCGACCTGCTCAGTAAAATTCGGCCCCTGGCGCGGCGCAATGCCGGAGAACACGAGTTGATACGCACCGACGTCAAACGTATCGCCGGGACGCACGGTGCGCACGAGTTCGGTCTGGAAGGCGGACGACATCACGATGCCCAGAAGTGTCACCCCGATGCCGAAATGACCGAAGGTTGTTCCAAAGGCCGAGCGCGGCAGACCAGCAAGACGGGATAGCCCGCGCGACAGTCCGATTTCGCTGATCCTTGTGCGTGTCACCAGTTCGGCAATCGAACCAGCCATGATCCAAACCGCCAGCCCGACGCCAATCGGCGCCAGAACCTGTTTCATGCCCCAGAGCCAAAACACGGCAAGGGCTGCGACGAGGGCCAGGCCAAAGGCGGCATAGAGCCGTTGTGTTGCTGCAAGAAGATCGCCACGCTTCCAGGCCAGCAACGGCCCGAAGGGCACGGCCAGCAACAGCGGGATCATCAACGGTCCGAAGGTCAGGTTGAAGAACGGCGCGCCGACCGAGATCTTCTCGCCGGTCACGGCTTCGAGTGCCAACGGATAAAGAGTGCCGACAAGCACGGACACCGTTGCGGCCGTCAGGAACAGGTTGTTGAGGACCAGCGCTCCTTCGCGGCTGATTGGCGCGAACAGCCCCCCCTGTTTCAACATGGGGGCCCGCCAGGCGTAGAGCGTGAAGGAACCGCCGATGAAGATGCAGAGGATGACGAGAATGAACAGCCCGCGCTCCGGATCGACCGCGAAGGCATGAACGCTGGTCAGGACGCCCGAGCGCACCAGGAAAGTGCCGAGCAACGACAGCGAGAAGGTGAAGATGGCCAGGAGAACAGTCCAGACTTTCAGCGCCTCGCGCTTCTCCATCACGATGGCGGAGTGCAGCAGGGCGGTCCCGGCCAGCCAGGGCATGAACGAGGCATTCTCGACCGGATCCCAGAACCACCAGCCGCCCCAGCCAAGTTCATAATAGGCCCAATAGGAACCCATCGAAATGCCGAGGGTCAGGAACACCCAGGCCAGCAGGGCCCAGGGACGCACCCAGCGCGCCCAGGCAGCGTCAATCCGGCCGAGGATCAGTGCCGCGACAGCGAAAGAGAACGTAATCGAGAAGCCAACATAACCGAGATACAGCAGTGGAGGATGGATCGCCAGGCCAATGTCCTGCAGCAGCGGATTGAGGTCATTGCCCTCGATCGGTGCATTCGCGATCCGCTCGAAAGGATTGGACGTCGCCAGCACGAAAAGGAGAAAGGCAGCCGTGATCCAGGCCTGTACACCCAGAACAGTTGCCCTCAGTTGCGCGGGAACGTTGCCGCTGAACAGCGCCACCAGGCTGCCGAACATCACCAGGATCAGAACCCACAGCAGCATCGACCCTTCGTGGTTGCCCCAGACACCCGAGATCTTGAAGATCAACGGCTTGGCCGAATGTGAGTTCTCCCACACATTGACCACCGAGAAGTCGGAGGCAAGATAAGCCCAGGTCAAGGCGGCGAAAGACAGGGTCACCAGCGCGAACATGACATTGGCAACAGGTGCGGCCGTCTGCATCAGCCGCCTGTCGTCCGTGACTGCGCCCCAGACCGGCACCACGGACTGGATCAGCGCCAGCACGAAGGCCAGCGCCAGCGCGAAATGTCCTGTCTCTACGATCATCGGTCCCTCGTCCGGTGGTGTTGTCCGGTTAACGCCTGTGCCCCTCTGAAGCCACGGCCGCAAGGCGCAACAGGAATGCAGTTCAGGCCGCTTCGCTGTCCTCAGAGCAGCAAGACGTCCAGACTCACTGCGCTGTGGCTTCGTCGCCCTTCCAGACGCCTTGCGCCTTCAGCGCATCGGCGACTTCCTTGGGCACATAGTTCTCGTCATGCTTGGCAAGCACGTTGTCCGCTCGAAAGATCCCGTCGGGGCCGACAATGCCTTCGGTCACCACACCCTGCCCTTCGCGGAACAGGTCGGGCAGAATACCGACATAGGTGACGGGCACCGTATTCGCCGTATCCGTCACCCGGAAGCTGACCCTCGCATCATCGGAACGCTCGATAGACCCCTCTTCCACAAGGCCGCCGAGGCGAATGCGCTGGCCGGACGGGATCTGCTTGGCGACCACATCGGTCGGCGTCTGGAAAAAGACGATCTGGTCATTGAGCGCATAAAGGATCAGGCCTGCAGCCGAGGCCAGTACCACGGCAGCGGCCCCGATCAGCGTCAACCGTCGTTGCTTTCGTGTCATGTCGCGTCCCGCATCCCTCTTGCGTGACTGGCGGCCGGCATTGGCCACCGTCTTTGTCGTTCTCTCAGGTCCGGCCTATGAGCCAAGACCATTGTCAGCCTCGGCCCGGTTCAGAGCTTCAAGCGCAGCAGCGTCACCCTGCAACGCCTCCCGCGCCCGGGCGACGCTTGCCCTTGCAGCGTCCTTGTCTCCCATTACCGACTGCGCCCGGATCAGCCGAAGCCAGTCTTCCGCCGAGCCGCCCTCCGCCTCAAGCCGCGTCTTCAGCCCGTCAACCATGGACCGGATCATGTCGGTCCGTTCGCCATCACTCAAAGCTGCCGCCGCCTCGACATCCGCAGCCGCCGGACCACGAGGCGGCTGCAGGTTCGAAGGCAGCCTGCCTTCGAGTTGTGCCAGTTCCTGTTCGGCGGCAGGCACCCATATTGCGCGCGGGTCGGCGCCTTGCAGCAAGCCCTTCCAGGCTGCAATGGCTTCCTCGCGCTTACCGTCTTGCCCGAGAGCCAGGGCGAGGAAGAACCGGGGCTTGGGCGCCGAAGGGTCCAGTTTCACGGCCCGGTCGAATGCCGCGCGTGCCTCCGCTGTCACAAGCCCTTCGGCGGCAACGACGAGTGCCTCGCCGTAACTCGATTCGCGCGCTTCACTCGCGCCGTTGAGGCGGATAGCGTTGGCATAGGCCTGCGCCGCATCCTGGGGTCTGCCAAGGCTCATGTAGACCGGGGCCAGAACGTCCCAGCCCTGACCATCTTGTGGATTGGCGGCAAGATGCCGTTCGACCCGCGCAACCAGCACATCGACCGGCTGGCCTTCAGGATCGGACTGCAGCCGGGCCTCCAGCGGCTGGTCAGGCTGGTGCGGCGATCCGAGCCAGAGATAAAGCCCCAGTGCTGCGGCTGGCAGCAGCAGCGAAGCCAGCAGTTGCACGAGCCGGGCCGCACCGGTTCCCGCCTTTTGCGTCTCGCCCTTGTTCTGCCGGTGGGCGGCCA
Source organism: Pannonibacter sp. (assembly GCF_051860505.1). Lineage (NCBI taxonomy): Bacteria > Pseudomonadati > Pseudomonadota > Alphaproteobacteria > Hyphomicrobiales > Stappiaceae > Pannonibacter > Pannonibacter sp. The sequence goes on along the minus strand of NZ_JBHYDX010000017.1, from coordinate 68,761 downwards.
AAAGGCGGCGCGCAATTTCGGTCCGGGCTGCGTCTGCTTGCACCGCATCTACAAGGCCCCGCTGAAGGTCGCGATCGACTTCCTCGAGTTGGGCCTTGTAGACAGCCTCGTCGGCTGTCCGGTTTGCAGAGGCGGCCGTCAGCGCGTCGCCGCCACGGCGCAGCGGCACGAGAATAGACAGGGCCGCAAGGCCGGTCATTAGGGCGAACAGGATCCAGAGTGTCATGGGATGACATATAAGGTGGGAGACCCCACCCTGACCACTGCCAAGTGTGTGACCTTGGGTCGCGTGTGAAATTACAAGGTTGCCCGGTCAGGCCGCACTGGCTGCCTCTATTGCAGCAAGGGCAGCCTGGCGGCTGCGGCGGAGTTGTCCGGCGTAGTCCGGCCCGAAATAGACCTCGGACAGAAGGATAGCCGCATCAATTGCAGACAGATGCGCTGCACGGGCTGCGCCCTTCTGCTTGGCAAACTCGGACAGCAGCGACCGAGTGATGATCTCCAGCGTCTGCTCGACCGTCTGCCGGGTCCGCTTGCTGACATCGTTGATGGCAAGCGTTTCTGCGGTCCCCCGCGCCATGGCGAGCACTCTCAAGGTCCGCACCGCATCATCCAGGGCATGGCCATCGGCTTTCCAGTGCCCGTCCCGGTCGACCTTCGGCACCGCAAGGGCCCGGCGGACCGCTCCGCTGGCGGTCTGCAACTCGCTGGTCACGATCTGCGACATCTCGCGGCGCGTCTCGGCAAGTCGTCCTCGCCAGGCATCGGCCCCGCTCAGGTCCATGTCGAACTCCAGACCGCGCATCAGGCTGGCATAGCCGGACACAGCTTCCGAAAACGCCACCGGATCCGGGTTGTCCCGCTGGCTGCGCGCCAGGATGCTCAAGCGCTCGGCTTCCGAGATCACAACATCCATGAAGGGAGCAAACGGACTGCGGCTGAGATCGCGCGCCTTCTTCGTGCCGGCAAGACGGGTCGCAAAGGTGCCCAGGCTCCAGGGCGCATCCGCCCGGTCCAGGACAGTGGCGGCCAGCATCGGAATATAGTCAGGATGCTTGCGGGCATGGGCCTCGACAAGGGTCAGGACATCGGAGTCCTGCTTCAACCGGCGTTCGGTCAGGCTTGTCGGCATGCGGTCGATAAACCGTGTCAGCCAGGGTTCGGCAAGAAACAGCTTGGTGACGTCCTGCAGGTCGGCAAAGGCACGGTCCCCGCCCAGCACCATGCTGAGGCGCCGCCGTTCGCGATCCGAATCGCTGGCCCGCGCCATGGTTTCTGCAAGGGCCTGTGCGGCCAACTTGCGCAGCGCTGCAACACGCTCATGGGCTTTCTCGTCGTCAGAGCCCGATGCCTCGAGGTCCTGTCTTGCCTGACGGATCTCTCCTGGCAGGAGATCACGCTCAAGCCAGTGCCAGATTTCGTTCAGATAAGGCCGGTAGACGCGCCCTTCCTGCTTGCGCGGCAGATGCTCGTTGACCAGAAATGTATCGAGGGGGGAGAAGAACAGGCGTTCCAGATGCCCGCGGCGGGTCGCGGCCGGCAGTGGCCGCTCGTCACGTGGCTCGCTCCGGTGGAGCGCCTCGCCGCGCAGCAGGGCTGCAGACGCTGCCAGGATCAACTCCACATGCGGATCACCCTTGCCGGACTGTCGTGCCCGCTCGAGACCTCGGACCAGCGTGCCGACTGCCCTGGGCGACAGGGCCATCAGGTAGGACTGGATCTTGTCGGTCAGGAGCGCTGGGTCTGTCATCTTTGCTTGGGTCTGCCGTGGCAGGTATGTTCCTGTCTAACATTCAGGAACTTAAGCAATTCTTTCCAGACACTTGCGCCGGTCCGTCACATTTTAACGAATTCCGGCGACAAAAAAGGCGCACCGACCCGGCGCGCCCTGCTGTCATGTGGACCTGCAGCCGTCTCAATCAGCTGATCGGACGCCAGATCCCCTTGTCATCAGCGCAGGTGGTCGAGCGTGCGACCACCGGAACCGGCATGTCCTTCGAGGTCACCGAATGGGTGAGCGCGCGGCATTCGGTCTTGTTCACCTGGTAGCGGGGCCCGAGGCGCACCTCTCCGGCGCGGCCGGTGCGGGGGTTATCCCATCGCACGGTGCCACCAGAGCCTGGTGTTGCCAGTGCCTGCTTCTGGGCTTCGGCGGCAACCTTGCGATCACTGGACTCCAGCCCGAGCTGCGGTGTGCCGTCCAGCAACTGGTTGATGGCGGCATTGGCTTCAGCTTCGGCCAGGGATTTCTCGGACTGGCCGAACGCGGTGCCCCAGAGCCCGGCCCCGCTGCCGCCGGTGTCACCCACCGAACCGCATGCGGACAGCCCGACTGAAACAGCCAGCACCATCGTCATTCCCATCCACCGCATCTGGCACTCCATCGCCGCGCGCATACCGGTCCGACACACAGGCTCTTGCTATTGACGCCGTGGCGCCGACCAGAGAACCATGCTTCATCACCTTGGTAAATTTAGTCTCACTTTATGGCCGAACTGGGCCGTTTCGTTGCCCGTCTGCGGGCAATTTCCAAAACGGCACCTCTTCTTGTCGCGCTTTCCTCAAGCAACAGCAACGGCTTGGCCAATCACTTGATGTGACGATACCGCAATGCAATGGGCACTGTCGTGATCCCTGTCACAATTCACACGCTCGCCTCGCCCTTATCCCGCAGCCGCCGGTAACACCAGCTTGGCCCGCAGACCGCCAATACCCGCTGCCGCAAGCTCGAACCGACCGCCATAAAGGGCGGCGAGATCAGCCACGATCGAAAGGCCGAGACCCGTACCCGGCACGCTCTCGTCCAGCCGCCTGCCACGCTTGACCGCCTCGCGCCGCTGCTCTTCGGTGAGGCCCGGCCCGTCATCTTCGACGATGATTTCCAGCAGGGCCCGCTCATCGGGGGCCGACGCGATTAGGGTAACCTTCAGGTCCACCCGAGTCCTTGCCCATTTGCAGGCGTTGTCGATCAGGTTTCCAGCCAGTTCCTCCAGATCCTGCTGCTCGCCCCTGAACCGGACGACAGGATCCAGCTCGGCGCTGAAGGCCAGCCCCCGGTCGCCGTGGATGCGGGACATCGCCCGCATCAGCCGCGCCAGCGTTGGCTCCACCGGTGTCGCCACTCCGATGACCCGCCGCTGCGCGGCCTGGCGGGCGCGTTCCAGATGGTGATCCACCTGGGTGCGCATCAGTTGCGCCTGTTCGGCCACTTTCTGGGCGAAGGCATCACCACCATTGGCATTCGCCTCGTTCGAAATGACGCTGAGCGGCGTCTTCAGGGCATGGGCCAGATTGCCGACATGGGTACGTGCCCGTTCCACGATCTCGGCGTTGGAGCGGATCAGGGCGTTCAGTTCGATAGCCAGCGGGGCCAGCTCGCGCGGCACGTTTTCGTCGATCTGCTCCGCCTCGCCGTCCCGGACAGCGGCGAGCGACTGTTGCATTCGGCGGATCGGCAGCAAGCCGAACCGGACCTGCACGAAGATTGCCGCAATCAGGCCAATGCCAAATACCGAAAGGGTCAGCACCACCTGCTCGGTGAAGGCGGCCAGATCCTTGCGCAGACCCTCGGTCTTGCCTCCGACGGCAATCAGATAGGACTTGCCATCAAAACTGATGATCCTTTGCGACACCCGCAGTTCCTCGCCGCCCGGTCCGGTCGCAAAGCCACCGCCCGTGCGCTGGCCAAAGGGCAGCGGCGGCACCAGCAGCGGATCGCCAACCAGGCTTCCGGAGGCGTAAACCAGTTTCCACTCCGGCCAGTCCGCAATGGTCCAGTACCAGCCAGACAGCGGCAGGGAAAATCGTGGTTCGCCGAGGTTTTCGGGTCGGTTGATGGTCTCGCCATCGCTTGGCGCCATCGCCCCGATGATGGCCTTCTGGTAAACTTCCAGCTGACTGTCGAGACCGCGTTCCACCGTATCGCGGAACAACTCCACCAGGATAAAGCCGGCAACCGCCAGCGCCGCGACCGACCAGAGCGAGGCGACCAGCATCAGCCGCGTTGCCAGCGACCGACGGCGAGCTGGCTTGTTTGCAGCGGTCACGTTGGCTCCCCGATCCGGTAGCCGAGGCCGCGCACCGTCTCGATATAGTCGCCGCCCAGCTTCTTCCGCAAACGCCCGACAAACACCTCGACGGTGTTGGAATCCCGGTCGAAATCCTGATCATACAGGTGCTCGACCAGTTCGGTGCGCGAGATGACCTTGCCCCGGTGATGCATCAGATAGGCAAGCAGGCGGTACTCATGCGATGTCAGCTTCACCTGCAGCCCCGCGACCGTCACCCGCCCCGCGCGCAGATCCAGGCGCAGATCACCACATTCGATTTCGTTGGAGGCATGACCCGCTGCCCGGCGCACCAGCGCGCGTACCCGGGCCAACACCTCTTCCATGTGGAAGGGCTTGGCGACATAGTCATCCGCACCGGCATCAATGCCCGCCACCTTGTCGGACCAGCGGTCACGCGCGGTCAGGATCAGCACAGGCATGGCACGACCGTCGCGCCGCCATTTCTCCAGCACCGACAGCCCGTCCAGCTTCGGCAAGCCAAGGTCCAGCACGACCGCGTCATAAGGCTCGGTGTCGCCGAGGAAATGCCCCTCTTCACCGTCATAGGTCCGGTCGACGACATAGCCCGCCTGGGTCAGAGCGTCGTTCAGCTGGCGGTTCAGGTCCTTGTCGTCCTCGACAATCAGAATGCGCATGAAAAAATCCAGGTTGGCCAGAGCAAGTCCTGTGGCTCCGTTTTCGCCGAGCAAGCTTCGGCAAATCGACTCACTTTATTGTCTCGCGCGCGATCATGGCAAAATTCAGCGGCTGGCGTCGACAACCACCGTCGTGACCTGGCCATTTTTCAGCACGGAGAGCTGGTAGACATAGCGCCCGCCCTCCTCGCACAGCTGCGCCCGGACAATCTCCCCCTGGACGCTTGCCGCAACACTGCCCAGCGACTGGGCGTTGCCACTTGCAACCACCTGCTGTGCCTGCGACTGAGACAGGCAGGCCGCGCTGGCTGAAAAGCAGCTGGCAATAACAAGGCCGAAAACGAGGAAAAGGCGCATCGTGGTCAGGTCCCGGACTGGCGTGTTTGAACTTGCCGACAGACTTAGGCCCTGGCGCCTGAATGGGACATGAACAGTCCTAGCATTCCTCAGCGGCCGGATGGGCCGCGGTGCTCGATCATCCGATAGAAATCAGCAAGTGTCCGGCCGCGTTCCAGGCGGAATGTCTCCCCGGTTGCTTCAAGACCTGCAATCCGGTCTATGCGGAACATGCGAAAGTCCTGCCGCAACTCGCACCAGGCAACGAGGGTCCAGACCTTGCCCCAGAACCAAAGCCCGAGTGGCCGGACCATGCGACGGCTCGCGGCTCCCTCGCCGTCGTGATAGGTAAGTTCCAGCCGCTCGCGCCCGTCAACTGCGCCTTCGATGGCATCGAGATGCGCCCGGACCTCGTCCGTCATTTCCGGAGCGACCGCATGGATCTCGATCCCTCCCGTCCGGGAGGCCATCCGCTCCGGCAACACCGCCTCGATCTTGACCAACGCCTCCGCTGCCGCGCGCGCCATGCCAGCGCCGCCCCAGGCGCTGACCAGCCTTGCGCCGGCAACCAGTGCCACGATTTCCTCGCGCGTGAACATCAGCGGCGGCAGGTCATAGCCGGAGCGCATGACATAGCCGACGCCGGCCGCCCCCTCCACGGGGACGCCCGACGCCTGCAGGTCCGCGATATCGCGATAAATGGTGCGTTCGGACACTTCCAGCCATTCGGCCAGTTGCGCCGCACGCACCAGACGCCCGCCGCGCAGGTGCTGGACGATCTGGAACAGGCGATCCGCGCGGCGCATGTGGTCCTACCTCTTGCCGGTCTCGACATAGAGCCCAATGCCATTGCCGAACGGATCCTGACAATAGGTGAAACGTCCGAACGGAATGCTGATCGGATCGGACAACACCTTTCCACCCGCCTTGACCAACCGTTCCATGCTGTCTTCCAGTGCGTCCGGGCACAGCAGATGAATCACGCTCCCCTGACCTGCCGGGGCCGGAGTGCCAACGGATAGATGACCGGACGGCGTGTTCATTTCATCCGCGACCGGGAACCTGGCCATGTCCATGCCGTCCATGTTCTCGCGGATCAACTGGACCTGCAGCACCTCATTGTAGAAGGCAACGGCCTTGTCGAGATCGGGAACCGGTATCTCGAACCAGACGACGCTGTTGCGGGGGGCGGTAGAAGTCGATGCGCTCATGTCAATCTCCATCAGGAGGGGGAAGGAACGGCTGAACCCTACCTCCCCCCTCCTGACAGCCTTCTGTCAGGAGCCTTTCAGACGTGTCGCTTTTCGCTCACTCGGTAACCTGACCGCGCCATCCGGCTGGCCCCGTGGTCACATGCCGAAGCAGCACGTTGACCACGCCAACGATGACGAGCACGACCGGCCCCCAGTCCGGAGGCAGCACGGCATCCCAGTCCACGACCGAGAGCTGGTCCAACACCTGGCCAACCAGAACCGCCAGTCCCAGCCCACCATTGAACAGCAGTGTCTTCCATCCACTCATGACAGCTTCTCCTGTTGTGATTGAACGGTGTCTCCGCGCCACCGCGCGATTTCGAGAGCAATGCGGCCGCGATAGTGCCAGGCCAGAAAGCCAAGGCCGGCCAGCGCCAGCACACCGCCGGCAATCAGCAGGCAATCCAGCAAGGGGATCCCGTGTGCCGCCGCGCCGCCGCCAGCGGCGGCGGCGCCGGCACTGCATCCGGCCAGCCCACCCCGCGCTGCAACAACGCGTGCGATCGTCGTCCGCGTTGCCGGCCCCAGCGATCCATCCACGGCAAGCGGCGGATGGTCAGACTGAAAGCGCAACGTCGCCAACCGCGTGCGGGGGCCCTCGATCCCATCAACAGGGCCCGGTCGATAGCCCAGAAGCCTGAGATGGGTCTGCGCCTGCTTGACCTGCGGATCCGGCCGGAGATCACCTCCCCCGGCCATGCCATAGTCGCCGGTCTGAAGCAGACCTGCCTCATCGGCCCGGCGTTTGACGAGCCCTGGCAGAACCCGTCCGCCCGCCGTTGTTCCGGTGCGGGCCAGAAGTTCGGCGGCTCGGCCAAAGTCTCCCGCTTTCAAAGCCTTGGCCCAGCGCCACGTCAGCGCCTTCGGACCGAGGTTGTAGACTGCAGAGACCGCTGCATCGAACGCCGGCTGCGGCAGGTTTCCGAGCGCCTTCTCGACCATCGGGCCATACTCCCGGTCCAGCATCGTCCGCAGCAATGACAGGGCCTTGACCGGATCAATGGTCTGCCCGAGTGCCAGCGTGCTGTGCCCCTGAAGGTGCCACCACTGGCGGAACAACTGCGAGCCTTCCGTAAAGCCATAGCCGATGGTCGGTACACCGCCGGCATCGAGGTAGGCCCGGCCGACGAAGCCCTCATGCCGCGCGATGAAGGCAAGCCCTTGTGGACTGACATTCATGCTTCTGCCCTTTCCTCAAGGTGATCTGCCTTACGCATCCGGAACGCCCGGCAGAAGGCAATGCACCGCAATACGTACGCTGCCCCCGGTGAAATTGCCGCCATTGGCGCTGAGCCGGACGGCGGTTGCCGCATAGAAGGCCGTCGGTCCGATGACGCCCGCATTGCTGGACCCGGCCGCGCTGCCCAGCGCACCGCCGAACTTGCTGCGCTCCGCGGCAAGCCCGCAGTCGTAGGACGCAGCGCCGGTGATACTTGTGAGCGTGCGCGTTGACACGCCGAAGACGACGGCCCGGTTGGGAATGAGCCCCGCCGCCTCGACGAAAGCCCCGCTCAGGCCGGACAGTGTCGCCTCCAGCGTCGCCAGTCCCGTCGTCGCCCCGCCAGCAGAGCGCGACAGGACCGCGCTTGGCGACAGCAGACCGCCGTAATCGCGCCAGCCTGCGGCCGTGTGGACAACCAGCGTTCCGGCGCTGGCCAGATAGGCCACAAGTCCGATCACCGGCGAGTAGAAGACCCAATCCGCGCCGGTCCACTCGGCGACATGGTCAGCCTTGCCGGCAAAGGCTCCGCTTGCCGGTGTCGTCACCAGATGGCAATCGCCGATGAGCGGCGAGCCCGGCGGGGTGCCGGTTCGGGTCAGGAGGTGCAGATGGGCCAGCGTGTCGAGCCGGGCCAGCGCCTCGTTGTGGGTGACATGCTTCTGCGCCTGCGCAGCTGCAATCAGCGGCAGGCGCAACCGGACAGTTTCAGACATTGAGGATCTCCTTCAGGGGAAGGCCGTGACCGGCCAGATCGGACAGTTGCGCCACCTCGGCCGTGAACACCGTTTGCAGCGCACCGAAATCGACCAGTTCCTGCGCCGGCGGATAGAGATAGCCGGCTGCCTCGACGGTCACGCTATGCAGGACCGCCGCGCCGGAAAGGAGCTGCAGCCGGTAGGCTTCCCGCGTCTCTCCGACCGGCACCTCCGCCGCGTCCCAGCTGTCGCCGCCGATGCGGCTGCGCCGGATCCAGCCAAACCGCACCCCGCCGGCCTCGCGCCGTGCCGTGAGATGGACCGGGGCGAATGGCAGCGCCGCGCGGCCCAAGCCGGCGGCAGTGAAGTCGGTGCGCGCGGCCGAGTCCAGCGCCACGCCGGGTGGCAACAGCCGGTAGGACAGCGCCTGCCCACGCTGGTCCGCCTCCAGCGGCAGCGCCACCAGGCCAGAATCCACGAGCACCACGTCGGCTCCGGCATCGGCACCCGCCAGCGCCTCGGCTTCCGTGCCTTTCTGTCCGCGCAACAGGTCCGTCAACCGGTAGCGCCGCTCGCCGACCAGATCCGCCTGCCGGAACTGCAGCAACTCGAAACCGCCCGTCCGGCTGCGCAGGGCCAGTGCGTTGCCCCCGGCCAGCACAGCCGTTTCCGAAAGGCTCTGCAGGTGACCGGAGAACAGCTCCAGCTCCGGCCGGTTCTGCCGGTCCCAGCGCCACAGCGGCCCGGCCTCCAGCGGCGTCACCAGCCGTCCGATGGTGGCCGGCCGCTCGATGCGGGCGATCTCGGCAAAGCCCGCCCCGCCCGGCCGCTGGCGCAAGACAGCCAGACTGCCCGGCCAGGGCCGCGCCTGCGCCGCCAAATGCGGCGCAAAGGCCGCGCCATTCTCCTCCAGCAGTGGCAGGTCGAGGAACACGGCCTGCGCCGGTCCCGGATCGGTGCTGCGCCAGGGGTCCGCGCGAGGCGTGGGCACCCTTGCTAGGACTGTCGCCGGCTCGCTGCGCACGGCCTCGATCCGGCGAACAAGACTGTCCTCGATCGCCGCAATGGTCATCTTCAGCGGCGGCGAGAAACTCTGGTCGGGCGTTGCCGCCAGCTCCAGCACATCGCCAACCTCGAGCGCCACATGGTGCATCGGCAGCAGGAATTCCACCCGTTCGCGCTCCGCCCAACTGCGGTGCAGCCGTGCTTCCGCTGCCCGTTCCAGCAGCGCCACCGGCGCCGCCACGCCCGGGTCCAGCGTCAGGACATGCCGGCTGCCGCCTTCCAGACGCCGGCTGGCAACGATCTGCCGGCGATGATCGCGCTGGATGTCTTCCCCCGCAATACGCACCTCGGCGGGCAACTCGCCCGCCTGCCCGCGCACCCGGGTGAGCAGGGCCGCCTCCGGCTCGCTCTCCACCAGATCCTCGCCGGACAGGGCAAATGCCGCCCCCGTCTGCGCCCCGGTCAGAACCAGGTCGCTGCCCCGGTCCAGCGCCCGTCCGCCGAAAGCTTCCAGCAGCGGCTCGATGGCCTCGCGCGCCGTCAGCGGCCCGGCCAGCGTCAGCCCGTCGATGACCTCCGCCAGTCCCTCGACCCGCACCCGCCCGGCCGGCACGCCGAAGTCGGCCAGGATCGTACGGATCACCGCGTTGAGGCTCGCCCCGCCGAGGCGACCGTTCAGCCAGTGGCCGACCTCCCAGTTGCCCCCGTCCGACCAGACCTCGCCATAGAGCGGAAAGGCCGGAAACGGCCGCGCGTCCCAGGTCCAAACATGCAGGTTGGCGCCGTCCACCATGCGCCCGCCATAGACCGGCGACAGCGGATTGTCGCCCATCGGCCAGTCCGGATGCCAGTCGTCCCAGAAGCTCAGCGAGGCTTCCAGCGCCCGCCGCTGCACGGCATCGTCCCGCCCGCCGCCGGAGAAGTAGGGCGGCGCGGATTCCGAGGACTTCGGATCGACGAAGACATTCGGCTGGTTCGCGCCCTTGTCGATGGCCGGCACGCCCAGTTCCGTGAACCAGATCGGCTTGGACCGTGGCACCCAGGCCGTTGCCGGCCCGGTTTCCACCCCACTGATCCGCTCCACATGCGGGCTCTCCCACCAGCCCCTCAAGTCCTTGGCGCGAAAGACGAAAGGCTTGCCATAGGCCCCGTCGGTGATCGGCGACCGCACACCGGCCGCCCGGTCCGCATCGCTGGCGTAGTACCAGTCGAAATACTCCCCGCCCCGAATGGCCCCGCGCAGGGCCGCCACATCCAGCGGGTCGCCCGTCTCCCGGCCGCGCGCATCGCTCAGCGGCATGTAATTGTCGATGGCGACCATGCTGATCGCCGGATCGGCCCAGAGCGGATCAAGCGGAAAGCGCAGCTCCCCGGCCGCCGGCTGATGCGCGCCATATTCCGACCAGTCCGCCGCATAGGACACCCGCGTCTGCGGCCGCAGCACGGTCCGCACCGCTGTCGCAAGGTTTTTCAGCGCCGCGACGAAGGGATAGCCGCCGCCGCCCGCATGGGCGAGTGTCAACCCGCGCATTTCTGAGCCGATCAGGAAGGCATCCACTCCGCCTGCGGCCTCCGCCAGATGCGCGTGATGCAGGACAAAGCGCCGGTAGGACCATTCGTCCGGGCCGGCATAGCCAATAACATCGCCCGCCCGCGAGAAATCCCCCGGCGCAGCCGTGCCGGTGAAGGCGGCCACATCGCTTGCAAGAGCCGCCCCCGGACGGATGCGCCCGCGCCAGGGAAAGGCCGCCTGCCGCGCCCCGCCATAGGGATCGGGCAGGCTGTTGTCCGGCGGAATGTCCATCAGGATGAAGGGATAGAGCACCACCCGCAGCCCGCGCGCCTTCAGGTCACGGATCGCAGCCAGCACCGAGGCATCACAGGGGGTGCCGCCATAGGCCGGACGGTCCTCCAACTGCGACACGACCTCCGCGTCCTCGCGCGTCACCGGCCCCACGGTCCAGGTCATGCCGCTGGTTTCCCGGCCCAGTCCCTCCACCTTGGGACGGATCTGGCATTGGCCGGCCCTGAGATCATCGCCGAACCAGGCCACCACCAGCGCCACGCTTTCCAGCGCCGGGCACAGGTCCTGCAGTTCGTCCAGCGCCGCCGTCCAGTCCGTCGTGGCCAGCTTGGTGTGGCGGTTGACGCTGCGCGTCTCGCCCGGGCGCGGCGTGTCCGTCACCGGCACCGGCGCGTAGACGAACTCGCCCGCACCGGGGATCAGCGTCACGGCGCGGATCTGCCGTTCCAGCTGATCCACCACCCGCACCACCTCGAAGGTCAGCTGCGGCAGACGGTTGCCGAAGGGCTCGAGCGGCAGCCGCTCGAACACCACATGCGCCGTGTCGCGGTAGGCAGGTGCCGCGCCCTGCACCGCTGCGATGAGGGGATCAACGCCCTGATCCCGGCTGCCCGGATAGACCCGGTGTGTGATCGTGCTGCGGTCAATCAGCTTGCCATCGGCCCAGATGCGGCCAACCCGGGCAATCGGGCCCTCGCACAGGGCAACTGCAAAATTGGCGAAATAGCTGTAATTGCGGAGCTTCGGCCCGCCGCCCTTGCCGCCGGCACTTTCCTCGCTCACCACTTCCTCAAAGCGCGTCGCCCAGATCACCTGCCCCGCCAGCCGCGCCCGGCCATAGACGAAGGGGATCGGCGCACCCTCGGTCGAGGCCTGCACCGACAGGTCGGCCAGCCGACCCCGGTCGACCGTGCGCCCGCCGCCGAACAGCGACTGGTCGAGGAGACTTCCAGCCACCGCCCCGGCTGCCTTGACGAAGATTGCGCCAATACCGCCCGCGCCGACCAGGCCGCCCAGCGCCTGTCCGGCGGCCGCAAGGATCAAGGTTGCCATGGCAGGGCTCCGGGAAAGGAAAACACATGGGTGATGCGCCGCGCCCAGGCAGTACCGAGCGGGCATTCGATGACGCCGACACGCTCATAGGCGTGGATCAACTGCTCATCGGTCGACAGAATCCCGGCATGCTTGACCGGCGCCCCGTCCCGCCAGCGGAACAGGAGCACGTCGCCGGGCTGACGCTTGTCGAGAGACACCGGCACCAGCCAGCGCTGCGCCGCCGCCAGCAGCGTTTCGGCATCCGGTCCGTCCGCCGCCTCGGCCCAGTCGGGCGCATAGGGCGGCAGCGGCTCAGGCTCATCGCCAAAGTATTCCCGCCACAGCCCGCGTATCAGGCCGAGGCAGTCGCAACCGGCGCCCTTCAAGCTCGCCTGATGCCGGTAGGGCGTTCCGATCCAGCCCCGCGCTGCCGCCAGCACCGCGCGCCGATCGAGGGGATCAGCCGACAAGCGCGCCTCCATCGTTCTCGCCCGTATTGCGCCCCGGATAGGCCAGCACGAAGTCGGTCCCCGGCATGTGCGGAAAGCCGCGAAAATTGACCGCATTGGCGAATTTCGCCCGGCAGGTGGCAAAGCGCTTGTCGCAGCCGGCCGTCACCTCGATCTGAGTGCCCACCCCGATCGGCTGCGGCGCGGTCAGCCACAGCGACAGCGTCGCCGCAGATCCGCTCCTCGCATGCCGGGCGATCTCGCCGGCAAAGCCCGCGAGCGGCCCGCTCAGGACGACAAAGCGTCCGCCGTCAAACCATCCAGCGTCAAAGCCGGTGAGGCCCGTCACCGTCAGCTCGCGCGCATCCGCCGCCCCGCTCACCGTGGCCACAGCCCGGTAGCGCGGATCGGTGAGCATAACGCCGCAGCGCGTATCGCCAAGATCGGCATCGCAGCGGCTGGCGAACACCCGGCCGCGCCTTGCCTCCAGCAGATGGCCGAGCCCGCGCAGCTCGGCGCGGAAACTGCGGCCGGCCCGTGTTACCTCGCCGATGATGGCCCGGCGCAGGAGCACCGCCTCGGCCGGATTGGCCCAGTTGACGAGATGGACCGCCACCTCCGCCCCGTCCCAGCGTCCGGCCTCCAGGTCCGCCTCCGCAAAGCCGTCCAGCGGCACCGGCCCGTCCGTGTCGAGCGCGCCCGACACCTCGCCGCCGCCCGCCGCCAGTCCCGGCCCGCGCGTGTCCGCGCTCGCCTCCATGCCGCGCGCCGGGTGACAGACCACCCCGTCCACCGTCAGGCTGCGGTCATGGTCGGTAAAACCCAGCCGCTGCCCGTCGCTGCGGGTCAGGATCCACACCGCGCAAAGGCTCGTTATCCGGCCCGCCAGATGGGCGGCCAGACCCGGATCAAGTGTCTTCATGAGATTGGGTCCTGCCTTCGCAATGGCTTTGCCGCTTTGCGGCCTGCCGATGCCCGTAGCTTGGGGTTGCGCCCACTTTCCCCCGGTCGTCATGCCATGACTTGATCATGGCATCCATGCCGTCACCTCACCCGAGGAACGGAGCCGCCGATATGAAAGTTCGATATTTCAACGGGATGCGAGGTTGCGCTCACGGCGTCTTGGTCCGCCCGTCATACGGCCCAGCCCCCGCTCAGCCTCCCAGCCGGATCTCCACCAGCGGGATCTGCAGCGCCTCGCCGGCCTCGAAGTGGGTCAGGCTTAGGTCCAGGCTGTCCGTGTCGAAGCGCACCGGCACGTCGAACAGGAACCCGGCCGTCACCACCGCCCCGGTCGCCGGCGCTGTCGCCAGCACCACCTCGCGCGTCGCCGCATCAAAGAAAAAGCCGCCCGGCGGCAGTTCCGTGCCATTCACCGCCAGCTTCAGGCTGCCCGCCACCGGCAGGTCGATCACCCGTGCGTATGCGGCCGGTCCGCTGCCATAGACCTTGACCAGTTCGAACCGCGTTCGGCTGCCAGTGCCTGTGCCCAGCGTGACGTTCAGCGCTCCCGGCGCGCCACCGGTCAGGGCCGAGCTGTGGTCGAAGGGATCGCGAAAGCGGAAGCCGGACATCCGCCCCCGCGCCCGCTCGAACAGGGCGACGACGGCGCGCAGATCGGCGAGCGAGCGGATGCCCGAGCCCGCATCATAGCGCCGGCGGCTGTCGGCCCAGCGGGCGTTGCGCGTCTCCCGGCCGCTGGCCAGCGTCACCACCTCGGTGCGCCGTTCCGGGCCACCCCTGGACCCGAAGGCAATCGGCAAGGGAAAGCTCTCGTCCAGAAAAGCAATCATCGCGTCCCCCCATCGATCTCGCATGCGGTTTGATCTGTCTCAAGGACCGGGCTCGCGGCTGCCGCCATGGTCGGTCCGAACAAGGAGTAAAGACGCATGAGTCACGTTCCCCACGAATTGCACGAAGAGTTCCCGGAAGCGGCCAGCGCGCTGCATGCGCTGAAGCTGTCAAGCGCGCATTTCGTCAAGCTGTCCGACGAGTATCACGAGGTAAACCGCGAAATTCATCGCATCGAGACCAACATTGCGCCCGCTTCCGACGAGGCTCTTGAGACCCTCAAGAAGCAGCGCCTTCACCTGAAAGACCAGATCGCGGCCATGCTCGCCGCCGAGGAAAACACCGGCTCCTGAGCCCCTCCTCTTCAAGCCGGTGTTAGAGCCCGCGCCGTCCCCGTCCGACGGCGCGGGCCACCAATGCCGACACCTGGGCCTCTGACCTGCGGAAACTCTCCGCGTCCCGGGTTGTCACGTTCACCACCACCGGCCCGCTTCCACCGCCCGAACCTGCACTGCCCCCTGACATGGCCACGCCCAGCCGCCCGTCGGCTCCGCGCGCCAGCGGCAGGATTGCCTCGGCTCCGGCCTCGCCCATGAGGCCCAGGCCGCCCGAATGTCCAAAGAAGGTCGGCTGAGCCACCACGCCTCCGTCGGCAAAGGCGGTCACGCCGCCGCTGATCAGGCTCGAAAGCCCGTCTGTCCCGAACAGCCCCCCCGCCATCGAGCCGATGAGCGTATCCAGCGGCTTCAGCGCCTGTCCCAGAACGCGGGAAGACAGGCTCAGCACCATCTGCTTCATCACGCTGTCCAGCGCCTTGCCGTCGACCAGCGCCGCCTTCAGGCCCGTGCTCATCAGGCGCGAGAATTCGCCGGCCGAGCGGGTCATGTCCTGCATCTGCGCGCTCATCCGGCCCATGTCTGCGGTCAGACCGGTTTCGCTGTCGTCGTCCATCAAGGCGCTCCCTCATCCGGAAAATCGGTCATCAGCCGGGCCAGATCCCTGCGGCTCAAGGCCACCGCCCGCCGGGTCAGCCCCAGCGCCAGCGCCAGTTCGCGCGGCGTCGCGGCCCAGGTCATGGCCGGGCTCCAGCCCAGCCGGTTCATCGCGAGAAAAAGGGCAAGGTCCCAGGGAAACGGCTCCGCCGATCCCGGCCTTGCCCCGCTCAAGGGCGCGCGCCAGCGTCCTCCTCGCCCGCCTCACCGGTGCCAAAGGTCACCCTGAGCAGGTCCGCCGCAATCGCGGCATAGCCCGGTGCCCCGCCCGGCGCCCGCATCGACGCCACCTGATCATCGCTCACTACATGGCCCGCCCCGCGCAGGCCGGCACCCAGCACCTTGACCAGATCGCGCGCTGACAGCCGGCCAGATCCGAACCGCTCGACGAGCCCGTTCAGATCCTCCACCGCATAGGCTGCCTCCAGTTCGGCCAGCGCGCCCAGTGTCAGCACCAGCGTCCATTCCCGGCCATCCAGCATCGCCGAAATCTCTCCGCGCAGGCGGTTCACCATCGCCGTTTCCCTTCTCAGATTGCGGTAAAGGTCAGTTCGCCGGCGGATTCCAGCGCCATCTCGTAGGTCACCTCGCCGTCATGCTGTCCGGCATATTCCAGCGCCGTGATCTGGAACGGCCCGTCCAGGGTGCCGAAGCTCGGGATCGTCACCTGCCAGCGTCGGATTTCGCCGGAAAAGAACAGACTGCGCGCCTGCGCATCACTGGTGAGATCGCGAAAGATCCCCGAGCCGGAAATACTGGCCGCCCGCGTTCCCGCCCCGTCCAGCAGTTCCCGCCAGCGCCCGGCGCTGTCGGCGCTGGTGATGTCGACCGCCGGGGCACTCAGCGCGATCCGCCGCGCCCGCAAGCCCGCCACGGTGATGAAGGAACCGCTGCCGGTCTGGTCCAGTTTTAAAAGCAGATCACGTCCCCGCTGCGCCGCCATGGCCTGTCTCCCTGTCTGTTAGGTGTGGTCATTCATCAATCGTCTCGCCCCCTCCCTCGTCGCTCCTCCGCAGGCAGGAGCCCAGTAACCAAGGCGGCCAGATGCAGCGCACGGGCAAAACCTCGAGCGGTTCGGCAATAGAAACCACACGCCAAGTTCACCAACCGAAACAGGGGCTACTAGGCTCCTGCCTGCGCAGGAGCGACGAGCGTTGGAATACGTCCGGCGATACTCTCGCTTGCCTGTGTCCCTCCTTCGTCGCTCCTGCGAAGGCAGGAGCCCAGTAACCAAGGCGGCCGAATGCAGCGCACGGGCGACAACCCAGCCAGTCCCGCGTTCGAAAACACGCGCCGAGCTCACCAACCGAAACCGGGGCTACTGGGCTACTGCCTGCGCAGGAGCGACGAGCGTTGGTATACGTCCGGCGATACTCTCGCTTGCCTGTGTCCCTCCTTCGTCGCTCCTGCGAAGGCAGGAGCCCAGTAACCGAGGCGGCCAGATGCAGCGCATGGGCGACACCCCGGCCAGTTCCATGATCGAAACCACGCGCCGAGCTTCCCAACAAAAGCCGGGGCTACTGGGCTCCTGCCTGCGCAGGAGCGACGAAGGGGAGGAAAAAACTAAGGCTCCGTCACACAGCGGACCCTCGCACCCGCCCGCCAGGTCCGGCCGTCGGTCATGCGCCGGCTTGTCACCTCGATGCGCCGCACCGAGATCATCTTGGCGCCCGTGATGGCCACCGTGGTTGTCTCCAGCGTGGTCACGGCCAGCACCAAGGCTGCCATCGCCTCGTCGCGGCTCGCCCCGCGCGAATAGACGGCAAGCTCAAGCTCGTGCTCCTCGCCGTCGCTGATCGTTCCGCCCAGCAGCCGGCTCGTCAGCGCCTCCAGCGTCAGATACGGCAATGCCTGACCGCGCGGCGGCCCGTCATAGAGCCTGGCACCGCCCAGCAGTGTCAGCAGCGCCGGCGTTGCCGACAGCCTGGTCAGGACCGCGCTGCGCAGGTTCAATCCATGGCTCATGCCGGTTCCTCCTCAAGCATCAACTCCACCTGCCGCCGGCCGCCCTCGCGGTCCCTTGCGGCCAGCACCCGGAAGCTGCGGGCCTCCGTCGTCACATTCCAGCCGCCGCTCACATCAGCACGAAAGCGCAGGGTCATGCGGTGGGTGGCCGTGCCACTGAGCCGGCCGGCCGCGACGGCCTCGCCCTGCGACAGGCCGGCCAGCTGCGCGAAATCAACACCGATGTCGGTAAACCCCGCCGTGGCCTGCCCGTTCGCCGCAACACTCAGCTCCGGCCGCCACAGGCGGACGGCAAGCCGAAAAGCCCCAGCCCCACTCACAGCAGCGGCATCCGGAAGGGCATCAGCAGCCGGTCGAGGCCAAACGGCAGGCTCGCCATGGCAAGCTCCGTCCCGGCTTCCCTGTGCTCGTACCAATGCGCGGCCAGCATGCGCACCGCCTGCCTCAGCGGCTCCGGCACATCGGCGGTGGAAGCCCCATAGCCAGCCGAGAAGTCGATCTCGAGCCCGTTCACCGGCTCTGGCCCCATACCCGGCGCAATCACCAGCCGTGCCGGGTCCGTGCCACGGCGCAGCGTCCAGGCGGCGGAAGCCAGCGTCACCGGCATGCCATCCGCGCCATAGACCGTCACTGCCGTCACCGACAGCACCGGGGCCAGCGGCAGCCGCAGGATGCGTCCCGCCGGCCAGCCGTCCAGCGCGATGCGCCAGCCCTGCGTGATCAGCGCCCGCCGCGTCACCTGTTCCACATGCTCGCGCGCGGCCTTGATCAGGCCGGCGAGCAATCCGTCTTCCTCGGTCTGCACCAGCCTCAGCTGGGCCCGAAGCTCCGCCAGCGTCACCGGCTCCACCGCCGGCGCGCTCGTCAGCCAATGTGTCATGGCCACCTCTTGTCAGGAATTTTTTCTTAGGAACAATTGAGCGCCGGTCATCGAAACGGCCTCGGCGCCCGTCTCCCCCTTAAGGCAAGGCTGTCACATATGTAGCCAGACGGCTTTTGAGGCCTCTCCGCCCCCCTCCCCCGCGGGGGGGGGGGGGGGGGGGCACGGGAGGTCGCCAGATAACAAAGCGTCTGAAGTCCGCTTGGTCAGGAAAGCACGTACCCTGGATTTCACTCCGCTCCCCCCCCCCCCCCCCCCCCGCGGGGGAGGGGGGCCGAGAGGCCCCGGCAAACGTTGGTGGAGTTATTCGATCAGGTAGGCGCTTCTGCCCCCATCCCCACCAGGGGGAGGGGAACTGAGAGACCTCGGCAGACGTTGGTGCAGTTGTTCGATCCGCTAGACGCTCGAGCCCCCCTCCCCCTCGTGGGGAGGGGTTGGGGGTGGGGGGTATTGGCTCGAACTAGAACAGGATTGGAGGCTCCCCTCCCCCTTACACCGCAAACACCAGCAGCTTGATCGCCGCGAAGTCCTGCACGCCGCCGCCGACACGCTTGGTCGTGTAGAACAGCACGTAGGGCTTGGCCGAATAGGGGTCGCGCAGGATGCGCACGCCCTGACGGTCGACCACCAGATAGCCGCGCTGGAAATCGCCGAAGGCAATCGCTGGCGCATTGGCGGCAATGTCGGGCATCGCCTCGGCCTCGGTGACGGGGAAGTTGATCAGCGTCGCCGGGGCCCCGGCGCTCGCCGGCGGCTGCCAGATGTAGTTGCCGTCGGCGTCCTTCATCTTGCGCACCGCCGCCTGGGTGCGGCGGTTCATGACGAAGCGGGCGTTCTGGCGGTATCCGGCGCGCAGCGAATAGATGAGATCGATCAGCTTGTCGCCCGGATTGGTCGCGGCGAAGTTGCCGGCAACGCCCGTGTTCAGCGTGCCGAGCGAGCCCCAGGCCCAGGAGGCGTCGGTGACACGCGGCACCGACAGGAAGCCGGTCGGCTTGTTGACGCCGTCGCCATTGACGAAGGCCGTGCCCTCCTGCTCGGCAAAGACCATCTCGATCTCTTCTGCGATCCAGGCGTCCACGTCCACAGCGGCATCGTCCAGCAGCGCCGAGGTGGCCGAGGGCATGGCATAGAGTTCCATGGTCGGGAAGGTCAGCTCCGCCAGTGTCTGGCTGCTCGTCTGCGGCCGTGCGGCGGTCTCGCCCACCCAGCCGGCCTGCGGCCCGGTCAGGGAATAGGGCTTCTTGAACACGCTGCCCGACACCTGCCGGTTGCCGGCAATGGCGCGGATCGGCGACACATTGGCCAGCCGCATGAGGATGCCGCTTTCCGTCTCCGCCGGCACTAGGAAGCCGCCGTCCGGGTTGGAACCAATCGACAGCGCCTTCATCTCCAGCGCCTTCAGCCCGTCGTCGCGGCCCTCGCGCATGTAGGCATCAAACGCCGCCTTGTGCTCCAGCCCGGCGCCGCTGCGCGGCATCTCGCCGGAGAGTTCCGGCCGCCGGGCCTTGAGGGTCAGTTCGTCCAGCCGGCGCTGCGTCTTGTCGAGGGCCACATCCAGCCGGTTCAGCTTGTCCAGCGTCACCACGTCGGTGCTGCCGCGCGTCTCCAGTTCGGCCAGCCGCGTGTCATTGGCATCGCGGTAGGCGGCAAAGGCCGACTGCAGGTCGTCCAGCGCCTGGCGCGGCTCCAGTCCATAGGCCTTGGTCTCAAGCATCATCTCGGTCATCGCTGTCTCCGCATTTGGCAAGGTCTTGATCTCGGGCGGCGGCTCATCGCGCCGCGGTCTCTGCCGGCAGAGGCGTCAGCCGCGCTGCCGGGTGTTCGGGAAAGGTCACCAGCGACACTTCCCAAAGGTCGATTTCGGTGAGGTGCCGGCGCACACCGCCCTCACCCTTCACGGCCGCCAGGGCGCGAAAGCCGATGGAGAGGCCGTCCAGCGCCCCGGCGCTGATCAGCTCCGCCGCCTCGCGCGCCGCAGCCACGCCAGTCAGCAGCCGTCCGGTCACGTAAAGGCCGTGCGCGTCCTCCCGCGCCTTCTCCCAGATGCCGATGGGCTGCATCCGGTCGTGCTGCCACAGCATCCGCATGGCCGCCGTCCCGCGCCGGGCGAGCGAGCGGGCAAAGGCTCCCGGCAGCACCACGTCGCCTGCGCCATCGGGCTGATGGAACACGCTGGCGTACCCGGCAAAGCGGCTCATCGCGCCGCATCCCGGAAGCCAGATGTCTGCCGAAGGCGCTGCAACGTCGCGGCAAAGGCAGCAAACACCCGCGCGGGTCGGGCCTGCGGCTCGGTGCGGCGGCTGAGGTTCAAGGTCAGGCTGCGGGCAGGCGTCATCGCTCCGCCACGAGCCAAAAGGCCTGTGTCCGTCATGACTTGGCTCTCCTTGTCGAGGTTTTGGGTCTGGCTCGCCCGCTTCACGGAGCAGACGAAGTGATCACTTCATTGAGATTTTTCACGAGGCACAAATTGCTGAATCTTCGGAATCGGTTGGAAGCAGGTCTTCAGTCACCGTCGTGGTCGTTGAAAATCTGATTCAAGCGCTCGATCTCGTCCACGAACTGGCTGAAGCGCCGGTTGCAGGCGGACAGTTCCTTCAGCAGCAGCCCGGCCAGCGCCGAAGCCGATCCGGCCCACAGCAGCAAGGCCAGATGGGCGAGGTCGCCGCGCTGCACCACGGCGGTCAGAACAGCGTCAGTCATCCGCCTGCTCCGCCGTGTCGCGACGGCCATAGCCCACCGCCGCCCGCTTCTCCTCCTTGCTGAGGAAGTCCGCCGCCCCCACACGCCGCCACAGGGCCTCGCGCTCGGGAGACAGCGCCTCGATGGCATCGGCGTCCGGTTCCAGCCGCAGCGGCAAACCATAGGCAGGGGCCAGCCAGTTCGACAGGCTCAGCGCCGTCCGCCGCACCAGGGGCAGCACGGTCTGGCGCCAGAAGGCCCGGTTGGCTTCCTGGTAATTGGCAAAGGTGTTGTCGCCCGGAATGCCGATCAGCATCGGCGGCACGCCGAAGGCCAGCGCGATCTCGCGCGCGGCCTCGCGCTTGGCCTCGATGAAATCCATGTCCTTGGGCGTCAGGCCCATCGGCCGCCAGTCCAGCCCGCCTTCCAGCAACAGCGGCCGGCCGGCGTTGCGCGCGCCCTGATAGCCCTCTTCCAGTTCCGCCTTCAGCCGCTCGAACTGGTCCAGCGACAGATTGGCCCCCTCGCCCGCGCCATAGACCAGCGCGCCCGAGGGCCGCGCCGCGTTGTCGAGCAGCGCCTTGTTCCAGCCGGCAGCCGCGTTGTGGATATCGAGGCTCACCTGTGCCGCCTCGATCGGCGCGCAGCCATAATGGTCCGACAGCGGGTGAAACAGCGTCAGCTGCCGCACCTGCGGCACATCGCCAAGGCCGCTCAGCCGGAGCGACTTGCCGCCCACCTGATACTCGAACGCCTCCGGCCAGCCGGATGTCCCCGGCACCACCTTCACCCGGTCGGGCCGCAGCACATGCAGTTCCGCCGGCAGGGCATCGGCGTCCTCGCTCACATAGATCCGCTCGACATAGGCATTGCCCGCCACCAGCAGGTGACCGAACAGGGTCTCCAGAAAATCCGGCCCGCTCTGGCCCCGGTTCGGCCGCGCCAGCAGGCGCAGCAGCGGGTGCTCGGACAGTTCCTCCGCCTCGGCGAAGAGGCTCAGCGGCACGCTCGCCGCCGCCTCGCTGACCATGCGCACCGCCCGGTAGACCACCGGGTTGCGCAGGTAGCCTTCCCGCGCCAGCGCAGCATAGTCGCGCGGGCTCCACACGGGCCGCCCGCCGCTGGCAAAGGCGATCAACGGTGCCGTGCGCGAGGCCTTTTCCTCATCCTGCGCTACCCCGCGCGGTTTGAAAACTGAGTCCAGAAACCGTGCCAACCCCATGATCCTGAATCCTTTTTCCGCATCAGTTAAGAGATTGAATCCACGGCCTCAGAGCTTGAGTCACATGGCAGCCTGGGCGCAGGAACGTCCATAGCCCCGTCCTCTGCTCCTCTCATTCTCAAGGTCAGAGCTATCGCCTATGAAGTCCGAAACATTCTCGATGTGAGGGGCTGTGTTCGAAACAACTTGACCCTGGCAGAGCCTCTCCGCTCCCCTCCCCCTCGTGGGGAGGGGTTTGGGGGTGGGGGGAGCGGACTCAAATTCAGGCAGCTTGCGTTTCTGGCCAAGTTTACTTCAGGCTCTTTGTGACCTGATGGACCCCCGTTCCCCCCACCCCTTACCCCTCCCCACGAGGGGGAGGGGGGCTTCGAGGCCTCGAAAGCCGTCTGACTTCACATGCGACAGCTCTGACCTTGTGGAACCGAGCAGCCGAAGAAAGGGGCAAAGGAGGACAAGCAGCCGCTCCGCCCATGGGGCTTCTGGTCGTCCCCGCCTCCCTCACAACCGCCTCAACCGCGGCGTCCCCCGTTCGGACAACAGCAGCTCGCTCAAAGCCCAGACCAGCGCGTCCAGCCGGTCGGGTGAGCGGCCCGAGGTCAGCCCGCCCGGTCCGAAATCCGCCATCTCGTCTTCCAGCGCCGGCATCGGCCCGACATGGCGCACCCGGCCCTGCTCATAGATCAGCGCGATCGGTTCGGCGCGGGCATACTTGCCCCGGCTCGCTCGCACGCTCTTCACCGGCACCGCCGGATCAGCAGCGGCAATCACCTCGCGCACCATGTCGCCGCCCTGGTTGACCTCGGCGACCAGACAGTCCGCCTGATAGTGCCGCCACAGCGCCACCGCCCGCCCGGCCCAGTCGGCCGGCCGCGCCCGCGCCAGACTGTGATCGGCGAGCACATAGGCAATCCCGTCCTCGCTGACGCCCGCCACCACCAGGCCGCAGGCATCGGAGCGTTTCGTTGCCGTCGCCGGCGGATCGATGGCAATGACGATCCGAACCAGGCTCTCCGGCGCACTTGCCACCCGGCAGGCCTCCAGTTGCTCCCGCTGCCATAACGCATCGGGCCGGTCCTCGATCAGCTCGCCGTCCAGTTCCTGCCGCCCCAGCCGCGTTCCGGCGTAGCGCGCCACCACCCGCTCCAGGAAGCCCGGAGCCAGGAACAGCGCATTGGCCCGGGTCGCCGCCCGGGTCAGCGTGGTGCCGGGCATGTCGATGAGGCGCTTGAGCAGCGGCACCGCGCGCGGCGTGGTCGTCACCAGCTGGCGCGGCCGCTCGCCCAGTCTCAGGCCAAACTGCAACATGTCGAAGGTCTCCTCGCCATTGCGCCACTTGGCCAGCTCGTCGGCCCAGGCGATGTCGAACTGCGGCCCGCGCAGGGCCTCCGGGTCTTCAGACGAGAAGGCTTGCGCCACCGCGCCATTGCGCCATTCCATGCGGCGGCGGCTTGGGTTCCACTGCGGCCGCTCGGCCTTGGGATGCACCGACAGGATGCCCGACACCCCCTCGATCATCACCTCGCGCACATCCTGATAGGTCTCGCCGACCAGCGCGATGCGCCCGGCCGGTGCCGCCTCGCCGGTCCAGCGGTGGCCGAGAGCGCGGGCGCGGATCCATTCGGCTCCAGCCCGGGTCTTGCCCGCGCCGCGTCCGCCCATCATCAGCCACACCGCCCAGTCGCCGCCGGGGGGCAACTGATGCTCATGGGCGAAGGTCGGCCAGTCCTTCAAGAGGAACGCCATCTCGCTCCGGCTCAGCCGGTCCAGCGCCTCCTCCATCCGCCCCGCCTGCCCAAAGGCCAGCAAGGCGGCGCGCAAGTTCCGCGCGCAGGCTGTCGGGGTCAGGTTCGTCATCCGTCTCCTCGCTGCGGCTCTTCTGCAGGTCCATGAGCGTGTCGAGCGTGCGGGCCAGGCTTGCCAGCGTCCTTGCGCCCTGATCCATGTCGGAGAGCTTGCCCCCCTCCCCGGTCTCGCCCGCCATCAGCCGGCCCAGCCGGTCTTCCAGCCGCGCCACCTGGGTCTCGAAGGCCCGGTAGAGCCTAGCGATCATCCGCGCCTGCTCATCCGGTTCCGCATCAGCAAAGCCCTCCAGCGCCTCGCCCCGCCGCATCCAGCCCTCTTGCCGGATGCGGTAGGCAAGCCGCTTCGTGGTCACCTTCAGCCGCGCCGCGATCATCGCCTGCGACAGGTCCGTCTCCTCATAGAGCCGCCGCGCCTCGCGCCAGACCTGCGCCGGGTCGCTGGCCATATCGGCAACCGGCGTCGCGCGGCGGCGCCGACGTCTGGCCGGTGCCTGACCTGCCTCCTGACCCAAGGCATCCGGCTGCGCAACATCCGGAGGGCACACTGGGTCGTTCCCGGCAGTTTCCTGCATGGCGGCACGCTCCCTCTGATTTGAATGACAGGCCCTTGCAACAACCGAAGCTGATGTTCACCCACACGGGGCGGCGTATCCGGCTGCATTTTGAACGGGTCAGGTCAGAAACTTATCCCCGGCCACGGCGGGCGGGGTGATGCTGCCGAAGCAGGCCCCGCAGCGCCAGCCGCACCTCTTCGACCATGACAAGACCCTACCCGATCAGCGTCCGGCTGTCAAGGAATTTTTTCCTATACTTCAGAGGTGCCGACATCATGCCCGCAGGTCGGCGTCCAGGCTCCGACAGATCCAGCGCACGGTATTCGCCGTAACAAAAACTCCAGTCCGTGTTCATCGCGAGGTCCCATGTCCTTGAAAGCGCGCCGCCCGTCCGGCCTTCTGCTTCCGCCTTTCCTCTTCGCTCTTGCCGCTGCCGCGCTGCTTCTAATGATGCTGCCGGCCCGCGCGGCGCAGCCCCTGGTGCTGGAAGACTTCTTCAAGGGCCGCACGGTTGCCGAAGGTGTGTTTGAGAGCCGCATTGCCGGCGTCCGGCGCGAGTTCAAGGTCTATCTCGAGGGTAAGTGGAACCCGAAGACCTTCACGCTGCGCCTGCGCGAGGATTTCGTCTATGCGGACGGCGAGAAGGACACCAAGACCTGGTTCTTCCAGAAAGTCGGTGACCGCCGCTATATCGGCACCCGCTCGGACGTCCTCGCGCCGACGCATGTGACCCCCGACGGAGACAGTCTGGTCTTCAGCTACGCCGCGGAAGTCCCACTGGAGGATGGCTCCATCGCCTTGCGGTTCAATGACCGGCTGACCCCGGTCGATGCCCGCACGGTGCGTAACACCGCCGATGTGGTCAAATATGGCATCACCGTCGGGACCGTCGACCTGACCTTCACCCGGCCTTGATCAACCCGATCGGATCGTCTCCTCCTGTGAGGCTGATAATGCCTTAGGTCGTCGATTGTTCAATCTCGGTGAACTTCAAGTCGAGCATTCGCGGCATTTTCGGATCCGGGCCCGCGCCTTAAGTTCAGCCCATCAAACAGTGCGGCTCCACACCGGGGCCGCCAGATCGGGAGACCATCCCATGCTGAACCAGATCCGCGGCCTGCATCACGTCACCTCCATCGCCGGTGACGCTGCCGCCAACAATGCCTTCTTCACCCGGACCCTCGGGCTGCGCCGCGTCAAGAAGACGGTCAATTTCGACGCGCCCGACGTCTACCATCTCTACTATGGCGACGAAGCCGGCACCCCCGGCTCGGTCATGACCTATTTCCCCTTCCCTGGCTCGCGAAGCGGACGTCCCGGCACCGGTGAGGTTGGCACCACCGTTTTCGCGGTTCCTGAAGGTGCCATCGGCTACTGGACGGAGCGGCTGACAGCTGCCCGGGTTGATGGCCTTCTGGAAGACACACTGCTCGGTCAGAAGCGCCTGCACTTTGCCGGTCCCGACGGCGACGGCTTTGCCCTCCTCGAAGCCCCCGGCGACACCCGCGCGCCCTGGACTGGTACCGACGTTCCCGCCGATGTCGCGATCCGCGGCTTCCATTCCACGACACTACGTTTGCGGGATGGCGGGGCAACGGGCGAACTGCTGCGCTTCATGGGCTACCAGCAGCTGGAAAGCGGCGAGGGCTTTACCCGCTACCAGATCGACGGCGGCAATGGCGCGCATGTCATCGATGTCGAGGTCATGCCGAACATCGCCCACGGCGTCTCAGGCGCCGGCTCGGTGCACCACGTCGCCTTCGCGGTCGAGAACCGGGCAGCCCAGCTCGAGGTCCGCAAGGCCCTGATGGACACCGGCTTCCAGGTCACGCCGGTGATCGACCGGGATTACTTCTACGCGATCTACTTCCGCACGCCCGGCGGCATCCTGTTCGAGATTGCCACCAACGAACCAGGTTTCGACCGGGATGAGGACACAGCCCATCTGGGCGAAGCGCTCAAGCTGCCGAGCCAGCACGCGCACCTGCGCCCCTATCTGGAAACCCACCTGCCCAAGCTGGAGGGCTGATCCATGGCGCAAGACAGCTATATCCACCACCTGCGTCCGGCCCCAGGGCCGGGCGCAGCCCCGCTGGTCGTCGCCCTGCATGGCACCGGCGGCGACGAACACCAGTTCGCCAGCCTCGCTGACAGCCTGTTTCCGGCCGCAACCGTGTTATCACCGCGCGGCGATGTGTCGGAACATGGCGCCCTGCGCTTCTTCCGCCGCACCGGCGAAGGCGTCTATGACATGACCGACCTCGCGGCCAGAACAGACAAGATGACCAGCTTCCTGTCCGCCTGGAAGACGGAACTCGCCCCCCGCAAGGTGCTCGCTTTCGGCTATTCGAACGGGGCCAACATCCTGGCCAGCGTCGCTTTCCAGCGTCCGGATCTGTTCGACGCCATCGCCCTGCTGCACCCGCTGATCCCGTTCGAGCCAGTCGCAAACCCGGCTCTCGCAGGGCTGCCTGTCCTGATCACGGCAGGCCGCCGCGATCCGATCTGCCCGGCGCCCCTGACAAGCCGTCTGGAGACCTGGTTTACTGCGCAGGGCGCGGCCGTAGAGCCCCTCTGGCACGACGGCGGCCATGAATTGCGGCCGGCCGAGATAGAGGCCCTTGCCCGTTTCGGCCAGGAACATCTGACCTGACACGAAAAAGCCCCCACGGTAGCGCCGTGGGGACTGAGCTTTGCGCGACAGAAAACTTCGATGTCAGGCCGCGCTGACGCGGCTGAGGAAGTCGTCGATGCTTTCTGCCAACTGGCGGGTCTTCAGCGCCACGTCATTCGAGGACTTCGCCACATCCGCAGCCGAGGCGGAGGTTTCGTCGACCGCATGCTTGACGCTCGTCATGTTGACGGTGATTTCCCGCGTTCCAGAGGCCACTTCCTGGACGGAGTGGCTGATTTCACCGGTCGCGGCGCCCTGCTGTTCGAGGGCACGGGTGATGGAGGCGGTGTATTCGTTCACTTGCACCATGGTCTTGGCAATCTCGTCAATCGCCGCAACGGAGCCGGCCGAGGCATCCTGGATGGCCGTGATCTGGGCCGCGATTTCTTCGGTTGCCTTCGATGTCTGGGTCGCCAGTTCCTTCACCTCAGCCGCCACGACCGCAAAGCCGCGTCCTGCATCCCCGGCACGTGCCGCCTCGATGGTGGCATTCAGCGCCAGCAGGTTGGTCTGTTCTGCAATGTCCTGGATCAGTTGCAGCACCGCCCCGATCTTCTGGGCAGAGGCGGCAAGCCCGGCCACCTGCTCGTTGGCCGATGCCGCCTTGGTGTTTGCCGCCGAAACCACGGCGCTGGTGTCGGCGATCTGGCGCGAGATTTCGCCGATGGATGCCGACAGTTCCTCGGAGGCCGAAGCGACCGTCTGGACACTGGCATAGGCCTGCTCGGTCGCAGCCGCCACGGAGGCGGTGCGGCCTGTGGTGTCCTTCGACATGTCGAGCAACAGGTTGGAGATCTGCGACATGTTGTGGGTGGATTCCTCGACCGGCTGCAACAGCTGCCGTGACTGGTCGCGGAACCCGGCAATCATCGCCTCCAGCGCCGCCTGGCGCTCGCGCTCCTTGTCGAAGCCGGCGCGCTGGTCAGCCTCAAGCTGCCGCTGCTTCTGGCCGTTGTCGCGGAACACTTCCACCGTCTTGGCCATCTGGCCGAGTTCATCAACGCGCGCCGTTCCCGGCACGGTCACTTCCAGATCCCCGTCGGCAAGGCTGAGCATGGTGCGCGACAGCTGGTCGATCGGCCGTGTGATCCGGCTGATCAGATACATCAGCGCCCCGGACACCACTCCGATGGCAATGAGCGCCATCACCAGCGCCGTCAGCTGGGCTTCCCGTTCGGCAGCCTTCAGCAAGCCGAGATCGAAGCCGATGAAAACACTGCCGATGCGGCTCACTGTTCCCGCCTCATCGCGCAGGATCGGCTTCACACCGATCATGTGGGTCTCGGTCTCGAAAAACCGCGTTGCCTTGTCATCGCTGGGTGCCTGCGCCTCATCAGGAATTCGGGCCAGCAGATCCTTGCCTTCCACCGCTTCCTTGGCGACCGTGGCAAAGATGGTGCCGTTTTCCTCGCGCACCACCGCGAAGGAGAACCGGCTGTTGTCGGTCAGTGGCTGCAGCACCGTCTTGGCCAGGTCCTGGTTGAAGTCCCAGATGGCGTTGCCCAGCGCCTGGTTGGACATCTCGGTACTGATCTCGATCTCGGACTGGAATGCGTTCTCGACAGACGAGATCAGTTCCGATGAAGTCAGGTAAGAAAATGCCGCAAAGGCACCAGCGACGATGACCACCACAGGCGTGATCGTCTTGAACTTGATGGATTGCCAGAATTTCATGGCCAGTCCCCGATTGAGCTGACCCCATGCTCCAACCCGCGAGACAAAATTCCGTTAATGCGACTGCAGATACCCAAACAGATCAGCTGAAAAATCAGGCAACATTTTCCGTTTACCTTTCACCGGCCTTGATTTCCCGGCGTAGCGTCAAAAGCTGCAGGGACACCTCACCGATCTCGCAAAGGCTGGGCTTGTTTGCTGGGTAACTTCTATTTCTCCGGGCGACGCTTGGCCTTGCGCGGAATCTGCATTGGCCAGTTGACCACGTAATCCTCATAGTCTTCGATCTCGATACCGGCTTCCGACACTGTCCGCCCGCGCACCGACACGCCAGCCTGATGCACCGTGTCCGGATCTCCTGACACAAGCGGATGCCACCAGTAGAGATCCTTGCCCTCGCGCACCAGCCGATAGGCACAGGTCGCCGGCAGCCAGGTCAAGGTCCGCACCTCTTCCGGCGTCAGCTGGATGCAATCGGGCACGTTCACCGTGCGGTTCGGATAGTCGCTGCAGCGGCAGCTGGCATCATCGAGCAACTGGCAGGCAACGTTGGTCCAGACGATCTGGCCTGTGTCCCAGTCTTCAAGCTTGTTGAGGCAGCAGCGGGCGCAGCCGTCGCACAGGGCTTCCCACTCCGTGGTCGTCATGTCCTCAAGCGCCTTTTCGCGCCAGTAGGGAACCGGCAGATCGGCAGCCATCGGGGGAATCTTGGTGTCCGGCATTGATTTCGTAGCCCGTTTCGGGTTCCCTAGTGGCGACAAGGATAGGCGTCGATCCTTTAACAGCATCTACAGGCAACGGATAGCGCTGTGAGCTCCGACCATCAGGATGATCGCGGCCCGGATCACCCGCCGGAGCAGGCGGACAGGGTTGCTGCGTCAGCGCAAGACAGCGCCCGTCCGCGTCGCAACACCTATCGCTCGCTGACGTCCCGCCTCCTGTCGGCTGATGCCTGGGTCGATACGGCCCTATGGCGGGCCGGGCGGTCGTTTGCCGAAGGCCTTCGCGCCTACGACCGCTTCCTGCGGCGGTTCGAGGTTCGTGGCTTTGGCCGCGCGGCAGCCGAAGTCGGCTCCGACGGCGCTACCTTCGGCCTTCTCGGTCTGCTCGTCCTTCTGACTTTCGCCCAGCCGGCCTTCGAGGCCACCCGCAATGCGGACTGGATGACGACCGAGGACTTCGCCGTTACCTTCCTCGACCGCTTCGGCAAGGAAGTCGGCCGGCGCGGCATCGTGCTCAATGACACGGTGCCGCTCGAAGAGCTCCCCGACGTGCTCGTCAAGGCGACACTTGCCACCGAAGACCGCCGTTTCTTCGAGCACTTTGGCATCGATGTTATCGGTACGTCCCGAGCCATGGTTGAGAACCTGCGGGCCCGGACCGTGGTGCAGGGCGGCTCCTCGCTGACCCAGCAGTTGGCCAAGAACCTGTTCCTGTCCAACGAGCGCACCCTGGAGCGCAAGATCAAGGAGGCCTTTCTTGCGCTGTGGCTGGAGGCAAATCTGACCAAGCGCCAGATCCTGAAGCTTTATCTCGACCGCGCCTACATGGGCGGCGGCGTGTTCGGCGTCACGGCGGCCTCCGAGTTCTATTTCCGCAAGAACGTGCGCGAGTTGTCCCTGGCCGAGGCAGCCATGCTCGCCGGCCTCTACAAGGCTCCGAGCAAATACGCCCCGCACATCAACCTGCCTGCCGCCCGAGCGCGGGCCAATGAAGTCCTGACCAACATGGTCCAGTCCGGCTTCATGACCGAGGGCCAGGTGATCGGCGCCCGCCGCAATCCGGCCGTGGCCGTCGACCGGTCGCAGGAACAGGCCCCCGACTACTTCCTCGACTGGGCCTTCGATGAGGTCAGGAAGCTCGCCCGCCGCAATCCCGCCCTTGCCCGCGACCGCATCGTCACCGTCCGCACCACGCTGGACCCGGCCCTGCAGCGTCAGGCGGAGCAATCCGTGGACAGTGTTCTGACCGAATTCGGTCAGGCGCGCCGCACCCGCGAGGCTGCCCTGGTCGTCATGGTTCCCGATGGCGCCGTCCGGGCCATGGTTGGTGGCCGCGACTATGGCAAGAGCCAGTTCAATCGGGCCGTCGCCGCCCTGCGCCAACCCGGCTCGTCCTTCAAGCCCTTCGTCTACATCACGGCCTTCCTCAACGGCTATTCGCTCGCCAGTATTGTGCCGGACGCGCCCGTTTCGATCGGCAACTGGAGCCCTCGCAATTATTCACGCGGCTATGCCGGTCCGATTTCCCTCAAGGATGCCCTGACCCGGTCGATCAATACGGTTCCCGTTCGCCTGTCCATTGCCGTCGGCCGGCCGGCGATCATTGAAACGGCCTACAGGATGGGCATCACGCACGAATTGCAGAACACGGTGTCCCTGCCCCTGGGGGCTTCGGATGTGTCCGTGATCGACATGACCGCCAGCTATGCAGCCTTCGCCAATGGCGGCCTCAAGGCATCTCCCTACGCCATCCTCGAGGTTCGCAACTCCTTTGGCCGCCAGCTCTATGACCGCAACCGCAACGAGCCGGAACCGGAGCGTATCCTGCCAGCGGATAAGGTCGGTGAGATCAACGACATTCTGGTCAACGCGGTCGAGAACGGCACAGGACGGAGGGCCATCGTCGAAGGCGTCGTCGTCGCTGGCAAGACCGGCACAACTTCGGCCTATCGCGATGCCTGGTTTGTCGGCTACACAGGCAACTTCGTCAGCGCCGTCTGGTTCGGCAATGATGATTTTTCCCCGACCGACCGTGTCACTGGCGGCACCTTGCCGGCCCTCGCCTGGCAGAAGCTGATGGCCTATGCCCATGCCGGTATCGAGCTTGTCCCGATGCCGGGCATCGATCCGACGCGCCTGAAACCGGCCCAGATTGCCCGCAGCAGCGACGGTGCGCCGGCCGCCAGCCAACCACGCATCCTGTCCACCCGCACCGCCGAAGTACTCGGCCAGATTGGCCGGGCGCTTGATGCCCTGGGCCAGACCGCTTCGGCCAGCGAGGAGGTCGCCCAGCCATGAAGTCGGCTTTTCCGCTCGGGCCAGAAACCGACTGGCAGAAGACCAGGACGCCGGATATCCTGAGGCCGACGCCCGTTTCGCGCCTTGCCCGGGCGCTCGCGCTTGTCGTCACCATCGCCGTCGCCGTCGTGTTCGGACTGTGGTCCGCCCATCTTGCGTTGACCAGCGAGGACCTGTTCAAGCCGATCCGCATCGGTGTCTGGGGCGCCCATCCCCTTGCCGGCACGCCCGAGGCTGATCCCTATTCTGCGGCGATCTATGCCCGGACCGGGCGCATTCCACTGGCCAATGGCGAGGGCGTCGCCTTTGTCGCCTCGACGGATTCCTCCGGCGAGCCGCTGAGCCCTGCTTGCAGCTACCGGATCGCCGGCCAGACCCCCACGGCACGCCTGTGGACCCTTACCTCCGCAGATCGGGACGGACGCCTCATGCCCACTGCTGCCGGCCGGGTCAGCCTGTCGAGTTCAGGCCTCCTGCGGGCCTCCGACGGCAGCTTTGAAGTCTCCGCCTCCCGGGCTCCGCGCCCCGGCAATTGGCTGCCGCTTGGCCAGGGTGACGATCTCAGCTTCATCCTGCGCCTCTATGATGCGCCGATCACCACCGGAGCATCGCTCATCGGCCTTACCATGCCCGAGATCACGAAGGTCAGTTGTCCATGACCGGTCGCCGTCTTCTCGTCCGCCTTGCGCTCTACGGACTAGCAAGCCTGCTTCTGGCCGGGATCGTCCACATCTTCGTTGTGCTGACCGTCCCCGGCCATGTGCGTGCCGAAGCATTCGCCCGGTTGGCCCGGATCGGCTCGGACCGGCAGTTCCATGTCCTGCCGGCAGTCGCGCCCGGTGCCGAGCCGCTGCCCATGCTGGACCCGGAAATGGGCCATGCCCTGTGCTGGTTCCGGCTTGCCGACGGACCGGTCAGCCTGAGCGCTGCGGTCAACTCGCCATTCTGGTCCATGGCCCTGTTCAATGGCTCGGGGGAGGTCGTCTACAGCCTCAACAACCGCACGTCAGGCAGCGGCGAATTGGCCATGCTGGTGCTGACAACGCCGCAACTTTCGATCCTGCGCGCCAATCCGCCGGAAAACCTCGATGAGCTTATTGTCATCGAAACAGACCAGACGGACGGCTTCGTCCTTTTGCGCGCCTTTGTTTCGGATCGCCCCAGCACCGATGTTGTCAGCTCGGGCCTCAAGGCTGCCCGTTGCGACACTCTTAAGCCCGACATGCCGACGTCGAGTTGAGGCCTATTTCTGCGGGGCGGGCCGTTCGAGACCCCATCTGGAATAGATCCGGGACCGTTCCGCATCGATGGCCGTCTGGTAGCGGTCCGAATGCTCACAGCCTTTTTCGGTCAAACGCACCACCGTCTCCAGTTCCTTGATCGCCCGGTTGACTTCCCAGATCCGGCTGCCGGACGGCGTCTCGATCTCGAAATGATCGACGGCGGTCTGATAGGCCTGGATGCGGAAGCGCAGGGCCTGCGCCACCCACCCGGTATAGGCCCGGTTTTCCCACACCCGTGCATTGGCACCGGCATAGGTGTCGACGGTCACCAGATCCCGGCTCGACAGCGCCCGCAACCGGTCGAGATCCGCCTTCGCCACCCGTGTCGCCACCTCGCAAAATGGCGGCACCAGGGTCGCATCCCCGCGCGCATCCGCCGCGATCCGGTCGAAGCGTACTTCGCTCGACCGGAACCGCTCCGATCCAAGAAACACCGTATACTGCGTGACGGGGACCAATCCCTGCTTCTCGGGCAGCAGCCGCGTGCGTGCCAGCTCGACCTTGGTGCCGCCAATCCAGTCTTGCGTTGCCGGCGGACGGATCAGCCCCCAGCCCAGATTACGCAGCAGTTTCTCGTCGTCGGTCAGCAGGAATTCGGAGACTGGCTCCTCGCGCAGACGCGCGGCCATGTTGCCCGCTTCCGGCATCAGGGCATCATGCACGACGGAGGGCTTGGCCCGGTTGAAATCGCCGGTCGGGCGGGTACAGCCGAGCGGCCCCAGACAAAACACGGCGGCCACCGCCAGCAGCGGAGGCAGAAGGGAAGAAAGCCGTCGGCACGTCAGCCGGGCAGAAATCATCGTCATGCAGCCATCCTCGCGCGGGTTCTCGCGCGGCGGCTCACGCGTCAGTCAGGGCCGCCTGGTCGTGTTCGGGGGCCGCATTCTTGGCCGGTGCTCCGATGGTCCCGATTCTCGGGTCGAGATCAAGCGCCACGCGCTCGATGCGCACACCGGGAAACAGGACAACACGGTCCGTGACCGGGGTCTCGTCTGCTCCCGCCGGAGCGGCTCGGTGTTTCAGCGGCCTGCGGGCCGCTGCGAAATCCAGCAAGGTTCCCATCTTCGTCTCCGCCATGTCTGCGGCCCGATGTCACCCGGGCCGTTCGCCCCACAGCTGTCTTGCCTGTCGGTAACTTCGAGTTACGCCCCGTCAGGGTTAACAGCCTGCTAACGGTTTACGTCTAAGTTTAAGCGACGGATCCGTTGGTCCGTCTTGTACATCAGGCTGTGTTGACGCGTATCCATGTCCCCAGTCCCGTTCGTTAAAGGCCTGGACAGGCCAGCGCTTGATCCTGAGATCATCCGCAAGGACCGCCTGCTTCTGGCAGCGGCAGAGCTCTTTTGCGCGCGCGAACGGCATGATCGGGCCGAAGTCAGGGCTTTCGCCGAACTTGCCCTCAATCTCTACGACGCCACCTCGCTTGCCGACCGCCGCCGTGTCGCCTGCCTGGTTGCCCGCGCTCCCCAGGCGCCGGCGGACGTGTTGACGCGCTTTGCCGATGACGAGGATGCCCTTGTCGCCTATCCGGTGATCCTGCATGGCGCTGCCATTGCGCCCGATGTCCTTGCCCGGATTGCCCGGCGCGGTCCGGAAAGCCTTCGACGCGCCCTGCTGCGGCGCCAGGATCTGGACGAGGCGACGCTGGTGATCCTGGCCGCCGAAGCCGAACCCGACACGTTGCTGGCCCTGTCCGACCTGCCGGATG
Organism: Pannonibacter sp.; assembly: GCF_051860505.1. Classification (NCBI taxonomy): domain Bacteria; kingdom Pseudomonadati; phylum Pseudomonadota; class Alphaproteobacteria; order Hyphomicrobiales; family Stappiaceae; genus Pannonibacter; species Pannonibacter sp. Next base: position 34,010 of record NZ_JBHYDX010000017.1, on the reverse strand, counting down.
GCAACCTGCCGGATGCCTGCCTCGATATCCTGTGCGGCCGCCCGGCGGTGATGGATCGCCTTGGCCCCTTGCTGGCCGAGCGCAATGCCCTGCCCAGCGACCTGCTGATGGCCAACTTTCCGACGCTGGATCCGGTCAACCGCCAGCGCGCCCTGGCCACCGCCGGCCTTCGCGCCTTGGCCGAAAAGGCCCGCCAGCCGCTCGCCCGGCCGGCCCGACCGACACTCAAGCCCCAATTGCTCAAGCGGCTCATTGAAGTTGCCCTTGGCGCCGGTCACGAGGCCTTTGCAACCGAGTTGGCACAGTTGCTCGGCCTCGACGGCGACTTCTGCCTCGCAATCGTCTGTGACATGAGCGGGGAAAGCCTGATGGTTGCGCTGAAGGCCCTCGGCATGGCCGAAGCCGATGCCTCCTCGATCCTGGTTCGCCTGACGGGAAACAACCTGTCACTGGAGGGCTTGCGGGCTGCGCTTCGCCTTTACGAAACATTGTCGCTGGCCGCTGCCCAGTTGCTGGTGTCAACCTGGCGTCAGCATTCGGGAACGGAACCGGGCCAGCAGCGGGCGGCGGCATCCACGTCCGCTCCTGTCGCCGGTCTGCGTCCGGGGGCACAATCCGGGCTTGCTGCCGGCCTGCGTGGATCCGACGCCTCACATCTGCCGCTGGACGGCCTTTCGGACAAGCGCCTGGCCTCGTCCTGACAGGCGTCCCTTCGCCTGTCTCCCTCAGCTTTCAGGGATCAGCGGCAAGGCCGCCGTGCCATCGCGGCTGTCGATCTCGACCACCCAGAAATCCGGATCCATCCGCTTTTCACGCTCGAGCCGCTGATTTGCCTCCTCGCGGCTGCCTGCCTTGATCAGGGGCTCGAACAGGCGGCCATCAGGTGTGGATTCGAAAATCGCCTGCGGCGCGGGGCCAAAGAGGTCGACAGTTCCATCCAGACGATCCACCAGCACGAAGATCGCGCCTGCTTCCTCCGCTCCTTTGCGGGAGATTGCGGCAAATGCCCCCTCCCCGGTCACCCGGCGGATGAGCGCGCTCACGTAAAATCGGCTGGTCAGTCTCGGCAAGGGCCGGCTCCCTGGAGCAACTGACGGTCAATCGCACATGCTTGACCGTCCGGAAACGGATCACCCCGTCACGAGGCAACGAAGCGGGCACCCGTCAGGCCGCCGGTGAATGAACGAGCCTCTCGCCGGCCGTCCTCAGCCTTCGAAAGGAATACCGGTGAAATCTTCGAGCTGACGGATCAGGGCGGGTGACACCTGCCCTGTGATCGCCATCCCCCGGTCCAGTTCGAACCGCTGAATCGCGTTGACCGTGTTCTGGCTCATCACCCCATCGGCGCGCAAGGGCCCATAGCCAAGTTCCGCTAGGAGAGCTTGCACCCGGCCCAACCGGCGCGCTTCCATGTCGAGCGATCCGGACAGGTCGCCGACCGTGCCCGGCGGCACGGGCGTCGCCTCTGCCGTCACCTGCGGCGCTGGGGTGAAGGGGGGCGCTGCGGGAACCACTTGCGGCGCTTGCACGTCAGGTGCTCGTGCCGGTCGGGCAAAGGGTGAGGGTCGGGGTACCGGGACAATCACCGAAGAGACAGACTGTGGAGCGCCGCCGCCGGTCATGGCCTGTGCGGCAGCGGCCATGTCGTCCGTCTCCATGAGCAGGCGCGCCAGCAGCGCGCTGGTCGGGTGCCCGGTCTCCGGCTGGCCCGTCAGGATCTCGTAACGGCGGATCGAGCGCTCGGTTGCCGGACCGATCAACCCGTCCAGCAGACCCTCATAAAGACCGAGGCGGCGCAGTTCGGTCTGGATATCGAGGATAAGCGTCGAGATGGGCTGGGCAATGACACTGCGCTCTTCGCCCGCCTGTACATCGACCTTCTGGTCCCGCGACACGAACAGCGGTGCTGGATGGCGTTGCGGCTGCAGGCTGATCGCATTGGCGATGATCAGGCATCCGGTCAGCGCCATGACAACGGAACCGCCCGCTGCCAACGGATTGTCCAGCGCCGCCTGTCCGGCCCGGGCAATCAGGCCTTCGCGTTCCTCAAGCTCATCGAAGTCGTCTTTCCGGCGGGCCATGTCTGCTCCCGTGTCAGGCGACGGTTTTCAGAGGGGCGTCAACCTCTGCAAGATCTGGCTTCCCGTGGCCTGCCAGTGGAAGGCGCACGCAGACCCGGGTCCCGAAGCCCTTGCGGCTCTCGATCTGCAGCGTGCCGCCATGCAGTTCGGTCAGGGCTTTCACCATGGACAATCCGAGCCCGGTTCCCGCAGCTGCCAGCGGTGCAGCGCGGAAATACGGCTCGCCGATACGGGCAAGCGCCTCGTCATCCATGCCAAGGCCGCTGTCACAGACATACAGGTCCACCGCGTCGTCATTGAGCCTGGCGCCAAGCACCACCTCGCCGCCCTCGGCGCTGTACTTTACGGCATTGGACAGCAGGTTGAGCACGATCTGGCGGCAGGCGCGCCGGTCAGCCGGAAAAGCCTGGATGCCGTCGCACAGGTCCATGCGGATGCTGATGCGCCTTGCTGCGGCCTCGCCCGACAGCATATGGCGGCAACTTTCAAGGCAGGCGCGCAGGTCAAAGGGCTCGATGCTGAGGTCCATCCTGCCGCTCTCAAGCCGCGATACGTCCAGCAACCCTTCCACGACCTCCAGCAGATGCGTGCCTGATTCGTGGATCAGCTCGACATATTCCCGCTTGCGCTGCTCGTCGGCCAGCATCGCCGGACTGGCGCGCAGCAGGTCTGAGAACCCGATGATGGCATTGAGCGGTGTCCGCATTTCATGGCTGACGGCCGCCAGCATCCGCGTCTTGGCCACGCTCTGCGCCTCTGCGGCATTTTGGGCGTTCAGGGCCCGCTCGTCCTCGGCCTTGCGCTGTGTTGCATCGCGCAGGACGGCAACCACAGCACCATCCGGCAGCCGGCGGCACGTCAGGTCAATCCAGCGATAGTCGGCAAGGCCAGCCTCGCCAGGCTGCGTTGCGCCTGTGCGCAGGCGCACGTCGAGGCGCGGCGGTTCCAGCCCGCGTTCAGCATCGGAGACCGTCTTCAGATAGGCCGGCCGATCAGCCACATGCAGGCGCTGGAACAAGCCCTTGCGCTGCAATTGGCGCGCCGGCACGCCCGAAACGACGTCGGCCGGGCCGGTCAGCGTTTCCACATCCCCGCCTTCGCCCAGGCGCAGGACGAGATCGCCCAGTGTATCGCAGACGAGACGCAGGTCATGTTCCCGGTCCACGGCCAGCGCATCGCTGCGCCGCTGGTCAAGAGCAAACCGCAAGGCGAGCATGGCCGCGTAGGCAAGTCCCCCGCCGGCGGACACGGCCAGTGCCGCACGCGGGTCAATCGCCAGGGCAAGAACGGGCGCGCCAGGGGCCATGGCCGTCAGCAGCGCGGCCTCGACCACGCACAGCGCCGTCACCCAGAGTACCGCACGCCGGTCGCCCGACAGGGCGGCCTCGACAGGGGCCAGCAGCAACCACAGCAGAGCAAAGGAGGCGACACCACCGGTCAGAGCGCAGATCGCGCCGATGAAAAGGGCGAACAGCGCGGCGGAAGCAGCCTGCGCCAGGGTCAGATATCCGGTGCGCGACAGGAACAGCACCAGTGGCCACTGCGCCAGCGCCCAGGCCAGAGCCAGGGTCAGCGGCAGTGACGCCGGACCGGCCAGCGCCAGGTGCAGCGGCAGCAGGATCAGTGCCGCTGATCCTGCTCCAAGACTGGCAGTGATGAAAGTGGCATGGCGCGGCGCACGCAGCCGATCCGAGGCGGCCGACGGGTGCACCAGGCCCTCGATGAAGCGGCTGATTGTATGGCCAAACACCTGTAGAACTCTGGACACGCTACGCAACACACTCACTCTGACTGGCTAGGATCCAACGGAAGCCGGATTCTGTTCCACGGACAGTTTTGCGCAGACCGCTTAAGGAACGCTGAAAGCCGGTTCACATCGTGCAAATCTCTTTCCCGAAAAAGCGGTTCTGGCCCAGGGACTTGCACTGGACTTGCTCAAATTTGAATCAATTTTGCTCTGCATTTTCCTCAAGTCATCTGCGTATTTGATGAAAAACGCGGGGGGGATCTGAACCTGCCCTTTGGACGTCGCTGCTAATGTGACGGCATAAGAAAACCGCTGGCCCTGGCATGGAGCACGGCGGATCTCAGGAACTCGACAGGGTAGCGTCATGTTTTTTCTGATCAGGACAGCCTTCTGGCTCACACTGGTCCTTGTGCTGATCCCCTTCGGCACCGGCCAGAAGACCACCACCGGGATCGACGTCGATCCTTTGTCCGCCGTGCTGGCGGCTCAGGCGACGGTGTCCGACCTCACCGGCTTCTGCAATCGCAATCCCCAGGCCTGTGAGACAGGTGGCCAGGCCTTGGTGGCCATCGGGGCCCAGGCTCGCGATGGGGCGCGCATCGTCTATGAATTTCTCGACAAGTCGGTTGAAGGGTCGGACCCGGCGGCTCCGCAGACAAGCGTGAGTGCCGAGATGCCCGTCTTCACCGGTTCGGTCGGCGGCAACGGTCCGATGGTCGCCGCCGATCCCGCTCCGGCCTGGCATCTGCCGGCGCCGGAAACAGTTCCGGGAGCTGCAAGCGCTGCTCCCGTCACCGCACCCTCCACTCCGGAGGTCTCCTTTGGGCCGGTGCCACGGCCCAATCCCCGGTCAGGCTCTCGTGTCTGACCACTGCTGACCGCGTGCGACTGCGTTAAAGCTTCTCGTACGCGGTGGTTTGCGCCCCGCATGACCGGACTGGCCCCGCCCTCTTGGCGACCGGTTCGGGAGACGGAAACACTCCGCGGTCTTTTCCGCGACGCCGCAAGTGGGCAGCTGCCCTTTCCACTTGCGGCGTCTTTTTTTGTCCGCTGCGCACTGGTGTCTCTCTTGACCGGTCTCAGGTCCTCCGACGGCTTGCACTTGCGGGGCATGGGGCTATATCTCCGTGACATTCAGTTCCGTCCGGGCGCCTTTTCCATGACCACTTCCCTTGCCGACATTCTCGATGGCTTCGAATTCCTCGATGACTGGGAAGACCGCTACAAATACGTCATCGACCTTGGCCGCGCCCTGCCGCCCTTCCCGGCCGAATGCCGCACGGACGCCTACAAGGTGCGCGGCTGCGTGTCGCAGGTCTGGCTGGTGACCGACGTGTCCCGCACAGCCGCCGGCGAGCCGGTGCTGACCTACCAGGGCGACAGCGACGCCCTCATCGTCCAGGGCCTGGTGGCCATCGTGCTGGCGATCTTCTCCGGAAAGACGGCGCAGGAGATCCTGGCAACGGATGTCGACGCCCTTTTTGCCCGCATCGGCCTGCAGGACCACTTGACCCCGCAGCGGTCAAATGGCCTCAAGTCGATGGTCGAACGGATCCGCTCCGACGCGGCGACGGCCCTGGCGGCCTGATCCGGCCCCGGCCAAGCCGGTAGTGCTCGTCGAGGCAGGTCAAGCCAAGGCCCAGAACCACTTTCGCCGAACGGGCGGGCCAGCCGCGCTCCCGCTCGACCGTCTCCAGCCCTTTCAGTAGGCAACAGACATCGACAAGCACGGGAGACAATCCTGGCCCGACTGCTGCCAGCGCCGTCTCCACGCGCTGGCGCGCGGCGATCACCTGATCATTGAGGTCAATTCCTGCGCCGGCGCTGGCACCGCCGCTGATCCGCTCCGTTCGCCAGCCCCCGGCCAGCTGCGGCATCATGCCGGCGAAAGTAAAATCCTGCCGCAGCCGCTCGCCAGCCTCGACCTGACCCGGGTTCAACAGGGCCTGTCCCCTGGCGTCCCTGCGGCTGGCAAGCCAGGCAAGCGGGCTCTCGCCAAGGTCAACAAGCACGTGGCCTGCCTTGTCCTCATGTGCCGGCCTCCCCTTATGCGGCACCGGTTGTGATGCCCGCTCCTGATGCTGTCCACGGAAGCTGTCATCGCCGCCAGAGAGCATTCGTCGCAAGTGCATCCGGCCCTCTTCGCTGAGGTGAATAGTTCCGGCCTCCTGCCGAACCAGCCCGGCAGCCAGCAGTTCCGCCACCAGCTTGCGCCCATCGCCGTTTTCCGTGCCGCAAAGGCTGGCAGTCTCCGCCCGTGTCAGTGCGCCCCGGGCCAGTCGGCGCAACAGTCCGCGGGCGGTCATCGGACATCGCCTTCAGACATCAACCCGCAGCTGTCGGGCTCCTCGGCGGCAATCCGATCTTGTGCCGCCATGTCGTGGATGGCGCGCTCGAACTGTTCCAGCATCCGGTCGTGACACGGGTTGTCCCTGAGATCCTCCATTTTACGGCAGGCATATCCGACCGTGGATCGGTCGCGGTTGTAGAGGCGCCCCACCTCGCCGAGCGTCAGCCCGAACGTGACATGCGCCAGGTACATCATGACCTGGCGCGCACAGGCAACGTTTTTCCGCCCCCTTGATTCCCGCATCAAGTCTTCCACGCGAATGTCAAAGAATTCCGACACCAGGTTTTCAGCGGATCTCATGCCTCTTGAGATCTTCTCATTCGCCCTGATCCTTGAAACTCGGCACCTACCCGTCCCGAATACTTCGAGAATTTCACTGTAGACATGATGTTCCATCAGATCTCCCCTCTTTTGCTTTCGATTTGTAGGCTTATTTTCCTACATTCTAAGAGAGCAATTTGGGGTGGGGGATAAGTTTCCTATCAACCAGAGAGAGAGTCAGGCGTGTACTGGCAAGTTATCCCCGTGGGTCAGACCTCAGGCACACTGAGCCGATCGCGCCGGTCGGAACAGGCGGAAGCCGTGGGAACAACGGGATGCAAATTCACAGAACCAGGTTGACCAAAGCCGCTGGACTGGACTTGTCCCGGCATCGCCTTGTCCGCCTGCTCGGTCGGGACGCGCTGCTGCCTTCGGACTGGCGGCCGGGGGCCACGCTGCCACGCGCGGCGGTCTGGCGTCTTCTGCAAATGGTGCGGCAGGAGCGGGCGCGTCACGGCTGCGGCCACTGGACCGCAAGCCTGCCTCGCCTCCTGGCCCTGGAAGCCACCCTTCCGGCGGCCTTCCGGAGCCGGGCTGCCCCCGGCAGGAGCCCCGCTGGCAAAAGCATTGCGCCGCAAGTCCGGTTCGGTTCAGGCGACGGGTCTGCCACGGCAAACAAAAAAGACCGCCCCGTTTTCGGGGGCGGTCCTGACCCGTGCTGACACGGGAGCATTCGGAGTGGAAAGCCGCACCGGCGAGCCTCGCCGGCAACAGACCTTACTTGACGCGCTTGCGCTGCTGGCCAAGACCCATCTTCTTCGCCAGTTCCGAGCGGGCAGCGGCGTAGTTCGGGGCAACCATCGGGTAATCGGTCGGCAGGTCCCACTTCTCGCGGTACTCTTCCGGGGTCATGTCGTAGTGCGTGCGCAGGTGACGCTTCAGCGACTTGAACTTCTTCCCGTCTTCGAGACAGATGATGTAGTCCGGCATGACCGACTTCTTGACCGGAACGGCCGGCTTCAGCGGCTCCGGCTCCGGCTCGGCCTGGGTGCCCGAGGTGCGCTGCAGCGCATTATAGATATCATTGATCAGAACCGGCAGATCCGTCGCAGCCACCGTGTTGTTGCTCACGTATGCAGAAACGATTTCCGCGGTCAGGTCGATCAGGTTGGCGTCTACCGGATTGTCAGTCATGTCTCACCCGTTCCATATATCTTGTGGCGATTTCGCAAGTCGGATCGAAGCTTCTGACTTCGCTTACCGCTGGTAAGATGCTGAAGTCTTGCTTGCAGCTCTCAACTGCTAAAATTTGATTCTACTGCTTGGACAACGTTCTTGCGTTTATACAGGCGCGCTTCGCAGTCGACAAGCCCTGAACAACATCGAAAAAGTAATTCGTTATCGCGAATTGCCTGTCATCACTGTCTGTCTGTTCTAATTTTGTCGAATTTGTGGAGATGCAATTGAGTAAATTGCCCAGAAGCGCAATCAAAGGACCATCAGCACAGGCGACTCAAACATAGACCAGACGTAATCAATTGCCTCATTGCCCATCCGGACTTCGAATGCAAGCCCGGATCTGGGAAGACAGGCGGTCTTTCCGGGTGAAAAGGCGCAGCCTGCCCCTCCTGCCCTCGCACAAGCCGCCGATGCAACGGGGCAATGCCGGGAACGGGCGCCACAAAAAATCCGGGGCGCAGCGCACCCCGGATGGCAACGTCTGTCTTTGCGGGCTGGCGACAGTCAGGTCTTGCGCTTGCTGCTCTTGCCCTGCAGTTCCCTCACCCAGTCCTGGCGCGAGCTGGCACAGGTTGGATAGCCTGCAGAAAAAGCCGCTTTTGCCAGCAGATGCGCAGAGATCGGCGCCGTCAGAAGGAAGAACAGAACGCCGGCGATGGCGCGGGTTGTGACGTCGAGCTGGCCAGCATCAAGGGCCAGCGCGATCAGCAACAGGCTCGAGCCGACGGTCCCGGCTTTCGAGGCCGCATGCATCCGCGAGTAAACATCCGGCAATCTCAGCACGCCGACAGCTGCCAGCACCGCAAACAGGGCACCGATGATCAGCGTCAGGCCGACGAGGATATCAACCAGGGCGGTCATTTCACTCTCCTGTTGCGGGCGACTGCGGCCTTTACTTCTTCGGCAATCGTCTGGTCGCCAGCTGTGCCGCGGTTCTTGATGAAGCGGGCAAGGGCAACCGTCGCCAGGAAGCCAACAAGACCCAGCGTGATGGCAATGTCGATGTAGAGATAGAAGTTGGTCGCAACACCGATCACCGCGATAAAGCCGATCACGGTGCCCACCAGCATGTCGAGCGCCAGCACCCGATCCGGCAGCGTTGGTCCGATGACCGTGCGCACCACCGTCAGCAGGAACGCCAGGCACAACAGGGCGAGCGATATCTGGATCGCCACGTCCAGGAAGCCGGACGCAAAAGTCTCGAAGGGGCTCAACGGAATGCCTCCATGATCTTGCGCTCGAAGCCATTGCGGATATCGGCGATCGTGGCCTCGGGATCCGGCAGATCGATACAATGCACATAAAGGGTCTTGCGATCCTCGGACACGTCCACCGACAGCGTCCCCGGCGTCAACGTGATAAGGTTCGCCAGCAGGGCAATTTCGAAGTCCCGCTCGACGGTCAGCGGAAAGGCGATGAGCCCCGGACTGACGTCCATCTTCGGCCGGCTGACCAGCAGGGCGACGCGCCAGGCCGACAAGGCCAGTTCTTTCAGGAACAACAGGATCAGTCCGACGACCCGACCGGTCCGCTGGAAGTAACTTGAACCGCCAACCTGCTCGCGGATCATGAAGAGCACCCCTGTCCCCAGGACAAAGCCGAAGGCAAGGTTTACCACCGAGAAGGACCCGCTGACAGCCGCCCAGGACAGCGCCAGCAGGATATTGACGAGGAACAGACCGGTCATGCGCCGCCTCCGAACACCGACCTCAGGTATCCGACCGGATCAACCAGACCGGAGGCACCGCGCGAGGACACTTCCATCATCCACTCCGGCTGCAGGCCGAACAGCACGATCAGCGTGGTCAGGATGCCAATCGGCACCCAGACAGCGGCGGTCGACCTTCCGCCAGCCCCGGCAACCAGCACCCCACCACCCGGCAAGCTCACCGATCCGCCATCGACGGTGCCCTCAGGACCACCACGCCAGAAGGCATAGATCCAGACGCGGCCCACGGCCAGCGAGGTCAGAAAGCCGGTCACGAGGATCGAAGCGGCCAGCCAGTTCCAGCCGAGCGTCAGAGCAGCGTCGACCAGCATCACCTTGGGCCAGAAGCCGGAGAATGGCGGCAGGCCCGCCACGGCGAGCGCCAGCACCAGGAACACCCCGGCCAGCACCGGGCTTGCACCATAGAGGCCGCCAAGCCGGCGCAGGTCATAGCTTCCGGCCATTGCCGCCATCAGGCCGGCAGCCATGTAGAGCGCCGTCATCACCAGGATCGAGTGGACGGTGTAGAACACCGTACCGGACAGCGCCAGCACCGAGCCCATCGCAATGCCGGCCAGCATCGAGCCGATACCGGAAATGACCAGATACCCGAGCAACCGGCGAACATCGGACTGCGCCAGCGCGCCGATCACCCCGGTCAGCATCGTCAGCGCCGCGACCCAGGCAATCACTTCCGCCAGTTCGGTGCGCGCCGCCGGCATCAGCATGACGAGTGTGCGCAGCAGTGCATAGATGCCAACCTTGGTCAGCAATCCTGCAAACACCGCCGCCACGACGATGCGCGGCGTGTGATAGGACGAGGGCAGCCAGAAATTCACCGGGAACGCTGCCGCCTTCATGGCAAAGGCCAGGAAATACAGCACCGCAATGGTCATCAGCGGACCGCTGACGCCGCTTTCCTGCACCTTCATGGTGATATCGGCCATGTTCAGCGTGCCAAGCTGGCCATAGAGCAGCCCGGTGGCGATCAGGAACAGGTTGGTGCCGATCAGGTTGAGAATGCCGTATTTCACCGTGCCGTCGAGCTGGATCCGGTCGTTGCCGAGCACCAGCAGGCCATAGGACGAGATAAGCAGCACCTCGAACCAGACGTAAAGGTTGAACACGTCGCCAGTGAGGAATGCACCGTTCACCCCGGTCATCATCAGCAGCAGGAACGGATAGAAGCCGTAGCGCTTGCCGGAACTGTCGATCGTGATCGAGGCATAGAGCCCGGCTGCAAAGGCAACAATCGCCGCCACCAGCGCCAGGGTCGCGCCCAGAGCGTCAACAGTGAAGGCAATGCCGAAGGGCGGCAGCCAGTTGCCCATCACCATGGTGATGACGCCCCGCTTCAGCACCTCGGCCAGAAGCAGCACGTTGTTGATGACAAGCAGGCCGAGGAAAAACAGCCCCAGCTTCGGCGCCAGCGCCGTATTCTTGCGGCTCATCAGGCACAGCATGCCGCCAACGATGGTCAGGATCGACGGAGCGACCACCAGCCAGTCGGCAAGCTGAACCGGCGCTGTCTGCATGGCAGCTGAAAGGTCGACGGAAATGGAAGGACCGGCCATGGATCAGTACCCTTGCGGCGGCAGAGCTTCGCCCTTGGGCTCGGCGACGCGCATTTCGTTGACGTCATCGGTGCCCAGTTCCTGATAGGTGCGGAAGGCCAGCACCAGCAGGAACGCGAAGAAGGAGAAGGAAATCACGATTGCCGTCAGCACCAGCGCCTGCGGCAGCGGATTGGCGGTTGGACCGGCCGGCACATAGAGGTCCATCGGGATCACCGGCGGCACTTCGCGCATCAGGCGGCCTGCGGTGAAAATCAGCATGTTGACCGCATTGCCGAGGATCGTGATGCCGATGAGGATATGCACGATGTGGCGCGACAGCATCAGATAGACACCGACGGCAAAGAACAATCCGATCAGGACGGAGAAGCCAGCTTCCATCAGTCGCTCTCCCTTTCCTCAAGCGCCAGTGCAATCGAGCCGATGGCACCGACCACCACCAGATAGACGCCGATATCGAAGAACATCGGGGTCGACAGGTCGACGGTTACGCCGAACACCTCGATGGCCGCCCACTGGCTGGTCATGAAAGCCTGGCCCGTGAACAGCGACAGGACGCCGGATAGGGCCGCCAGCAGCAATCCAAAGGCGGCAATGCTCATCGGATGGGCTTTGAGCGCCCGTCGGGCCGGCCCGACACCGGCCGAGATCCCGTAGATCGCCAGCGCCGATGCGCCCACGAGGCCGCCGATGAAGCCGCCGCCAGGCTCATTGTGGCCGCGCAGCAGCACGAAAATCGAGAACAGCACCATCAGCGCCGTAATGAACGGGGCAAAGGTGCGGAAGATGACCGAGCGCATCAGCGGGCCTCCACCGGTTTGCGAGCGGCTTTCGCCGCCATCTTGTTGGCCTTGTTGGCAGCGTTGCCGCTGTCCGGCTTCGTCTGGATCCGCACCAGGCCGAGCACGGCCAGGCCCGTCAGCACCACCACGGCGATCTCGCCCAGCGTATCAAAGCCGCGGAAGTCGACGATGATGACGTTGACGATGTTGCGGCCATGGGCGATGGCGCGGCTGTATTCAGTGAAGAACTCGGACAGCCGTCCGTCGAACGGCGTCTGCGTGATCGCCATCAGGGTCAGGGCAAGACCGGCACCAACGGATAGGGCCACCAGCCCCGTGACCAGCTTGGCGCCCAGCGGACGATGGTCGCGCGGCGACAGGTTGAGCCGGGTCATCACCAGCGCCAGCACCACCACCGACAGGGTTTCGATCATGAACTGGGTGAAGGAGAGGTCCGGCGCGCCGAACAGCATGAACAGCGTTGCCACGGCAAAGCCCTGGATGCCGAGCGAGACAATCGCCGTCAACCGGGTCTTGGCCACCAGCACCGCGCCCAGACCCAGCACGGCAATGGCAATAACGGCCCACTCGTAGAAGCGGAACTCAGGCCACTCCGGCATCGCCGGGAAACTGCCGGTGAGATACGGCGGCAGCAGCAGGGCCACGCCGGTAACGGCAAAGGTCAGCACCATGTAGGTCTGCATCTGGCCGCCCTGCAGCAGCCGCGTCACGACAGTTGACACCCTCACGATGGCAGCCACCACCTGGTCAAAGCCGCGATCCGGACCCCAGCCGATGGCCGCCAGGATCGAGGCAATGATCCCGCGCAGCCGGTCGAGCTGCAGGAACAGCACGATGCCAAGCGCGACGGTGATGATCGACAGGATCAGCGGCGCCGAGATGTAGGCCGGGATGAGATGCAGTTCGACCGCTGTCGGCGCGCCCTTCAGCGAGGACAACATCGGACCGATGAACAGGTCACCCGTCGCATGCGCCATCAGGGCGGCAGCAAGGCCGGTCAGCGACAGCACCACCGGACCGGCCCACAACAGGACCGGCCCTTCGTGGGCGTGCTTGGGCGTGTGGACCTCGGGCCCGAAGAAGGGCTTGATCGCGACGGCAGCTGCAATCACCAGCATCAGGGAATTGCCGATGACGGCGACCGCCGTCAGCAGCATCGCCCCCTGCGGCAGGCCCCAGGTGCCATAATAGAGCACTTCCTTGGCGATGAAGCCGATAAAGGGCGGCAGGCCGGCCATCGAGAGGCCTGCGAGCGCTGCCGCAGCAAAGGTGATCGGCATCGCCTTGCGCAAGCCGCCAAGCTTGGTGACGTCACGGGTCCCTGCCTCATGGTCGATGGTGCCGGCGACCATGAACAACGCGCCCTTGAACAGCGAATGGGCGAAGAGATAGAGCACCGCCCCTTCCAGTGCCTTCTCGTTGCTGGTGCCGGTCAGCATGACCAGAAGTCCGAGCGAGGCGACGGTCGTATAGGCCAGCATCAACTTCAGATCGGTCTGGCGCACGGCCAGGATGGTTCCGACCAGTAGGGTGATTGCGCCAAACACCGGCAGGATCGTCATCCAGAGTTCGGTGCCTCCCAGAACCGGATGCACGCGCATCAGCAGGTAGACGCCCGCCTTGACCATGGTTGCCGAGTGCAGGAACGCGGACACCGGCGTTGGTGCTTCCATCGCATTGGGAAGCCAGAAATGGAACGGGAACTGGGCCGACTTGGTGAAGGCACCGCCCAGGACCAGCAGCAGCACCGGCAGATACAGCGCGCTGCCGCGCAGCACATCGCCGCTCGCCAGCACCTTCGACATCTCGATCTCGCCGGTGATCTGGATGATCAGCAGGAAGCCGGCCAGCAGCGCAAGGCCACCGCCGCCCGTCACCAGCAGCGCCTGCAGCGCCGCCCGGCGCGAGGCCGCGCGCAGATGGTCAAAGCCGATCAGCAGGAACGAGGTGATCGAGGTGAGTTCCCAGAAGATGAACAGCGTGATGAGGTTGTCAGCCGTGACGAGCCCCAGCATCGCGCCCATGAACAGGAACAGGAACGACAGGAACCGCCCCTGCTGCGGATGCCCCTTCAGGTAGCCGCCCGCGTAGAGAATGATGAACGTGCCAATGCCGGAAATCAGCAGCGCGAACAAGGTCGACAGGCCGTCGATGTAGAATGACAGGGTGACGCCATAGGCCGGCACCCATTCGCGGGCGACCGTGAAGGTCTGGCCCTGCGACACACCGGACACGAAGCCGGCGAAATGGGCGAAGATCAGGAAGGGCACCAGCGCCAGCGGCCAGGCGGCGTTGTGTTTCAGGATCCTGACGGCGAAAGGCGCAATCGCCGCAGCCGCAAAGGGCGCAAGCACGGCGAGGATGGTCATGTCGGGTGCGGCGGGCGTCATGCTCACTCTTCGGCTGGTCTTGTCAGATCGTGACGTCCGGACCGGACGGCTCCGACCCGAAGGCTATGAGGAGGAAGTTAAAATTTTCGTTTGAATTGGTTCTTCCCGCCCGCAATCGCAAGGTGCCTGCGTCAAATTGGAGCGTATTTTTACGTATAGCCAGGTCTATCGGCAGCGGAGCCGCGGTTCGGCTGGTGTTTTTGGCCGCGACCCAAGCATCAGCCGCCACCGCCGGTCGGTTAGATTGGGAGTTGGACGCAGGGAATCAGTTCGCGCGAGACCCATCAGTCGCTCTTTTTCTGCTGTCCCTCAAGGATCCGTGGCATGTTGATCTCGATCCAGTCTGCCAGCACGCGCACCCGTTCAGCCGCCTCCCGGCCCAGCTCCGTCAGCTGGTACTCCACATGCGGCGGCACCACAGGCAGGGACGTCCGGGTGAGGAACCCGTCCGCCTCCAGTTGCTGCAGGGTTTGCGCCAGCATCTTTTCGCTGACCCCGCCGATCTTGCGGCGCAGGCTGCTGTAGCGGTGCATGCCTTCCAGAAGCGCCAGCAGGACCAGGACGCCCCAGCGGCTGGTCAGATGCTTCAGGATCTCGCGCGACGGGCAGGCTTCGCTGAACACCAGACCGCGCCGCAGCACATCGGACAAGGCTTCCGGCTGCGGGCTGGTTTCTCCATCCGTCTCACCGCTTTTGCGGTCAACTAGGTCCGTGCCGTCCATTGCCAGCATCCTCGTTTCAACAAAACTCATACTAACAAATTAGTGCGTACTTTCCAAAAGAAAGTTTGAGGCGCATATCAGGTCCATCGCATCCCCGAATCCGATCCAACCCGATAGGAGACCTGAACATGATTGCCTTCACCGGAGCCAGTGGCCAGCTTGGCCGCCTCGTTGCCGAAGACCTGCTCGCGACCGAACCGGCCGCCTCGCTGCGCCTTCTGGTGCGCAGCCCGGACAAGGTCGCCGACCTTGCCGCCCGCGGTGCTGAGGTTGCCGTGTTCGACTACAGCCGTCCCGAGACACTGGCCCCTGCCCTCAAGGGCGTCAGCAAGTTGCTGCTGGTCTCATCGTCTGAAGTCGGCAGCCGCGCGCCCCAGCACAAGGCCGTCATCGATGCCGCCAAGTCCGCCGGCGTCGAACTGCTGGTCTACACCTCGATCCTGCGCACGCCGCAGTCCGGCATGATCCTCGCCGCCGAGCACAAGATCACCGAACAGGACCTCGCCGCCTCCGGCGTTCCCTATGTTCTCCTGCGCAATGGCTGGTATCTGGAGAATTTCATGGGCTCGGTCCCGGCCGCCATCGAGCATGGCGCCGTCTTCGGTGCCTCGGGCGAGGGCCGCATTTCCGCCGCCGCCCGTGCCGACTACGCCGCAGCTGCCGCCGAAATCCTGCGCAAGGGTGCCGCCTCCGGTACCATCCTCGAGCTTGCCGGCGACACGTCCTTCACCAAGGCAGACCTTGCCGCCGAGATCGCCCGCCAGTCTGGCAAGCCGGTCGCCTATACGAACATGACCGAAGAGGCCTTCAAGGGGCTGCTGGTCCAGGTCGGTCTGCCGGACGGCTTTGCCGGTGCTCTCGCCGATGCCGACACCGCCACCGCGCGCGGTGAACTCTTCGATGACGGCAAGACCCTCTCCCGCATCATTGGCCGCCCGACCGTCACGCTCGCCGAGGCCGTCGCCGCGACCCTCAAGGCCTGACGCTCCGATCCTCCCGGAGTAAAATCCGGGAGGCCCTCAGCGCCCGTCCGCCAGCGCTGGCACTGCCTTCAGATAGGCCGCAATCGCCTCCCGGTCGCTGGCCGGCAGCTGCGCCATGTTTTCCTGGACGGCGACCATCTCACCGCCAACAGAATCGAACTCAGGCGTGAAGCCGGTCTCAAGGTAATAGGCAATGTCGGCCGCGCTCCAGCTGCCGATGCCGCCGTCCCCGCCCGTGATATTCGGAATGCGGCCCTCGCCGGTCGGTGCTGGCGCGCCCGCCATCCAGCGGCTGCGGTCCAGGCCGCCGAGGGCATCGCGCGGGGTGTGGCATTCGCCGCAATGGCCCGGCCCCTCGACCAGATAGCGTCCGCGCTCGAGCTGCGCATCCCCCGCAGCAGCCGGCACCACCGGTGCAGGATCCAGATTGGCCAGCTTCCACAGCCCCAATCCGCGCCGGATGTTGAACGGAAAGCCCAGGTCATGCGCCGGAGCCTTTCCGGCCACTGCCGGCAGCTGCTGCATGTAGGCTTGCAGATCCATCACGTCGCCCGGCGTCATCCGGACATAGGATGTATAGGGAAAGGCCGGGTAGTAATGCCCGCCGTCCGGCGACACGCCGGCCAGCATGGCATTGGCGAAGTCGGCCTTGGTCCAGCCGCCGATGCCGTCGTTCGCATCACTCGATATGTTCGGCGCGACGAAGGTGCCAAAGGGCGTCGCCAATTTCAGCCCGCCCGCCAGCTTCAGCTTGTCCTCGCCTTTCGCCCCCGGCGCCGCATGGCAGGAGGCGCAACCTCCGGCGTGAAACACCATGGCACCGCGCTCAGGGTCGCCATCCGGCAAGGCAGCCAGCATGGCAGCAGGAACAGAGCGCGGGGCAGTCAGCACCCAGCCAGCGGCAGCCACGGCTGCGCCAGCCACCAGGACACCTGTCAGGATCTTGCGTCGCATCCCCGCGCTCTCCGATAGGGTTACCTCTGGACCCGATAGGCCTCGTGACAGCTCTTGCAGCTCGCCAGGACCGGCCCCATCGCCGCCTTGAAGGCATCGACATCCGCAGGGCCATCCTTTCCGGAGGCCTGGGCAGCGGCTCCGGTCACGGCCGAGAATTTGGCAAGTGCCTCAGCAAAGCCGGCCGCATCTTCCCAGATCTTCGGGCTTGCGGTGGTGTTCGCCGCCATGTCGCTTCCCTCTGGGAAGAACGAGCCATAGGACAAGGCTGCTGCATTCAGCGAGGCAATCGCCGCCTTGCCGGCGGCCGGGCTATAGGCAATGTCGCCCTTCATCAAACCGCCCGACAGGCCGGCACTGGCGGCCACCGACTGCATGATCGCCTTGCGCGCGGCAACCGGATCATCCGCCGCCTGCACCGCAGGCAAAACAAACAGGACCGCAGCGGCGGCCAGAACAAATTTCTTCATCAATCTCTCCCTCAAGGCAAAACGGCGCGTCACCATCCGCGTCGCCATTGAAGGAGGATTTGCCGATAAAGCGGAAGTCACAGACGAGTGATCAAGGCGCGAGCATGCGCTCCTGATCACGCCGTCACACCTGCCCCACCACCTTGAGCGCAAAGGCTTGCACCAGCGCCACTTCCTTCAGCCGGTCAAACCGGCCGGAGGCGCCGCCATGTCCGGCTTCCATGTTGGTCTTCAGCATCAGGAGGCTGTCGCCGCTCTTCACAGCCCTCAGTCGCGCCACCCACTTGGCCGGTTCCCAGTAGGTCACGCGCGGATCGGTGAGGCCGCCAACGGCCAGGATCGCCGGATAGGCCTTCGCCGTGACATTGTCATAGGGCGAGTAGCTGGCGATATAGTCATAGGCCTCGCGGCTGGCGATCGGGTTGCCCCATTCCGGCCATTCCGGCGGCGTCAGCGGCAGCGTGTCGTCGAGCATGGTGTTCAGCACGTCGACGAAGGGCACCTCGGCGATGATACCGCCGAACTTCTCACCGCCCAGGTTGGCCACCGCACCCATCAGCATGCCGCCGGCCGAACCACCTTGCGCAACGATGCGCGCATGCGCGGTAAAGCCTTCGCCGACGAGATGGTCGGCTGCGGCGAGGAAATCGGTGAAGGTGTTGCGCTTGAACTCGCGCCGCCCCTTCGCATACCAGGCATAGCCCTTTTCCTTGCCGCCACGGATATGCGCGATCGCATAGACGAAGCCCCGGTCGACGAGGCTGAGGCAGTTGGTGTTGAAGCTCGCCGGGATCGAGATGCCATAGGAGCCGTAGCCATAAAGCAGGCAGGGCGCGGAGCCGTCCAGCGGCGTATCCTTGCGGTAGAGCACCGACACGGGCACCAGCTCGCCATCGGCCGCGCGGGCCTGCAGGCGGCGGGTAACATAGTCGGCCGGGTTATGGCCCGACGGCACCACCTGTTCCTTGCGCAGCGTGCGCTGGCGCGTCTCGACATCATAGTCATAGGTGCGCGACGGCGTCGTCATCGAGGAATAGGTGAAGCGGATCACGCTCGTGTCGAACTCGTAGCCGTCCGACAGGCCGAGCGAATAGGCCTCCTCGTCGAAGGCAATCGCATGTTCGACAGAATCCACCAGCCGGCGCACGACGATACGCGGCAGGCCATCCTCCCGCTCCAGGCGAACGATGAACTCCTTGTAGGCGGTGACCGACAGGATCAGCCGGCCGCCCTTGTGCGGCACCAGATCGCGCCAGTTCGCCCGGCCGGGATCGCTCACTGGCGCGGTGACGATCTTGAAGTCTTCGGCATCATCCGCATTGTTCAGGATATAGAACTGGCCGCCGCTTTCATCGACGGAATACTCAATCGCCGTCTCACGCGCCGCGATCAATTGCGGGGCACTGGTCGGTGCGTCGGCGGGGATGACATGGACTTCGGAGGTCTCATGGTCATGGATGTCGATGACGATGTGGCTGCCCGACTGGGTCTTGCCAACGCCCATGAAAAAGCCGGCATCGGCCTCCTCATAGACCAGCACGTCCGTCGCCGGATCGGTACCGATCTCGTGGCGGAACAGCTTCGACGGACGGTGATTGGCATCAACCCGGATGTAGAACAGATAGCGCCCGCAAGCCGAGAACTCGCCGCCGCCGGCGGTGTCCTCGATCACCGTGGCCATGTCCACGCCGGTCGCCATGTCGCGCAGCTTGAGGGTGTAGAATTCCGAGCCCTTGTCGTCATAGGCCCAGGCCAGACGGCTGTGATCGTCGGAATGGGTCGCCCCGGCCAGCTTGAAATAGGCCTTGCCTGCCGCTTCCTTGTCGCCGTCGACGAGGATCTGCTCCTCGCCACCACCGCGCGGGCTGCGGGTAAGGATCGGATGCTGGCCGCCGGTGACATAGCGCAAGCCGTATTCAAACGCTCCGTCCGGCATCGGCACGGAGCTGTCGTCTTCCTTGATGCGCCCCTTCATCTCGGCAAACAGCGTGTCCTGCAGCGCCTTGGTCGGCGCCATTTCCGCCTCGAGATAGGCGTTCTCGGCCTCCAGATAGGCCCGGATGTCGTCCGCCAGGACGGATGGATCCCGCATGACCTCCTGCCAGTTGTCAGCCCGCAGCCAGGCGTAATCGTCCTGGCGGGTGATGCCGTGGGTGGTCAGGGTGACGGTGCGCGCTTCCGCGCGCGGAGGAAGGACGGTGTGTGTCATTCAGCCGAGGTAGGTTGTTTCGAGAGGCTTGGCAAGGGGCGCAAAAGCAACACAGCTCACCGCCGATTGGCCAACACGCCTGCGTGATCTGCAGCCAGGTCCCCCAGAGGGAAATTGACTGCCGCAGCGTTTCTGCGACTGTAGTCCGGAGACAGCTCAGGGCGGGAGACGCGCCGTGGACGAGATCACCCGACTTGCCGAGGAATGCGTGACCCGGGCCTGGGGCTTTTGCGGGCTTGCGGTGCTCATGGTGATGATGGGCACGCTGTCGCATCCCCATTACAGCTTCCTGTTTGGGGCCCTGGGAGCTGGCGTCACCGGCCTGTTCATGGCCTGGTACGGCCTCACCTATCACCACCGCGCCCGGGTCGAGGACACGGAAGTCTGGCTCCTGCTTGCCCCGGACCGGCGGCCGCAGAAGGCGGTGGCGAGGGCGATGATCGCAGTTGCCATGCGCGACGCCCTGTTCGACAAGGCCCGCGTGTCTGCCCGCCTCTCCGGCGTCTTCCTCCTGCTCTCCCTCGCCCTGTTCGCAGTCGCCGCGCTGAAGGCGGGTTGAGCATCTGCCAATTCTGTTTCAGTCGAGCGCCCTCAGCCCATCGCAACGCGCCGGGTGCTTCTGTCGCGCAGCAGCAGGAAGACCACGACGGCTGCGTTGACGAGATTCCAGGCCAGACCATTGAGGAAGGCAGCGGCGTAGGAGCCGGTCAGGTCATAGATCCAGCCGGACATCCAGCCGCCTATGGCCATGCCGAAGATCGTTGCCATGATGACGAAGCCGATGCGCTGGCCGGCTTCCCTGGCCGGCAGGTACTCGCGCACGATCACCGCATAGCTTGGAATGATGCCGCCCTGCGACAGGCCGAAGATCAGCGACACCAGATAGAGCGAGGTCAGCCCGTCGAAGGGAATGTACAGCGCCAGCGCCAGCCCCTGCCCGACCGAGCCGATCAGGAGCGCGATCAGGCCGCCGAGCCGGTCGGCGATCACTCCGGAAATCAGCCGGCTGACAACGCCGCCGACCATCATCAGCGCCAGCATGTCCGCGCCCGGCGCGATGCCATAGCCAAGGTCGACGCAATAGGCGACGATATGCACCTGCGGCATCGACATGGCGATGCAGCACGCCAGCCCCGCGACAACCAGCAGGCCCTGTAACGCGCCGGGCGACAGGCCGAGATCTCGCGTTCCGGGGCTCTTCACGACACCGGCTCCATCGGTCAGCGTGCCGATGGGCCCGCCGCGTACCCGGCTGCGCAGCAACAGCGTCAGTGGCACCATGGTGACGATCAGGATCAGCGCGATCGTCAGATAGGTGCTGCGCCAGTCGCCGACGGCCAGCCCCCATTTGATGATCGTCGGCCACAGCGCGCCGGCGAGATAGTTGCCGCTGGCGGCACAGGCGATGGCAATGCCGCGCCGGCGCTGGAACCAGTGCGACACATCCGCCAGCAGCGGACCGAAGGTCGCCGCCGTGCCGAAGCCGATCAGGAACCCTTGCGCCAGGGCAAAAAGCAGCAGCGTCGGAGCCACCGCCGCCAGCGCATAGCCCGCAGACAGCGCCAGCGCCGAACCGATCACCGGCAGGATAATGCCGACACGGTCGACCCAGCGGCCGACGAGATAATTGCCCAGCGCGAAGCCGACCATCGCCAGCGTGTAGGGCAGCGACGCCTCGGCCCGGTCGACGCCGAATTCCGCCTGCACTGCCGGCAGCACCACGACCACCGACCACATGCCGACGCCGCCGAGCGTCGACAGCAGGATGGCAATCGACAGCCGGAACCAGGCATAGGCGCCATCGGGGCGCATCTGTTCATCGGTAAAGGCGGCCTGGGGCAACGGGGCACTCCGGAAAGACATATCAAAGGCGGGGCGTCAGGATAAGCGGTCCTGTTCCAAAGGGCCATCGCCTCTGTGACACGCAAAAAGGATGAGACGCAGCCGCGGCGCAAGCCTCAGGTGCCAGCCTGCGTCCGGCCGGACCCGCCATTCGCGCCGCGACCTTATCCCGGTCTGGCTTCACTCCCGCCGGCATGCCACATTTGCGGCAGACTTAAGGGAAGCTTCGCATGATCGATCCAGCCCAGACCCAAACCCCGCCCCCCGGCCCCGACATTGCCACCCGCCTCGGCCTGACGCGACTGTCACCAGTTGCGGCGGATCTGCTGGTGCGGAACGCCCGCATGGTCGCCCTGCCGCGCGGTACGACCGTGTTCTCTCCCGGACAGGTCTGCCCCGGCTGGATCCTCGTCGAAACCGGCTCCGTCCGCGTCATGATGACGGCCGACACCGGTCGCGAGATCCTGCTCTACCGGGTGGAGCCTGGCGAAAGCTGCCTGCTCACCACCTCATGCCTCTTCGGTGAGGAGCCCTATGCCGCCACCGGCCTGACCGAGACCGATGTGACCGCCCTGGTGCTGCCGGCCTCCACCGTATTCCATCTGGTGGAGAGCGAGCCGGAGTTCCGCCGCCTCGTCTTCTCCGGCTTCGGCCAGCGCATCGGCACCATTCTCAAGACCATGGAAGACGCCATCTTCCACCGGATCGAGCCACGCCTTGCCCGCCTGCTGCTGGCGCGGGCCGATGCAGAGGGCAAGCTCGACGCCACCCAGGCGGATATCGCCAGCGACCTCGGCTCTGCCCGCGAGGTCATCGCCCGCCACCTTGGCCGCCTCGCCGACGACGGCATCCTTGCCAAGGATCGCGGCCAGATCCGCATCCTCGACCGGGCAGCTCTTGCCCGCCTCGCGGCGGAATAACGCTTTGATCCGCCCGACCGCCCCGACAGTGCACCTCAGTGTGACCTAGTCACAGACCCCTTTCCCTGCCCTCGCTAGAGTGAGGTCATTCAGCGCGATCTGCGCTGTCAGGATTGCAACAGGGGACGAAACATGAGCGTCAACATGGGAAGCATCGACCGGCTGCTGCGGGTTATCGTTGGTCTGGCCCTTCTGGCCTTCGCCTTCTTCGGCCCGGCGGACATCGCCTGGAAGTGGGTCGGCTACATCGGTGTCGTGCCGCTGCTCACCGCCGCCATCGGCTGGTGCCCGGCCTACACAATTCTCGGCATCAAGACCTGCAAGGCGGCCTGAACCTGCCCAACAGCTTCAAGGCGCGATGCAATTCCATCATCGCCTTGATCCGGAACGGAAAGCTGGAACCGCCCCATGTTCTGGCTTTCCGTTTCCGGCTATTTCAGCCGCCCCTGACCCGCGTTCCGGCAAATCCGTTGCCTGCCACCTGATCACACAGGCCGGACCACTGGCACCCGCCGCAGGCCTTGCGGATCGCGCCTGTCGCAAATCCCGCCTGCAGCCGGGCAATCAGTGCTCCGTCCAGCGCCAGTTCCACGCCGGTCTCCAGCCTCAACCCCATCAGCGCCGCCACATCCGCCAGGGCCTGCGCATCCCTCAGCTTCACGCTGTCGTTGTGGCAATGCGGATCCTCGGTGCTAAGCAGCGGCGCGCAGATGTCATCCGGCCCCTCCACCAGCACGATCCGTTCCCCGGCGCGGATCCGGTCAATAATACGGCCATAGTTCACCACAAAGCGACGGCTGTAGCCCTCGCCGACAAAGGTGAGCATGCACAGGAAATGATGCGGTCGCAGCCGGATGGTCATCCCCTTGCGTACCCTGTTTTCGCCAGCCTGTCAGCGGTTGCCCTCCCCCGTCATTCCGGACAAGGTGAGCACAGCGAACCGCAGATCCGGAATCCAGACATCAGCCGCGCGACAGCGCGACAAAACTGATCCGGCGCAAGCCGCAGGTTCCGCCGCTTGGGCGCTCGCTTGCGCTCGCACAGAGGCGCTGGATTCCGGATCTTCGGGTCGCTCCCGCTCCCCTCGCCCGGAATGACGGAGGGAGACGATGTCCATGAATGCTCGAATTCACGTGCATTTCATAAGAAACGCATGCATAAATTGCATCATGAGTGCGTATGTCTACATTCTGGCATCGGGTCGGAACGGAACGCTTTACATCGGCGTGACGACGTCTCTGCCACAACGCATTCATCAGCATCGGCAGGGTTATACGCCCGGCTTTGCCTCTCGATACCGCGTTTACCTACTTGTATATGCAGAAGCGCATGAGCGGATCGACGAAGCCATTGCGCGCGAAAAGCAGCTGAAAACTTGGAACCGCGCTTGGAAGGTCGAGCTTATCGAAGCGTCCAATCCCGAGTGGCAAGATCTTTCGGCCGATATGTTGCTCTAGTCAGACAACCATCACCCCCCCGTCATTCCGGACAAGGTGAGCACAGCGAACCGCAGATCCGGAATCCAGCACATCTGTGCGAGCGAAAGCGACGCGCAAAACCATTTCACCGCCTGAATGTGACCGCCGGATCTGTCTCGTCGCGCTACGCGCGGCTGATGTCTGGATTCCGGATCTGCGGTTCGCTTGCGCTCACCTTGTCCGGAATGACGGGCGGAAGGCGAGGGGAGCGACAGCGCGACACAACCAATCCGGCGCAAACCGCAATTGCTGTCGGTCCCGCTCCCCTCGTCCGGAATGACGACCTAAAAAACAAAAAAGCCCGGCGTCGCCGCCGGGCCTTCCAAAATCACACGTCTGAACCCGCTTACTTGGCTGCGGCTTCGTACATTTCCAGCACATAGTCCCAGTTGACCAGGCTGTCGACGAAGGCCTCCAGGTACTTCGGGCGGGCGTTGCGGTAGTCGATGTAGTAGGAGTGCTCCCACACGTCGACGCCGAGGATCGGGGCGGCGCCATGGACCAGCGGGCTTTCGCCGTTCGGGGTCTTCATGATGACCAGCTTGCCGTCCTTGACCGCAACCCAGGCCCAGCCGGAGCCGAACTGGGTGGTGCCGGCGGCGATGAAGTCGGCGCGGAACTTGTCATAGCCGCCGAGGTCGCTGTCGATGGCCTTGGCCAGAGCGCCCGGGATCGACGTGCCGCCGCCATTCGGCTTCATCCACTTCCAGAAGTGGATGTGGTTGTAGTGCTGGCCGGCGTTGTTGAAGAGGCCGGCGTTCTTGCCGAAGCTCTCCTTGACGATCTCTTCCAGCGACTTGCCTTCCAGACCACTGTCCTTCAGCAGGTTGTTGCCGTTGGTGACATAGGCCAGGTGATGCTTGTCGTGGTGATACTCAAGCGTCTCCTTGGACATGTAAGGGCCAAGGGCGTCATAGGCATAGGGCAGCTCGGGAAGTTCGAAAGACATCGCAATTCTCCTTCAGGAATGATCAGCAGGAGACCGCAGGCCGATCTTGGCCCGAGCCCCCTGTGGGGAGAGCACAGCGGGGATCCGTAGATCTACCTCCCGCGTCGCTGCGCAAGATAGGCGTCTTGCCGCCACCGGGCAATGCCATCAGCGCAATAAAAAAATATTTTTCTTCGTTTATTGAGGCGCGCGTCTGCCACCTGCCGCTCAAGTCCGGACACCTCCCGGTCAAGCCTGCCCTTCACGGCTCCCGGCCTCATGCGTCCAATCAGACGACTGTCCACATGAAACGGCGAGGTGAGGCAAGGCCGGGCTTTCCTGACGACGGAAGGCTGGCACCCTCAAGCTATGAACATGATTTTCAAGGTGATTCGTCACAGGCTTGGGGAAAGGCTCCGGGAAAGCCGCCGCCCGCTTCTGCTTGTTGCCGGCGCAACTGCTCTGGCGCTTGGCGGGGCGGCGACCGCAGCGACAGGGGGCGGAAAATCCGCCGCCAGGGTGATCGACGGCGACACGATCGAACTGGCCGGCGAGAAGCTGCGCCTTGAGGGCATCGACGCACCGGAACTCGCCCAGACCTGCGCTCTGCCCTCTGGCGACAGCTACCCCTGTGGCCGGCAAGCCGCCCGGGCGCTCACCCGTCTGCTCGCCGCCGGTCCGGTCACCTGCATCGGCGAGATCCGCGATGACTACGGCCGGCTTCTGGCCACCTGCCATGCGGGCGGGGTCAATGTGAATGCCGAGATGGTCCGTTCGGGCCATGCCTTCGCCTTCCGCCGCTACTCGCAGAGCTACATTCGCGAGGAAGACCAGGCGCGCAGCGAAAAGGCCGGCCTCTTCGCCGGCGCAGCCGAAGCACCCTGGGACTTCCGCGCCCGCAAATGGGCCGCCGCAACCAGCGATCCGGCCCCCGGCGACTGCCGCATCAAGGGCAACATCAGCAAGTCCGGCCGCATCTACCACATGCCCTGGTCGCCCGCCTACGCCCGCACCCGCATCAATGCGCGCCAGGGCGAACGCTGGTTCTGCACCGAAGCCGAAGCCCTCGCCGCCGGCTGGCGCGCGGCAAGGTAAGAAGGCGGCTGGTCCTGGGACCTGCCAGTCCGGTTACTTGATTGAAACCGCAGAATTCCGGCTCAGCCCTTTTCCCGGCTTGGCAGGCGCGTGGGGGGCGTTAGGGTGCAGGCGTCAGTCACCAGCGGAACGTCCGCCTTGCCCAGCCCTCTGCCGCCCCGGATTACGCCCCAGATCACCCCCCTTGCCACGGCCTTTGGCGGGCTTCTGGCCCTTGCCGGGGCCATGGGCATCGGCCGCTTTGTCTATACGCCGATCCTGCCCTTCATGACCGAGGGCGTGCCCTTGTCGCCGGCAGAAGGCGGATTGATCGCGTCGGCAAATTTTCTCGGCTACCTGATCGGCGCTCTGTTGGCGTCCCTGCCCGGCCTGCCCGGACAGCAGCGGACCTGGCTGGTCGGCGCGCTTGGCGTCAGCGTTGTCACGAGCCTGGCTATGTCTGTCGCCGGAAACCTTGCAAGCTTCGCCGGGCTGCGTTTCGTCAGCGGGCTTGCCAGCGCCTTCGCCTTCGTCTTTGCCGCCGCGCTTGTGCTGGACCGTCTCGCCCGGCTCGGCCGCCCGGGCTTGTCGGCGCTGCATTTTGCCGGCGTCGGGCTCGGCATTGCCCTGTCGGCCCTGCTTGTGGCGGGTCTGGCGGCAGCCGGCAGCGACTGGCGCGGGCTGTGGCTTGCCTCCGGCGGCGTCACCTTCATCCTGGCCGTCGCCGTCACCCGTCTCCTGCGCAGCACGCCGTCAGCGGAAAACCGTCCGCAGACTGCCGTCGCGGGTCCCGCTCGCCTGTCGGCCAGCGTCATCCGGCTCATCATCGCCTATGGCCTCTATGGGCTCGGCTATGTCGTCACGGCCACCTTCGTCTCCGTCATTGCCCGGTCTGACCCCGCACTCGCCTCGGCCGAGGCGCTCGTCTGGCTGACGGTCGGCCTGACCGCTGCCCCGTCGATCCTGATCTGGAACTGGGTGGCAGGCCGGATCGGCGCGGCCTATGCCTTTGCCCTGGCCGCCGCACTGGAGGCGGTCGGCGTGGTGCTGTCGGTGATCAGCAGTTCCCCGCTTGGCATTCTCGCGGCCGCCGCCCTGCTTGGCGGCACTTTCGTCGGCATCACGGCGCTCGGCTTCATCGAGGCGCGCCGCCTGACCGAAGGCGATCCGCGCCGCCTGATCGCCGCCATGACCGCCAGTTTCGGCCTCGGCCAGATGCTCGGCCCGAGCTTTGCCGGATTTGGCGCTGACCTGACGGGCAGCTTCCTGCTGCCCTCACTGGCTGCCGCCACCTGCCTGATCCTGTCGGGCGCGCTGATGCTGTGGCCCACGCGCCCGGACAGGATCGACTGATGTTCAGGCGTGGGCAAAGGTCCAATACAGCTCCCGCGCCCGGGCCGCGACCGG
Source organism: Pannonibacter sp. (assembly GCF_051860505.1). NCBI lineage: Bacteria > Pseudomonadati > Pseudomonadota > Alphaproteobacteria > Hyphomicrobiales > Stappiaceae > Pannonibacter > Pannonibacter sp. Next base: position 6,870 of record NZ_JBHYDX010000017.1, on the reverse strand, counting down.
ACCCGGCGCGATCTGCCGCGTCTCGATCCGGTTCACAGGCACCACCTTGGAGTAGTTGCCGGTGGAGAAGATCTCGTCAGCGGTCAGGAACTCGCCATAGCCGATGGTCCGCTCGACAACCTGGTACCCGGCGTCGCGCAGCAGCTTGATCACGCGCTGGCGGGTGATGCCATTCAGGAACGTGCCATTCGGCACCGGCGTATGAACAACGCCATCCTTGACCATGAACACATTGGCGCTGGTCAGCTCGGCCACATTGCCCAGCATGTCCAGAACCACGGCATTGTCGAAGCCGCGTGACTTGGCCTCGACCATGGCGCGGGCGTTGTTCGGGTAAAGGCAGCCGGCCTTGGCGTTGACGGGCATCGTCTCCATCGTCGGCCGGCGGAAGGGCGACAGGGTGATGGAAAATGCGCTGCCGGCCGGGGCCAGCGGCGCCTCGAACAGGCACAGGCAGAAGCGGGCGCTGTCCGGATCGGCGGCAATCACGCCCGGGCCATCGCCCTCGGCCCAGTACATCGGCTTGATATAGACCGCACTGCCGGGCTTGAACTTGGCCGCGCCTTCCTTCGACAGCTCGGCCATCTCGCCCACCTGCATGGTCGGCTTCAGGCCGAGGGCCAGCGCCGAATCATTGACCCGCTGGCAATGCAGGTCGAGGTCGGGAAACACGCCCTCGAAGAAGCGCGCCCCGTCAAAGACGGTGGATCCCAGCCAGCTGGCATGGCTGCGCGGGCCCATCAGCGGCGGATTGCCCTCGATCCAGCGGCCATCGACATAGTTCCAGGTTTCGCTAAAGGCGCTCACGGCGTTTCTCCCGATCAGATTGATTGCCGCAGACCAAACCGCCTTCGCAGGCCAAGGTCAACCTTTTGCCGGCTCCTTGGCAAAAAACGCGAAATTCGTGCGCCACAGGATATTTGTTCTGTTTTTGTTCGGCTAAACAGGCTACATTCGGGAACATTTTCAACATCCATGCTGAAAGCTCGTCCGATGCAGCAACGCCTGTCCCTGATCACCCTCGCCGTCGAGGATCTCGCCATCAGCCGCCGTTTCTTCGAGGAAGGGCTCGGCTGGACCGCCTCCAGCGAAAGCCAGGAGGGCGTTGCCTTCTACCAGCTGCCCGGTCTTGCCCTTGGGCTCTATCCGCGCGCGGCCCTTGCCCGCGACATCGGAGCGGAGATTCCGGCCGGTGCCCATTCCGGCTTCACGCTCGGCTGGAACGGGGCCAGCGAGACCGAAGTGGATGACGCCTATACCCGGGCGCTGGCGGCCGGGGCCACACCGGTCGTTCCACCGGAAAAGGTGTTCTGGGGCGGCTACTCGTCCTATGTGCGCACGCCTGACGGCCACCTCCTGGAACTCGCCTTCAATCCCTTCTGGACCCTGGCTTCGGACGGTAGCCTGAAGCTGCCGGGCTAGGCCGAAGCCTTCGGCGCGGCGCAAACGCCCGGCATCGAATAGATGCCGGTAATTTTGTTGCGCCAAACCACCACCCATTCCGCATAAAATTGTTTGTGCATTGCACAATATGCTTGACGCATGCCGCAGAGGGTTGTCATCTGTTGCCGCCTAAAGTTTCGGCAACATGCCTCTTTCCTGACGGAGCACCCGATGGCCCATTCGGCCTATGTCTTTGATGCATACGGCACCTTGTTCGATGTTCATGCCGCCGTGCGCAAACACGCCGAGAAACTGGGCCCGGATGCGCAGCAGTTCTCCTTCGTCTGGCGCCAGAAGCAACTGGAGTATTCCTGGGTCCGCGCCTTGATGCAGCGTTATGCCGATTTCTGGCAGCTCACCGAGCAGGCGCTGGACACGGCTTTCGCGCTGTTTCCCGATGCTGATCGCGGCCTCAGGGCCGATCTGCTAAACGCCTACTGGGCGCTGGACTGCTATCCGGAAGTGCCGGAGGTGCTGACCACCCTGAAACAGTCCGGCGCAAGGCTCGCCATCCTGTCCAACGGCACGCCGTCGATGCTGGAAGCTGCGGCCAAGGCGGCCGGGATCACCGAGCTGCTCGACGAGATCTTCTCCGTCGACATCTTGCGCACCTACAAGACCGATCCGCGCGTCTACGAGATGGTGACCAACCACTTCCGTGTCTATCCGGAGGCGATCTCGTTCCAGTCGTCGAACCGCTGGGATATCGCCGGCGCCAAGGCCTATGGCTTCCGCACCGTCTGGATGAACCGCGCGGGCCTGCCCGATGAATATCCGGATCTCGCCCCTGCCGCCGTCCTCTCCGATCTCAACGGCCTGCCACTGCTCGGCTAGGCCGGATCCAGATTTGGCACAACGAAAAGCCCCGCGTCTTTCAACGCGGGGCCAGATTGCTGACAAGCCCTCTATGGTCATCCCGGACGCAGCGAAGCGGAGATCCGGGACCGGAGAGCCAAGGTCTTTCCGGGGTTAACGGATTGAAATATTGACGCCTCGTCTCTCCGGTCCCGGCTCGGCGCTGCGCTTGGCCGGGATGGCTTCGGTGAGGTCAAGGTATGTCACCATCCTCATCCCGCGTCTTTTAACGCAGGGCCAATCGTCGAGAAGGTCTGTCCCGCGTCCGGCTCGGGCATGGGGCATAGCGGGTGAACCGGACACGGGACAGGTCGGGCCGTCACGGCACTGACGGCCCTGCGGGGAGTGGCCACTGACCTTTCGGGGTGGGTCAGAAGGCGTAGGCCACACCCAACATCAGGCGATGATTGGCGGAAAAGTCCTTCACCGTCTTGGTGCCGAACTTGTGCTTGTCCGCCGCGATCGCGGTGAGGGTATAGTCGGCACGGGCGCGCAGGTTGTCGGTCAGGGCCACTTCAAGACCGGCACCGACAGAAGTGCCCAGATGCATGCTCTTCTTGGCCTTGAAGCCCTGCACCTGATAGCTGTGCTGGGTGGCAGCAAGGCCAACCGACAGATACGGCATGAAATTGTCGATCGGCAGACCGATGCGACCCTTGACGCCGAAGCTGTAGGGCGAGGACGATTTCACCTGGCCGAGGCCGGTGACCTGCGACTTGAGCTGGCCACCGAGGTAGGTGGCGGAACCTTCCACGCCGAGAATTACGCGCGAGACTTGCCAGTTGTAGCCGGCAAAGGCGCCGAAAGCTGCGTCAACACGCGAGTTGGTCTTTTTGGTCGAACCAAACTCGGTCTTGGTGGCCGAGCCGGATACGCCCGCCTCGACACCAAAATAGGCGCCCTCGAACGGGTTACGCTTGCGCTGGGTCTCGATGACGCTGGAGTTGTCGTAATCCGGCAGCGGCTGAGCGAGGTCGGCGGCTAGGGCGCTGCTGCCCCAGACACCAAGGAGCAGCACCAGCGGGGAGGCAAGGATGCCGGCGAATGTTGCCCGGGAACGGATAAGGGAATGCATGGGAGGGTCGTCTCCGTGGATCTCGATAAAGTCGTCCGCATCAATTTATTATTGCGAAACGATAATTCGAAAAAGCCTTGTTTTTATTTTTTTGTCAAGCACGATATTTTGCGCTTGCGAAAGGCCGGCTTGACCTGTAGTGACGAGACTGCAAAAGACTGTCAGAGAGCGAATGATGAAGCCCGCAAGTACCGCCACGTTTCCCGAGTCGAACGATGAGCGCGCCCGCCGTCTGAAGCGCATCAGCACCATGGCCGTGTGGCTGAAGTGGTTTTTGACCGGCATGGCGGCGATCTGCATCCTGTTCGGCCTCCTGGTGATTTTCGTGCTGATCCTGCCAAGTTTCGTGCAACTCGATCCGGAAGATACGATCGACATTGGCGAGGTCTCGAGAGGCCTTATGACAATTAGCCTTGGACAGCGCATGTTGATGGCAACCTTTCTGATTATCAGCATTGCAGCAGTTGTGATGTTGCTCTGGAAGCTCCGCCAGCTTTTCGCCCAGTTTGGCCGGCTGGATTTCTTTTCCAGCCGCACCCTCTCCTTCATCGTCGAGACTGGCTGGTGGCTTCTCGCGCTCGGTGTTCTTGATTTCATTGCCGACCCGATAGGATCATTCATCCTGACCTATGATCTTCCTGCCGGGCAGCAGCAGATATCTTTCGCTATCGAAGCCGGGCAGATCCTGTTCCTTGTCTTTGGACCACTCACCTTGTTGTTTGGCTGGGTCATGCGGGAGGCTGCGCTTGCGTACGAAGAAAACCAGCAGTTCGTTTGAAGGAACTGACATGCCCATCATCATCGAGCTGGATGTGATGCTCGCGCGCCGGAAAATGCGTTCGAAGGAGCTTGCCGAGAAGATCGGCATTACCGAGCAGAATGTGTCCCTGCTGAAGTCTGGCAAGGTCAAGGGCGTGCGTTTCGAGACCCTTGAGAAGATTTGCGAAGTTCTCGAATGTCAGCCTGGCGATATCCTCATCTACAAGCATGAGGACGCTCAAGGCTGACGCCGGTGCTTTGGCTCGGTCGCCAGCCTCGCGCAAGCTTGGCGGCTTAATTCCGGGCGCAAGTCCTCCGGCCGGTGCCCTTCAGCTTTGCTCCCGGCGACACCTCATCCGGGATCCCGCCATGCCACCGCCCCCAGCTTCCCAGCCGTTTCGCGCCCGTCAGCTTCGCCCTGCCCTGCGCTCGCGCATGCGCGGCGGGCGGCTCACCGATCTGGCTTGCAAGCCGCTGGCCGACTGCACCATCTATGATACGCTCGACAACGGGATTGGCGTGATCGTGGCAACCAATGCCAACCTGCCGGCACGTCTGCTGCTGCATGATGATCTGGATGTCACCATCGCCGAAGCCCGCGTGCTGTGGCGCGAGGGACGTCAGCTTGCGCTGGCCCTGGAGACAGACCCGGTCGGAGCAAGCCTGTTCTCCATGATGCCCTGACAAGAAGCGCAAAGCGTGCTTTCGCCACCCCTCATCTGGCGTGGCATGTCAATTTTTTTCTTCTATTTTTCTTCAAGTTCTGCACTTTCAGTCAAGTTCTCCCATCACATCTCCCCCTCCGGAATCGCAATGGTTAATTCCTGCGGGGAAACGTAAGACTGCGGCTTCACGTTCTTCTCACGCGGCGGCAGTATGCTTCACATGATCAACCGCCTCCCCACGCATCCTGCGTCCAGTGGATTGAAGGTCTATTTGTGGGGCCTTGCGGTCCTGACGATCAGCTGCACGGTGATCCTGGCCGGGCTCTCCACACGGTCCTGGTATGTGGAGCTGAAGCAATCCCGGATCCATGCCGATGTGATCGCAGACTTTGCCCGCTATCTGGAGACGGGGACCCGCATCTCTGCGGAACGTGGCCCGGCGAATTCCTACATGGCCGCGCCCGACGGTGCCCGGGCGGACTATCGCACCGATTGGGAAGCGGCTGTAGCCGAAACGGACGCGCTGCTGGACTATATCCGCCCGGATGTGCCCCCGGATCTCATTGAAAAGGTTTACGATCAGCTCGCCATTGCCAGGCAGCTCGTCGCCATGGCGGGCGAGCGTCCCCGTCTCAGCCGCCGCTATGAAGATATCCAGGCGGCGATTGATGCGATGTTCAAGGTGCATGATCACTTCGAAGCGGTCCTGCGCTGGCGGATGGCCGTGGCGCTCGAGACAGAGCCGGATCTCATCGATGTGCTGTTCAAGGGGATGATTCTGGCGGACCTGCGCGAGCAGGCTGGCCGGCTTGGGTCTTTTGTCATTCCCCCGCTCGTCACCGGCGAGCCGATTCGCAGTCGCCATGTCATCGAAAGCCAGCAGGTGCGCGGGCGGCTCTTGGCAACATGGATGCTGATGGAGCCTCTTGCCGCGTCTCTTGACCCTGATTCGGAACTCGGCCAGCTCCTCGACCGGACGCGACAGGACTTTTTCATCAATGGCCTTGCCTTGCGTGATCAGCAACTCGGGCTCGACGCGACACAGACGCGTCCGGTGATCGACGCGATCACCTTCACCCGGGCCTATGTCGCCTCGATGCGGCCGCTGCAGCAGCTGCGGGCGGGACTGATGGAGGACATCCGTCTCACCTATCTTCGCAAGGAGCAGGCAGCCTGGAGCGGTATGGTGCAATCGATGGCCCTGATGCTGACGATTGTCCTGCTGGTTGCCGGCCTGGTGCTGGCGATGCAGCACTACATCTTCAATCCGCTGCTGGATGCGTCTCGGGCGATTATCGCCCTTGCGTTTGATCAGCCGCCACTGCCGACGCGGCCGCGGCGCCACGTCGCCGAGATCCGCCTTGTCCATTCCGCCCTGGCGATCGTTGCCGACAAGCTGACCGAGCGCCGGCGCATGACCGAGGAGTTGCATCTTCTGGCCACCACCGATGGCCTGACCGGCCTTCTCAATCGCCGGACCATCGACGACATCGGCCATCGTTTGGCCGAAGGCACGCGCAGTTCCGATGTGCCGCACCTGATCCTGGCCGACATCGATCACTTCAAGGCGATCAACGACTGTTTCGGGCACCCGGTCGGCGATGATGTGCTGCGGGAGATCGGCACCGTCCTGCGCCGCACCTTGCGCAGCCAGGATCATGTCGCCCGCTATGGCGGCGAGGAGTTCGCCGTGCTTCTTGTCGGCCAGACCAAGGCGCAAGCCGCCTGTGTTGCCCGCAAGCTGCGCAAGGCGATCAAGGCCCTCGAGCTGGAATCCCCGGATGGCTATGCAATCCGCCTGACCGCCAGCTTCGGCATTGCCGGCGGCGCGGACGCCGACTGGGAAACCATTGTCCGCCGGGCCGACCAGGCGCTCTATGCAGCCAAGGAAGCCGGCCGCGACCGCATTCGATTTGGCTGACCTCAAACAAAAGCGCCGCGCCCTTTCGGACGCGGCGTTGCGATTGATCGTAGACCTCGACCTCTCCGCCGTCATCCCTGTCTATCCGAGCGCCTCTTGCCAGATTGATCTGGTGGAGCGTGAATGGTCCGCGGGCGGAGCACCGTGTCATC
>NZ_JBHYDX010000016.1:0-127029 GCF_051860505.1 Pannonibacter sp. | reverse complement strand
CGGCCCCACCACCGCGACCCCCGCGACTCCTGTCTTGATTCCCCCCCCCCCCCGGCCCCCTCCCCACGAGGGGGAGGGGAGCTGAGAGGCCCAGTCGAAACCCTCACCGCCCCAGATAAACCTCCACCACCCGCGCGTCCGACGACACGTGGTCGATCGAGCCCTCGGCCAGCACCGATCCCTCGTGCAGCACCGTCACCTTGACGCCGAGCGCGCGTATGAAGGTCATGTCGTGTTCCACCACCACGACCGAGCGGGTCTTGTTGATGTCGCGCAGGAGATCGGCCGTCTCGGCAGTCTCCGCGTCGGTCATGCCGGCTGCCGGCTCGTCGACCAGAAGCAGCTGCGGCTCCTGCGCCAGCAGCATGCCGATCTCAAGCCACTGTTTCTGGCCATGACTGAGGTTGGCGGCCAGATCGTCCCGCCGGCTGCCGAGCCGGATCAGCTCCAGCAAGTCCTCGATGCGGGCTCGTTCCGCAGGTCGCAGCACATGGAACAAAGTCGAAAATGGCCCGCGCGGTGCCTTCAGCGCCAGCTCCAGGTTGTCCCAGACGGTATGGCTCTCGAACACGGTCGGCTTCTGGAACTTGCGGCCAATGCCCAGTTCCGCAATCGCCGCTTCATCCATGCGGGTGAGGTCCGTGTCCCCGCCAAAGAACACCTCGCCGCTGTCGGGCCGGGTCTTGCCGGTGATGACATCCATCATCGTCGTCTTGCCGGCGCCATTGGGGCCGATGATCGCCCGCATCTCGCCCGGCTCGATCACCAGCGAGAGCGAGTTGAGCGCGCGGAACCCGTCGAAGGAGACACTGACGCCGTCGAGATAGAGAAGGCTTGACTGGCGCATGGCTTACTCCGCCGGTTGGGGTTCGCCCGTGGAGGGCGTTGCGGGTTCGGATGTCGCCGTCCGCCGCTGGGGCAACCGGGCCCGCACCATGGCGACCAGACCGACCAGCCCTTTCGGAAGGAACAGGGTGACGACGACGAACAGGGCGCCCAGGGCAAACAGCCAGACCTCCGGCAGCACCGCCGTGAACCAGGTCTTGCCGTAGTTGACCAGCACCGCGCCGAAGATCGGCCCGAACAGCGTGCCCCGCCCGCCGACCGCCACCCAGATGACGGCCTCGATGGAGTTGGCTGGCTCGAATTCGCCCGGATTGATGATGCCGACCTGCGGCACGTAGAGCGCCCCGGCAAGCCCGGCCATCATCGCCGACAGGGTCCAGACGAACAGCTTGTAATGCTCGACCCGGTAGCCAAGAAACCGAACCCGGCTCTCCGCATCGCGCACCGCCACCAGAACTTTGCCAAGCTTCGACCGGGTCACCGACCTGGCCAGCAGGAAGCACAGCACCAGCGCCAGCCCGGAGGCCACGAACAAGGCCGCGCGGGTGCCGTCGGCCTGGATCGGAAAGCCGAGGATGTCCTTGAAGTCGGTGAGCCCGTTGTTGCCGCCGAAGCCCATGTCATTGCGGAAGAAGGCGAGCAGCAGCGCATAGGTCAGCGCCTGGGTGATGATCGACAGGTACACCCCGGACACGCGCGAGCGGAAGGCGAACCAGCCGAAGATGAAGGCAAGCACGCCCGGCACCAGCAGCACCATCATCAGCGCGAAAGGGAACATGTCGAAGCCGGTCCAGTACCAGGGCAGTTCCTTCCAGTTCAGGAACACCATGAAATCCGGCAGCACCGGGTCACCATAAACGCCGCGCGGACCGATCTGGCGCATCAGGTACATGCCCATGGCATAGCCGCCAAGGGCAAAGAAGGCGCCGTGTCCGAGCGAGAGGATGCCGCAATAGCCCCAGACCAGATCCACCGACAGCGCCAGCAGCGCATAGGTCAGGTACTTGCCCATCAGGCTGACCGCATAGGTCGGCACATGCAGCGGATGGTCCGGCGGCAGCAGCAGGTTGAGCGCCGGCACCGCGACAATGACAAGACCGAGGATGGCCAGGAACAGCGCCGCCTGACGGTCGAAGGCGCGAACGAAAAACGACGTGATCATGCTTCGACTGCCCGGCCCTTGAGGGCGAACAGCCCCCGCGGACGCTTCTGGATGAAGAGGATGATGAAGACGAGCATGAGGATCTTGGCGAGCACCGCCCCGGCATAGGGTTCCAGGAACTTGTTCACCACGCCAAGCGTCAGCGCGCCGACCAGCGTGCCCCAGAGATTCCCGACCCCGCCGAAGACAACGACCATGAAGCTGTCGATGATGTAGCCCTGTCCGAGGTTTGGCGAGACGTTGTCGATCTGCGACAGCGCCACCCCGGCAATGCCCGCAATGCCCGACCCAAGCCCAAAGGTCAGCGCGTCGATCCAGGGTGTGCGGATGCCCATGGAGGCGGCCATGCGCCGGTTTTGGGTCACAGCCCGCGTATAGAGGCCGAAGGGCGTCTTCTTCAGCACCAGCATCAGCCCGGCGAAGACCAGCAACGAGAACACCACGATCCAAAGGCGGTTATAGGTGATCGTCATCTCGCCGAGCTGGAAGGCACCGGACATCCAGTCCGGATTACCGACTTCCCGGTTGGTCGGGCCGAAGATGGAACGCACGGCCTGCTGCAGGATCAGCGACAGGCCCCAGGTGGCAAGCAGGGTCTCCAGCGGCCGGCCATAGAGGAAGCGGATGATGCCGCGCTCGATGGCGATGCCGATCAGCGCCGTCACAAGGAAGGCAAGCGGCAGGGCGATGGCGAGCGAACCGCCGAACAGTCCCGGCGCACTGGTGCGGATCACCTCCTGCACCATGAAGGTGACATAGGCCCCGATCATCACCATCTCGCCATGCGCCATGTTGATGACGCCCATTACGCCGAAGGTGATGGCAAGGCCGATGGCGGCGAGCAGCAACACGGACCCCAGCGAAATGCCGTACCAGACATTCTGCCCGATATCCCAGAAGGCGAGATTCTTTGAGATCGCCGCCACCGCGCGGTCGGCAGCATCGCGCAGAGCCGCAGGCGTTTGCGCATTTGCAGCAACCCCGGTCAGGATCGACAGCGCCTCCCTGTCGCCACGGTTTGCGAGCACCTGCACGGCCTCAAGCTTCGTTGTCTCCGGCGCGTCAACCGCCAGAAGCACCGCCGCCCGCGCTTCCTGCATCGCTTTCAGCACGCGCGCATCAGTCTCGGCAGCCATGGCCGTATCAAGCAGGGCCAGGCCTTCCACATCCAGCGACTTGAACATTGCTGCCGCAGCCGTCATTCGCACCGCCGGATCCGGCGCCATCAGCGTCAAGCCGCCCAGCGCGCTGCGGATTGTGCGGCGCAGGCCATTGTTGACCTTGATCTTGGTCAGCGAAGCGGCCGGCGCGGTGCCCAATGCCTCACCCGTCAGCGGATCGATCAGGGCGAGATCCGCACCAGCCTTGGTCCCGATGACGACCAGCTTGTCGCTCTTGCGCTCATAAAGGTCACCAGTGGACAGCGCCTCAAGCGCGGGCGCCACCGCCGGGTTTGCCGTTGCAGCCAACGCTCCGACCTGCGCCTCCGTCTCCTTGAAGCCGCCCTTGGCCAGCGCATTGACCAGCGGCCGAAGCGCCTCAACGCCCTCTGCATGACCGGTCGTCTGGACCATGCAGCCCATCACCAGCATCATGAGGCAGATCATCAGTTTCTTCAGAGACATACGCGCCACCAGGCTGGAAGGATTTTGGATTGGGCCAACATGCACGCCATTTTCAGCACCCGCTCCGTGTCACCCCGGCCGAGCAACGCGAGAGCCGGGGCCTACTCGCTTCCAGAGCCTTGCAGCAGGGTCAGACGCCACTGAACGGAGGACAGGTGCGCCGGTGGATTGACCACGCAACGAATTAGCTGCTCTGCAAACGAGTAGGCCCGGGTCTTCGCTTCGCTCCGCCCGGGGTGACACCGAGAGCTTGTCAGCGTCTCGAAAATCCCCTTCCCGGCCATCCGGAAAGGGGACCTCCGCTGCGCTCACTTCAGCTGCCGGAGCCGCCGCACTTGCCGGTCTTGACGTTGAAGTTTCCGCAGGACAGCGGCGCGCGCCAGTCGGCGATCAGGTCCTTGGAGCCTTCGAGATAGTCAGACCACTCGTCGCCCACCACGAGGCCCGGGGTTTCCCAGACAGTCTCGAACTGGCCGTCGGCCTGGATCTCGCCGATCAGCACCGGCTTGGTGATGTGGTGGTTCGGCATCATCGCCGAGTAACCGCCGGAGAGGTTCGGCACGGACACGCCGATGAGCGAGTCGATCACGGCATCCGGATCAACGGTGCCAGCCTTCTCGACCGCCTTCACCCACATGTTGAAGCCGATGTAATGCGCTTCCATCGGGTCATTGGTCACGCGCTTGTCGTTGCCGGTGAACGCACGCCAGCTGGAGATGAACTCGGCATTGACCGGATTGTCGACGGACTGGAAGTAGTTCCAGGCGGCCAGGTGACCAACCAGCGGCGCGGTGTCGAGGCCGGCGAGCTCTTCCTCACCTACCGAGAAAGCAACAACCGGGATGTCTTCGGCCTTGATGCCGGCGTTGCCCAGTTCCTTGTAGAACGGCACGTTGGCATCGCCGTTGATGGTCGAGACCACCGCGGTCTTCTTGCCAGCCGAACCGAAGGCCTTGATGTCGGACACGATCGTCTGCCAGTCGGAATGACCGAACGGCGTGTAGTTGATCATGATGTCCTCGTCCTTGACGCCCTTCGACTTCAGGTAGGCTTCAAGGATCTTGTTGGTCGTGCGCGGATAGACATAGTCGGTGCCGGCCAGAACCCAGCGCTCCACGCCCTCATCGTTCATCAGGTAATCCACCGCCGGGATCGCCTGCTGGTTGGGGGCAGCGCCGGTGTAGAATACGTTGCGCTGGCTTTCCTCGCCCTCATACTGCACGGGGTAGAACAGGATCGAGTTCAACTCCTCGAACACCGGCAGAACCGACTTGCGCGACACCGAGGTCCAGCAGCCGAACACGGCGGAGACCTTGTTGACGGAGATCAGCTCGCGCGCCTTTTCGGCAAACAGCGGCCAGTCGGAAGCGGGGTCGACGACGACAGCTTCCAGCTTCTTGCCGAGCACGCCGCCCTTCTTGTTCTGCTCCTCGATGAGGAACAGCATCGTGTCCTTCAGCGTGGTCTCGGAAATCGCCATCGTGCCCGAGAGCGAGTGCAGGATGCCGATCTTGATGGTCTCCTCGGCCATCGCACCGCCCATCATGGTCGATGCCATCAGACCTGCGAGCGTCAGCCCTGCCATGCGGCTTTTCAGCTTGATCATCTGTTTGTCCCCTTCTGTCCCCGACTGCCTTGACCTTGGCCGTTCTTGCGGCCGGCAGGTTCCCTCAGCCGTCGAAAGGGATCGTGCGCTGCGATATCGCGGCGCAACATACGTCGATTGACGTAAGCGCCCTGCGTCATCCGCGCCCTCGCCCGTACAGAAGGCAGCCAAAGCGGCACGAACCCTGCAAAGCTGGATGAAACGACGCGGGAACTGGCAGAAAGGACGGCTCTGGCCGGGCTGAACCTGCCGTAACGGCTCAAAATTTCGGCAAATGCCCAGAAGGGAGGCGGATTGCATGACCGCGCGCCAGCGCATCCTGCCGGTGCGGCGGCATTACAACCAATGGGTCAACAACCAGACCCTGGAAGACTATGCCCTGCGCTTCACCGCCAAGAGCGCCCGGCGGCTGTCCAGCCGCGCGATCTCGCATACGGCCGGCGGCGCAATCGCGTTTCTGGCGCTGGAGGCCATCGGAGGGGCCATCACCCTGTCCTACGGCACGGCCAATGCCTTCGCCGCGATGCTGGTCGGTTGCCTCGTGCTTCTGCTGGTCGGCTGGCCGATTGCCCGTTCGGCCATGCGTCATGGCGTCGACATCGACCTTCTGACCCGAGGCGCCGGTTTCGGCTACATCGGCTCGACGCTGACCTCGCTGATCTATGCCAGCTTCACCTTCATCCTCTTCGCCATCGAGGCCTCGATCATGTCGAGCGCACTCGACTACGCCTTCGGCCTGCCGCTGTGGATCGGCTACATCGTCAGCGCGCTGGTGGTCATTCCGCTGGTCACCCATGGCATCACGCTGATCAGCCGCTTCCAGATCCTGACGCAGCCGTTCTGGCTGGTGCTGAACATCCTGCCGTTCCTGTTCATTGCGGCTGCCGACTGGGCCGCGGTCGGCACCTGGCTCAGCTTTGCCGGGATCGACCCGGCCACCGGCGCACCGCGACCGCCCAATTCCAACCCCATCGACCTGATGCAGTTCGGAGCTGCCTCGGCAGTCATCCTGGCGCTGATGGCCCAGATCGGCGAACAGGTCGACTTCCTGCGCTTCCTGCCGCCCGGCGAGAAGCCCGACCGCCTGCGCCGCCTTGCCCTGTTCCTGGCCGGCCCCGGCTGGGTCATCATCGGTCTGCCGAAGCTCATTGCCGGCTCGTTCCTGGCCGTGCTCGTCCTGTCCACCGGCGTTCCGGTAGCGGAGGCGGACGAGCCCTCGCGCATGTATGCGGTCGCCTTCGGCTACATGCTGCCCTCCGAGCAGGCCGCCGTGCTGCTGATGGCCGCCTTCGTCGTGGTGGCGCAGCTGAAGATCAACGTGATGAATGCCTATGCCGGGTCGCTGGCCTGGTCGAACTTCTTCTCCCGCCTCACCCATTCCCATCCGGGCCGCGTGGTCTGGCTGGTCTTCAACGTCGGCATAGCGCTCCTCCTGATGGAACTCGGCATCTATGGCCTCCTGGAGGAAACGCTCGGCGTGTTCTCGATCATCGCCATGGCCTGGCTGTCGGCGATCTCGGCGGACCTGTTCGTCAACAAGCCGCTCGGCCTGTCTCCCCCCGGCATCGAGTTCAAGCGCGCGCACCTTTACGACATCAACCCGGTCGGCACCGGCGCCATGAGCCTTGCCGCCATCGTCGCGCTGCTCGCCCATTATGGCACCTTCGGGCCGCTGGCGGCGTCCCTCGCCACCTTCATCGCGCTTGGCCTTGCCTTCGTGCTGGCCCCGGCCATCGCCTTCGCCACGGGTGGCAAGTATTATCTCGCGCGCAAGCCGCGCCGGCACTGGCAGACGAAGACGGCCATCACCTGCTCGATCTGCGAGAACCCGTTCGAGCCCGAGGACATGGCCTATTGCCCGGCCTATCAGGTGCCGATCTGCTCGCTCTGCTGCACGCTGGATGCCCGCTGCCACGACAGCTGCAAGCCGAAGGCCCGGCTGAAATATCAGACCCGCAGCGTCGCCGAGGCCACACTGCCGGCCTGGGTTCTGGAACATCTCTCCACCCGGCTCGGCCGCTATCTCATGACCGCCGTTCCGGTCATCGCCGGCATCGCCCTGATCCTCACCGTGATCACCCATCAGGCCGCCACCAGCCTGCCGCCCGGGGCCGATGTGGTCGGGCGGACGGTGGCGCTGATCTTCGTCGTCTTCGCCATCTCGGCAGGCATCGGCGTCTGGTTCCTGGTGCTCGCCCATGACACGCGCCACGTGGCAGAAGAGGAATCCCTGCGCCAGAATTCCCTGCTGCTGAAGGAGATCGAGGCGCACCGCAAGACCGACGCCGCCCTGCAGAAGGCGAAGGAAGCAGCCGAGGCCGCGAACCTTGCCAAGAGCCGCTATGTCATCGGCCTCAGCCACGAACTGCGCACGCCGCTCAACGCGGTGCTGGGCTATGCCCAGGTGCTGGAACGGGACGAGGCCATCCCGCGCGAGCGCAAGGCCTCGATCCGTGTCATCCGCCGCAGCGCCGAGCACCTCTCCGGCCTGATCGACGGCTTGCTGGACATCTCCCGCATCGAGGCCGGCCGGCTGCAGGTGGACATGGCCACGGTCAACATCCACGAGTTCCTCGACCAGATCGTCGCCATGGTGCGCCTGCAGACCCAGGCGGCCGGCCTTGCTTTCGAGTTCCGCAAGGCACCAAACCTGCCGACGCTGGTGCGCACCGATGAAAAGCGCCTGCGCCAGATCCTCGTCAACCTTCTCTCGAATGCAGTGAAGTTCACCAACTCCGGCACCATCACGCTGGAGGTCGGCTACCGGTCGCAGGTCGCCACCTTCCGCATCTCCGACACCGGCACCGGCATCAGCGAAGACGACATGACCCGCATCTTCGAGCCCTTCGGACGCGGCAGCGGCGAGAGTGTCGCCCGCACGCCCGGTCTGGGACTGGGGCTGACGATCACCAAGCTGATGGCCCAGACCCTCGGCGGCTCGCTGGCCGTCACGAGCCATCCCGGCGAGGGCAGCACCTTCGAGGTCCGGCTGATGCTGGCCGCCCTCGCCGACCAGCAGCCGCTGGTCTCGCCCGAGCGCCCCGTCACCGGCTACTCCGGCCCGCGCCGCCGGATCCTCGTCATCGATGACAATGCCGACCACCGAGCGCTGATGGTGGAAATCCTCGCCCCGCTTGGCTTTGAAGTGGAACTGGCCGCCGACGGACCGCAGGGCATCGAAGTCGCCTTCCGCACCAAGCCAGACCTGCTGCTGGTCGACATCTCCATGCCCGGCATGAATGGCTGGCAGGTGGCGAGCCTCTTGCGCCAGCGCGGCCTCACCACGCCGATCGTCATGCTCTCGGCCAACATCGGTGACACGGCCCTGCGCCCGGCCGGCGAACCAGCCCATGACGACGCCCTGTCCAAACCCGTCGATCTCGCTCAGCTCCTGGACCGGATCAGCCGCCTGCTTGGCCTGATCTGGACCCGGGCGGGCGATGCCGCCGCCGCCGCTCCAGCCCTTGCCACGCCAGCCCCTGCAGCGGCGGACGAGCGCGACACGGCTCCGCTTGCAGCCCCCTCCCTGTCATCGCGGCATATCCGCGACCTGATCAGCCTCGGCGACATCGGCTATGTCCATGGCATCGAGGCCAAGCTCAGCGAGTTGGACGGCGCGGGCGCGGATGGCGCTCTCATCGCCCGTCTTCGCACAAGCATCGAACAGTTCGACTTTGCCGGCTATCGCAAGATCCTTGAGGACACAGCCCCCCATGACTGACGCCGTCGGTTCCCCCGCCGCCTCGCGCGACATCGTCCTCGTGGTGGATGATTCCCCCGAGACCCTCGGCTTCCTGACGAAGGCACTGGAGACGTCCGGCGTCACGGTTCTGGTCGCCACCTCCGGCACCGCCGCGCTGGCCATCTGCGACCGCATCACGCCGGACATGGTGCTGATGGACGCGGTGATGCCCGCACCCGACGGCTTCGAGACCTGCCGCCTGCTCAAGGCCCGGCGCGGGCTGGAGCATGTGCCGGTGATCTTCATGACCGGCCTCAGCGAGACCGAGCATGTGGTTCATGCGCTGGAAAGCGGCGGTGTCGACTTTCTCACCAAGCCGATCAATCTCGACGAGCTGCAGGCCCGCATCCGGGTTCACCTTGCCAATGCGCGCCAGGTCCAGAGCGCCCGCATTGCGCTGGATGCCGCAGGCCGGCACCTGATCGCCGTCGGCGCAGACGGCAGCATCAAGTGGTCGACACCGCAGACCAGCCAGGTTCTCGAAGCGCTGGACCGGGGCAACGGCGCTGCGGGTGAAACCGCGTTGGACCGCGTTCGCGCCGGTCTGGCCGGCTGGATCGCCGCCGCCAGCCGACAGGCGACGGGGCGGCCCGACCCGCTGGTGCTCGATCTTGGGGCCGCTGGCCAGTTCGAGTTCGCCCCCATCGGTTCAATCACTGCCGACGAGCACCTGTTCCGTCTAACCAGCGCCAGCCACCCCGGCCAGACCGACGCCCTGCGCCAGCGCTTCGGTCTCACCCCGCGCGAGGCGGACGTCCTGACCTGGATCTCGCGCGGCAAGTCCAACAAGGACATCGGCGACATTCTCGGCCTCAGCCCACGCACGGTGAACAAGCACCTCGAGCAGATCTACGTCAAACTCGGCGTCGAGAACCGCGCCTCCGCCGCCGTCCGGGCCAGCGAGGTGCTTCGGGATCTGTAATCCAGATCATATGACCTTGTATTTTGGTCCACATGATCTATCTTGAGCGTATTGAACCGCATTGGCACGGTGACCAAATGGAAGCTGCTCTCAAGCCCCGGCCCGTCGACGACCGTCAGGCCGTCGGCCTCAAGGCCTACAGCCGCATCGCCGACGCCTGGTCGTTGACGGTTCGCGAGGCCGCAGGTCTCTGTGACATGTCAGACTCTTCCTGGAAACGCGCCAAATCCGCGAGCTTCCGGGGCGAACTGACCCGCGACCAGTTGTTGCGCCTCAGTGCCCTCATCGGCATCTACAAGTCGCTGCAGCTTTACTTCAGCCCGGATCTTGCCGACCGCTGGATCAGACTGCCCAACAGCGGGCCGGAGTTCGACGGCCAGCGCCCGGTCGACGCAATGATCGACGGCGGCCTGCCGAAAATCCTCAGCGTCCGGACCTATCTCGATGCCCTGCGAGGTGGCGCGTGAAGCTGACCGCGATCGCCGACCGCGCCCTGATCCGGCTGATCTCGAAGACACACCACAAGCCACCCGTGCTGCGCGGCCTTGTCGACAGCGACCGGGAAGCGGAGATCCTGGCCGAGTTGGAAGGCCTGACCAACGCGCGGCTGAAGGCCGAGCGGGAGGGCAGCCCCGGCATCGACAGGCGGGAACTGGCGTTCCTCCGCCGCAAGGCCGACCTCGCCCTCTATGGTGAGACCCATATCAACGCCGCTTTTGTCTACACGCGGCCGACCGGCAACCGCTTCAACGGCGGCGACCGCGGCGCGTGGTACTGCGCCTATGATTCAATGACTTCCGCTGCCGAGGTTGGGTTTCACCGCACGCGGGAACTCTCCTATATCGGCCATTTCCATGACGAGGCCGCCTATGTGGAACTCCTCGCCGACTTCATCGGCGACTTCCCGGACCTGACGAACACGCCGGATCACCCGGCACTGGCGGCGGATCCTTCAACTGGCTATCCGACTGGCCAGGCGCTGGCGGCCGATCTGCGCCGTCAGGGACATCGCGGCTTGCTTTATCCCTCCGTGCGCCAGCCCGGCGGCCGCTGCTTCGTCGCTTTCGATCCCGGGATCATCCAGAACGTGAGGCCCGGTGCCAGCTGGACTTTGCGCTGGTCCGGCACGCCGCATTTCTCCATCGTGATGGACGCCGGATAGGCAGCTCGCACTTGTAACGTAATTACATTACATATAAACACCGGGTGGTCTCGTCCCAACCCGGTGGCATTGCCTTGACAACACACGCCCCTGCCCTGATCATTCGCCGTGATGGTTCCCGGCGAACAAGCGCTTTGCCGGGTGAAAAGGGAACACGGTACGGTGTAGCCAACAGGCGCCAAGTCCGTGACTGCCCCCGCAACTGTAGGCGGCGAGCCGACCCCAGACAGCCACTGTCCCATGTGCCACATAACCGGCACGGGATGGGAAGGCAGGGCAAGGCGACGACCCGCAAGTCAGGAGACCTGCCATCACCGACCCACAACAGCCACCGGGCGGGGTGCCCCGGAAGGAGTAAAACGGTGACCATTCAGCGGCCGGTTACGGCCCATTCCCCTATTGTTGGCGGCGAGCGGACCTTGTCCACCGAGGCAATGCACGAGCTTGTGGTCTGCGTGACCTGCCGCCCGCGCGGCAGTGAAGACCGTCCCGGCAAGGCCCTGCTGGCAGAGCTTTCGGCCCAGATGGCCGGCGATGCCGCCTGGCGCGTCGGCGGCATCGAGTGCATGGCCGCCTGCGGCCGCCCCTGCGCCATCGCCCTCCAGTCGCAGGACAAGACCACCTGGCTCTTCGGTGACATGGACCTCGCCGATGCCGAGGACATTGCCCGCTTTGCCCGCCAATACGAGGAGCTGCCCGACGGCTGGTGCAAGGCCTCGGAGCGGCCCGGCAAGCTGGCACGGACCGCCCTTGCGCGCATTCCCGCCTCCGGCCGGGTGCTGCCCCCGGATGCCGATGCCTGCACATGAGCGCGCCCTTTTTCGAGGCGGAAGGCCTCTGCTGGGGACCGCGCGGCCGGCCTGACCTCCTGGCCGACATCAGCCTGACGCTCAACCAGGGCGAGGTGCTGGCGATCTGCGGTGCCAACGGAGCCGGCAAGTCGTCACTGCTGCGGCTGCTCTATCGCTTCCATCGCCCCCGCGCTGGCCATGTCCGGCTGGAAGGCACCGACATCTGGAGCCTGGGCGCCCGGGATGTCGCCTGCCGGATCGCCGCCGTGCTGCAGGAGCAGCCGACGGACTTTGCCCTGACCGTGCGCCAGATCGTGGCGCTCGGGCGCCTGCCGCATCAGCGCGGTCTCAGCGCGGCCGGCTCGGCCGACCGCGATGCGATTGCCCATGCGCTTGGCCGCCTGCATCTCAACCCCCTGGCCGAACGCCCCTTCGGCACCCTGTCGGGCGGTGAGCGCCAGCGCGTGATGGTGGCCCGGGCGCTGGCCCAGGCGCCCAAGCTGCTGATCCTCGACGAGCCGACCAACCACCTCGACATCCGCCACCAGCTCGAGCTGATGGCGCTGCTGCGAGGCCTTGGCCTCACGGTGATCACCACCCTGCACGACCTGACCCTCGCCGCCGAATACGCCGACCGGGTGCTGCTGCTCGCCGGTGGCCGCGTCCTCACCGAGGGCACCCCGGCCGAGGTCTTCACCGAAACCCACATCGCGGGCGCCTTTTCCGTGCGCTCGCGGATCGACCTCAGCGGGCAACACCCCCGCTTTTCCTTTCACCTTTGACCAGAGAGACCCCCTGACATGCGTCTGAAACTTGCTCTTGCCGCCTTCCTGCTCTCCACCGTGGCCGCCGCGGCCTATCCGGTGACCGTGAAGAGCTGCAACCGCGACGTGACCTTCGAGGCCGCCCCGAAGCGCGCCATTTCCAACGACGTCAACCTCACCGAGATGATGCTGGTCCTTGGCCTCGCCGACCGCATGGCCGGCTACACCGGCGTCTCCGGCTGGAAGACGCTGGACGAGGAGATGCGCAAGGACGTCAAGGAACTGCCCGAACTGTCCGAAAAATACCCGACCAAGGAAGTGCTGCTCGGCGCCGAGGCCGACTTCTATTTCGCCGGCTGGAACTACGGCATGAAGGTCGGCGGCGAGGTCACGCCCGAAACCCTCGCCCCCTTCGGCATCCAGGTCTATGAACTGACCGAAAGCTGCATCCACATCGGCCCGAAGGAGAAGATCTCCATGGCCGACATGTACAACGACCTGATCAACCTCGGCCGCATCTTCGGCGTCGAGGACAAGGCAAAGGTGCTGGTCGCCGGCTACGAGGCAAAGCTGGCCGAGGCAACCGCCAAGGTCGACAAGTCCAATCCCTTGCGCGTCTTCGTCTATGACAGCGGCGAGGATACCCCCTTCACCTCCGGTCGCTACGCCATGCCGACCGCGCTGATCGAGGCGGCCGGCGGCAAGAACATCATGGACGACCTGGACAAGAGCTGGGCCACCGTCGCCTGGGAGCCGGTGGTCGACCGCAACCCGGAAGTGATCGTGATCGTGAATTACGGCAATGTCACCGCCGAGCAGAAGATCGCCTTCCTCAAGGCCAACCCGGCCTTCGCCAATGTCGACGCCGTGAAGAACAACCGCTTCGTGGTGCTCGAATATGTCGAGGCAACGCCCGGCCCCCGCAACATCCGCGCCGTGGAGAAGCTCGTTGACGGTTTCGCTGGAAACTGAAGCCGCACAAGCCGAATCTGACGTCCAGCACCGGCTCTGGCCGGTGCTGCTCGCCGGAATAGCCGGCCTCGGTCTCCTCGTCATGGCCATCCTGACCGCCGTCGCCGTGGGGGCCATTTCGGTCCCCCTCGGCGATGTTGCAGGCATTGTCGCCTCGAAACTGCTGCCCGGATCGGTGGAACGGACCTGGAGCCTGTCCCGCGAGGCCATCGTCTGGGACATCCGCTTCCCCCGCGCCCTGCTGGCCGCCCTTGTCGGGGCCGGACTTGCGGTCACCGGCGCGGTGCTGCAGTCGGTGACGCGCAACCCTCTGGCGGATCCGCATCTGCTCGGCATTTCCTCCGGTGCGGCCTTCGGTGCCATCCTGGCACTCCTGCATACAGGGCTGTTCCTCGGGCTCCTGACCGTGCCGCTGCTCGCCTTTGTCGGCGCGCTCGGCGCGACAGCAGTCGTTCTGGGCGTGGTAAAGGTGGCCCGTGCCGGCTCGCCGGATCGTCTGGTGCTGGCCGGCGTCGCCGTTTCCTTCATCATCATGGCGCTCGCCAACATCCTGATCTTCCTGGCTGACCCGAAGGCCACCCACACGGTGGTGTTCTGGATGCTGGGCGGGCTCGGCCTCGCGCAATGGAACCACCTGATCTACCCGCTCGCGGTGCTGGTGCCCTGCGGCCTGTGGCTGTGGTTGAAGGCCGGCGCGCTCAACGCCGTCACCCTCGGCGACGAGACCGCCTCGACCCTTGGCGTCCCTGTCACGCGGCTGCGCCTGTCGGTGTTTGTCGCCGGAGCCCTTGTCACCGGGGTCTGCGTTGCCTTCTCGGGCATCATCGGCTTCGTCGGCCTGATGATGCCGCATCTGGTGCGCCTGATTGCCGGTGGCGACAATGCCCGCGTCATCCCGCTGTCCGCGCTTGCCGGAGCCCTGTTCCTGATCCTCGCCGACATCTGCGCCCGTGTGATCATGGCACCGGAGGACATGCCCATCGGCATCGTCACCGGCCTCGTCGGCGGGGTGTTCTTCATCTGGCTGATGGCGCGGGAGCGGTAAACGCGCGACCAAAGACGGCAGGCCCTAAGAAGGGCGCAACGACTCTACCCTCGTCGCTCCTGCGCAGGCAGGAGCCTAGTAACCATCTGTAAAAATTGTTTTTCGGGAGGTCGCCCGAGCCCTCCCGCCCCGATTACTGGGCTCCTGCCTGCGCAGGAGCGACGAAGGGATAGCGTCTTACCAAGCTACAGCGCAGCCATATGATTGTCCCAGGACACACCCGCCGGCCGGGCATAGGGCTCGGCCGCCGGCTCGCGGCCCGTGCCGAAGGCGAGGCCACCCGCACCATCGGAAACCAGGAACCCGTCGTCGAGCGGCGCCAGCCCGCAGACATCGGCAATCGGATGGCTACCGACCGGCGTTCCGTCAGCGGCCGACAGATAGAGCACATGGCCGCCGCGCGGACTGGAGAGGGCAACGAGCCCGGCCGGCGCATTCACCGCCACCGAACCGACATAGTTGCCAAGCCGCTTCAGCAGCTCCTCCGGCACGTCGACCGTCAACAGGTCGCCATCGCGCGCAAGCCGTGCCACCAGCGGCGGGGTCAGTCCCGCATCGCCCTCGAACTGACCGCCGATCCACACCGTTCCGGCCGCATCCAGTGCCATGTGGCGCAACGATACCTGAGAGAGATCCGGCGGCAAGGAGAAGAGCCCGAGCAATTCCCCGCTCGCCGCGTCGATGCGGGCAATCGACGGCTGCATCCGGTCGAGATTGAGCATGTCGCGCCCCGTGACCGGATGCGTGTCGATGCCGCCATTGGCGACCACCAGCACGCGGCCCTCCTCGGCCAGCAGGATGTCATGCGGCCCGACGCCATGGGTGTCGAACTCGCCGATCCGGATAAGGCGCTCGCCGCTTGCATCATAGACGCCGACGCGGCCGCGCGTTTCCTCGCCCACGGGCCCGAATGCATTCTCGACCGCATAGACCAGCCGTCCGTCGGCGGAAAACACCCCGTGGCCATAGTAGTGCCGCCCCGGCTCCGCGCTCGTCACCTGTGGCGCCTGCCGTTCTTCGCGATCGACGAGCATCAGGAACTGGCCCGGCCGGCGCGCGAAGGTGACGAAGCGGCTGCGGTCAGGCGACAGGGCGATGCCGTGCCCCCGGTCGGGCAGCGGCACGTCCAGCACGTCCCGCCCGTCAGCCGTCAGGATCGCGACGGCATGGCGTCCGTCGGCATTGCGCCGCGCGCTGGCAAAAAGCGGTTCATCCGGATCGCCCGCCCCGAGGGCCGCCGCCGCGCGATGCGGCAACAGCGGCAGAAGACCGGCTGCGGCAAGGCCGGAGAGAAAGCTGCGGCGGTTCAGAACCGCCGCCTCAGTCCCCGTCCAGCGCATTGAAGCCTCCGGACAGGTTCAGCGACCCGGCGAGATTGAGCGCCACCGTGTCGCGCAGGCCTTTCAACACGAGCGCAACATAGGACAGTCCGGCGTGCGTCTCCGGCTCGGCAAGGGTCACCCGCATGGGCTCGCGCAGCCGCGCCAGCGCCTTCAGCGCGTTGCCGAACTCGAACTCGAGCGAAGCCGGGATCCAGGTCCCCTCGCTGTCGAGGCCGCGCTCATAACCGCCTGCCTTCAGCGCCTCTGCCAGGCCGCCGATCTCCGCCGACAGATAAGCCAGCGTGAAACCGGAGCGGGCAAAGGACAGGCGTCCGGGCTTTGCACTGTTCGGTCCGCTCGCCAGCGCCGGCAACAGATCCTGATCGCGGACGATGACGAAGCCGGTGACCAGTGCGTTGAAGATCAGCTCCGCCGCTTCCTTCTCGCTCTTCAGACGTGGCCGCTCCGGTCCGGGGGCAAGCAGTTCCCCGGAAAAACCGGTCGGATCAGCCCAGTCCCGGGTCAGCTCGCCGGCGATGGCTGAGACATTCGTGGCAATCGCGAGAGAATAGGCACAGGCAAAACCCGCATCCTCTCCCTGCCCGCCCAGCAGCACGGCACCTGCGTCATCAAAGGCAACGAGCTGGAGTGCCGTCAGCCCCTGAACGGCCACGCTCTTGCCCGCCAGTTGTTCAGCGGTCGCCGCGGTCGGATCCCTGTCGGCCAGGATCTTGCGCACCTGCCGCTGGGCAACACCACGCGCGTCCGGCATGAAGGCCAGCCGCTCCAGCCGGTTGGCCTCGGTGAGCGGTCCGAACCGCAGAAAGCTGATACGGGCAAAGGACGCCAGCGTCGCTCCGTACACCGCGCGGAATTCCTCGCGGGCGCTGTCGCTGCCGGCAACGCAGGCCCCCTGCACGGCATCTGGAAGTCGTGCCGCATCAGTGGCAAACCGTCCCATCGCCGGACGGATGTAGCCTTCGAGGCTGGCGCGCACATAATCGCCGTAGGTGGCCGCAACCTGAGCCGGCTGCCCAACCTGAACAGGCTGAACCGCCGTTTCACCACGCGCCACTCCTGCTGCCAGCAGGGACAGGGCAACAAGCGTAGCGGGGATTTTCAGCATGTTACAGTGACTCCAGGAAGCGGATCAGTGCCGCCCGGTCATCGGGCGCAAGGCCAACGACGCCGTCGCGCGCGGCCTGCGCCTCGCCGCCATGCCACAGCACGGCTTCCAGCAGCGACCTTGCGCGACCGTCATGGAGGAAACGCGTATGCCCGCTGACCGTTTCCGTCAAGCCGATGCCCCACAGCGGCGGCGTCTTCCATTCCCGGCCATCGGCATCCCCGTCCGGCCGGTTGTCCGCCAGTCCCTCGCCCATGTCATGCAGCAACAGGTCGGTGTAGGGCCAGATCAGCTGGAACCGGTGCGCCGGATTGGCCGCCTCGCGTGAGGTGACGTATTTCGGCGTATGGCAGGAGGCACAGCCCAGCGTGCTGAACAGCGCCTTGCCGCGCAGAACCTCGGGGTCATCCACCTTGCGCCGCGCCGGCACCGCCAGGTTTTCCGAATAGAACGTGACCAGATCCATCACCGGATCGGGCGCTTCCGTCGGCCCCAGCCGCTCCTGTTCGCCGGTCGGCTGGGCACGGCAGGCGGTCTGCGCGGTCGTGCAATCGCCATAAGGGTCGGGATGATCCGGCGTTGAAATGCCGATGTCGCCGGAAAACGCTCCGGCACTCTGGACGCGGACATTGGGCGTCGTCGCCTTCCAGCCGAACCGGCCAGGCACTATCTCGCCCGTCTGCGGATCAAGCACAAGGTTCGGCCGGCCGGAAATCCCGTCGCCATCCAGGTCCTCCGGATCAGCCTTTGCCAGAATATCGCCCGGATGGATCGCCTCCAAGAGGCCAAGACCGATCATCTGCGGCGCCACGCGCGGCGAGATCATCGTGTCCGGCTGCATCGGTCCATAGTTGAGATCAACGGCGGCATAGACTGGCTTTTGCAACGTCACGACCTCGCCGCCGCTCAGCGTCACCGGGATCTCTTCATGCGTGATCGACAGCCGGCCTTCGCCGGGCAGGCCGGTCACGGCGAAGGTCTGGAACTGGCCGCCGTAGGTCGGCTCCGGCACGGACTGGATCTTGCGCGCCGCCAGCGCCTCGCGCTCGGCGTCGGTGCGCGGCGGCACGGAGAGGCGCAGGAACAGCGATACGGCCTCGTCACCCGGCAGCGGCGGCTGGCCCCGGCCATCCTTCAGGTGGCACCCCTGGCAGGAACGGGCGTTGTACAGCGGCCCCAGACCGTCGGAGGCCTGTGTCGAGGAAGGAGCAGCCACCCAGAGCTTGCGGAAGATGCCGTTGCCGATCCGGAACGTCTGCTGCTCTTCGAAACTCAAATTGGCCGTCGGATGCGAGAACGAGTCGCGGTTGATACGCTTCTTCGACGTCGCCGCCCCGGCGCTCATGGCCTCGAAGGCCTCCGCCCTGGAGAAATCCTCCGGCGCTTTCAGGATCTCGCCAACCCGCACCCGGTCGGCTTCGGTGAGGTCGGTGCGGTGAGACAGGTCCTGGGCATAAGCCGGGAGGGCCAACAGGCACGCGGCGGTGAAGCCTGCGGCCATGTTGATCGTCTGAGCCCCCCCAAAAAAGCAAGGTGTTACGCCGAACCCCACGGAACTGCCGCCGTTCACCCGCCCCAACGAAAGTCGCGCGGCAAGCCCACCCAGAACATCATATGTCATTTTCAGGACCACCCTGGTCGCATCCGTGGCCAGCCGGGATCCCTCTCACCACCGGCAACATCCCGGGCGGCCGTCCGCCGCCCGGAATTTTCACAGTGACTTACTGGAACACGGCCGTCGGATTGTCGAGGCTGTCGGAGCCTTCGAAGGCAATGCTCTCGAGGCCAAGTGTCGCAACCACCCGTTCAATCGACTTTGTCTGGTCAACCAGTGCATCGATGGCCGCCTGGACCACGGCATTGCCGTCCTTGTTGCCTTCGCCGATCATCTGGTCATAGGCCTCGACGGTTTCGGCGCGGGTCTTCAAGGCTTCGAAGGCAGCCAGCGTCTTGTCCAGCTTGGCCTGCATTTCCTCGGCCAGCTTCGGGTCCTTGGCATTCACCATGTCCGCCAGCGAAGTCCCGACGACCTTGCCGCCATAGGTTCCGAAATAGACGTTCCGGATGCCGACGACGTCGTTGTAATGCGACATGTGGGTGTTGTCGGAGAAGCAGTCATGCTCCTCTTCCGGGTCGTTCAGCATCAGGCCGAGTTTCATGCGTTCACCGGCCAGTTCGCCATAGGACAGCGATCCCATGCCGGTCAGGATCGTCGCCAGACCGCCGGCCTCACCCTTGGCTTTCAGCTCTTCACGCGCCGCGCCACCCGGAGCCCAGGCCTTGGCCATGTCCTCAAGATCGGAAATCAGCAGATCCGTCGCCGCCTTCAGATAGGCGATGCGGCGCTCACAATTGCCGCCCGTGCATTTGGCAACATCGAAGTCCGTCGCCGGGCGATTGCCGGCACCAGCCTTGGTGCCGTTCAGGTCCTGGCCCCAGAGCAGGAACTCGATGGCGTGATAGCCGGTGGCCACATTCGCCTCGACCTCGCCGGCCTCCTGCAGCTTCTCAGCCAGCAGCGCTGGCGTGATCTCCGTGGCGTCGATCTCGACACCACCAACCTTCAGGACCGGGTTCGCAATCACATTGGCAAGAAAGAAGGCGTTCTCTTCCGAACTGTCGCCATAGGACGCGGTATCGACATAGTCGATCAGGCCTTCATCCAGCGGCCAGGCATTCACCTTGCCTTCCCAGTCATCAACGATGGCATTGCCGAACCGGTAGGCTTCCGTCTGCTGGTACGGGTTGCGCGCGGCGATCCAGGCCTTGCGGGCCGCTGCCAGCGTCTCGTCCGACGGCTTGGCGACCAGGGCATCAACCGCCGCCTTCAGCGCCTTGGCACCGGCCAGCGAATCCGCATAGGCGGCAGCGGCAACATCCTGATAGGTCGTCAGCACGTCGGCAGGAGCCACATCCTTGGCAGAAGCCGGAAGAACGCAAAATGCGGTGGCCGCAAACAGGGCAAGGCGAAGCGGAAAAGTCATGGGTTTGTCTCCAACTGATAGGCGAAGCACGGCTTGTTGCCTCGCCGAGACGGATCCGGCCGACAGCAAACGCTCAAAAGGTTGTGGCGGATCCAAACAATTGCTGAGGCCAAATGTCAAGTTAATAGGAATATGAAATCAATAGTTTAGAACAATTCCAGTCGATTCAATTCAGCGTAACTGTGACCTAAGTGCCGCAAGTCATTTGCAAACTGCCGTCAAAGAGCCACATGGGAAGCGCTCTGTAAGGAATATGCCTTATGCTGCTCTGCAGAAGGCCGGACGCCGGAGTGTCGGCAACTGACTGATTGGCTTTCGAGGACGGACGGACCGAATGCTCTCATCGCTCAAGCGCTTCATCAAGGAAGTCACTTTCGGAGAAAGCGAAGGGCTTACCTTCGCCGACGACGACCAGCGCCTGGCAGCAGCTGCCCTGCTGATCCATGTCATCAGCGTGGACGGGGACATGGACCCGGCGGAAAAGACCAAGCTGACCGATATCCTGCAGCAGCATTACAAGCTGAGTGACGAGGAAACAGCCGAGTTGATCCGCCTGGGCACAGACCGGGACAACGAGGCGGTTGATCTTTACGGCTTCACCTCCGTTCTGAAACGCAAGACGGATGAAGCCGAGCGCCATGCCATCATCGAGATGATGTGGCAGATCGCCTACGCCGACGGCCATGTCCACGAGTTCGAAGACAACACCGTTTGGCGGGTGGCGGAATTGTTGGGCGTTTCCTCTCGAGATCGCATCGCGCTGCGCCAGAAGGTTGCGCGCGAGCAGGATCATGAAGACGGCTCGGGCGGCGCATCTGCCTGAACGCCCGCCAAGGTCACCTGGCGGGCCCGTCACAGCAGCATGGCAAGGCATTCCAGCGATCAAAGATGACAGACAAGCGCATATTGATCGTCCTGCATCAGGAAACGTCGACACCGGGACGCGTCGGCCAGGAACTCGTCCGGCGTGGGTTCAGCCTCGACATCCGCCGCCCTCGCTTCGGCGACCCATTGCCCGGTGACATGCGACACCATGCAGGTGCCGTTGTGTTCGGCGGCCCGATGAGCGCCAACGACCCGGACGCCTACATCAGCCGGGAAATCGACTGGATCGGCGTTCCGCTGAAGGAGCAGAAGCCGTTTCTCGGCATCTGTCTCGGCGCACAGATGATGGTCCGGCATCTCGGCGGCAGGGTTGCCGCCCATCCCCGCGAGGAAGTCGAGATCGGCTACTACCCGCTGCACCCGACCACGGCTGGCAAGTCGCTGATGTCCTGGCCCGGCAAGGTCTATCAGTGGCACAGCGAGGGCTTTGACCTGCCGCGCGGGGCCGATCTCCTGGCAACGGGCGACACCTATCCTAACCAGGCCATCCGCGTCAGCCCACGAGCCTATGGCATCCAGTTTCATCCCGAATTGACCCATGCCATGATGGTGCGCTGGACCACGAAGGGCGCCCCGCGCATGGCGCAGCCCGGCGCGCAGGGTCGGCACGACCACTTTGCAGGCCGCTTCGTCTTCGATGGCGCCGTCCGCAAATGGCTGGACGATTTTCTGGATCTGTGGATCGGCCGGGCGGACAAGGCCTGACCAGCCCGTCTTTCAGGCAAGCCCTCAGGCTGGCCACATCCGGACCAGCACGCGGATGCTCATGGCAAAGCACATGATCACGGTGATCGGCCGGATGATCTTCGCGCCGCCCTTGAAGGCAAAATGCGCGCCGAGATAGGCCCCGCCGATCTGGCCGAGGATCATCACGCCGCCGGCGATCCAGGCAATGTTCCCGAACAGCACAAAATAGGCGAGCGCCGCCAGATTGCTGGTGACGTTGAACAGCTTGGCATGGGCGGTGGCAATGCGGATCGGCATGCCGCGCAGGATCACGAGCGACGTCGCCATGAACGATCCCGTGCCCGGCCCGAAGAACCCGTCATAGAACCCCAGCGCCGGCGCGACGGTTGCGGCATAGCGACCCTCTCCGATCCGGGGCTCTCGCTCCTCATCGAGGTTGCGGGCAAAGAACAGAAAATAAAAACCGATCGAGACCAGCAGCAGCGGAATGAACAGCACCAGAATGTCCGCATTGATCTGCTGCAGCACGAAGCCACCGAACATCGAGCCGATGGCAATCGCGGCAATGGCGGCAAGATTGCCGCGCACCGACACCATCTTGCGCCGGATGAAATACACCGCCGCCGTCAGCGATCCAAAACTGCCCTGCAGCTTGTTGGTCGCCAGCGCCGTGGCCGGCGGCACACCAACCAGCAAAAGGGCCGGAATGGTCAGGAGCCCCCCGCCCCCGGCAATCGCATCCACCCACCCGGCCAGCAGCGCGACGGCAAACAGGATAACGAGAATTTCGTAGGAGAATTCCATCGATGACGCCTCAAGCCGCTTGGTCCCGGCACCGCTGGGACAAGGCAATGTTCAAAATGCGGTTCCACCCAGTCACGACCTTGCTGACTGAACCTGTCGATCCGGCCCGACCCCAAATGCAGCGGTCATCCCCGCCTTGTGCGGGGATCCACACAGCATCGAACCAGCAGCAGAACGTCGAGAAAGCCCGGGAGTAGCCAAAAAGATCCCCGCACAAGGCGGGGATGACCGCTGAAGCTGTAGCAGTCTCCGTGCCATCGGGCCATCTGATTCAGGCGTGTCGGTTCTTCCCCTGTCACCCCGGGCCCTGTCACCCCGGGCGAAGCGCAGCGCAGACCCGGGGTGACAACACCAAGGCTGCGAACCTGCGGCAGAGCCAACAAAAAGGGGAGACCACCGGCCTCCCCTCCCGTATCGGTCCGGTCAGACCAGAATCACGCCTTGAACACCACCAGCAGGTCCTTGGCGTCGATCTGGCTGCCCGGCGTCACCAGCACTTCCGAAATGGTGCCATCGCGCTCTGCATGCAGGGCGGTTTCCATCTTCATGGCCTCGATCGACAGCAGCACGTCGCCGGCCTTGACGGCCTGACCAGCGGCAATGGCAACGGTCGACACGACGCCCGGCATCGGCGCGCCCACATGCGCCTCGTTGCCGGCCTCCGCCTTGCGGCGCAGCGCGGCGCCAGCGGCACCATGGGCACGATCCGGCACCTTGACGATGCGCGGCTGGCCGTTCAGCTCGAAGAACACCTTCTTCTCGCCCTGCTCGTCGGTCTCACCAAACGCCTGGCAGCGGACCACAAGGGTCTTGCCCGGCTCCAGCTCGATAAACAGCTCGTCGCCAGCTTCCAGCCCGTAGAAATAGGCCGGCGTCGGCAGCACCGAGGTCGGGCCGTACTGGCTCTGCGCCTTGGCGAAGTCGGTGAAGACCTTCGGATACATGAGGTAGGACGCCAGCGCATGGTCATCGATTTCGATGCCAGTCTTCTCGACCGCTTCCTTGCGCCGCGCTTCCAGATCTTCCGTCTTGAGCAGCGAGCCCGGCCGCGCGGTGATCGGGGCATCGCCCTTCAGTACCTTGGCCTGCAGCGCCTGCGGCCAGCCGGCGGGCGGCTGACCAAGATCGCCGCGCAGCATCTGCACCACGGAATCCGGGAAAGCCACGTCCTTGTCCGGGTTTTCGACATCGGCAACGGTCAAGCCCTGGCTGACCATCATCAGCGCCATGTCGCCGACCACCTTGGAAGACGGCGTCACCTTGACGATGTCACCGAACATCATGTTGGCGTCCGCATAGGCCTGCGCCACCTCGTGCCAGCGGGTCTCGAGGCCGAGCGAGCGGGCCTGCTCCTTCAGGTTGGTGAACTGTCCGCCGGGCATTTCATGCAGGTAGACTTCCGAGGCCGGGCCCTTCAGGTCGCTCTCGAAGGCCGCATACTGGTTGCGCACGGCCTCCCAGTAGAACGAGATCCGCCGGATCGCCTCGGCCGACAGGCCGGGATCGCGGTCCGAACCCTTCAGCGCCTCGACGATGGAGCCGAGGCACGGCTGCGACGTGTTGCCGGAGAAGGCATCCATCGCCCCGTCCACCGCATCGACGCCGGCCTCGACCGCCGCCAGAACGGTGGCCGCCGCGATGCCCGAGGTGTCGTGGGTGTGGAAGTGGATCGGCAGGCCAACCTCTTCCTTCAGCGCCTTGAACAGCACCCGTGCAGCGGCCGGCTTCAGGAGGCCCGCCATGTCCTTCACGCCGAGGATATGCGCGCCGGCTTTCTCGAGGTCCTTCGCCAGATTGACGTAGTACTTCAGGTCATACTTCGGCCGGGCGCTGTCCAGCAGGTCGCCGGTGTAGCACAGCGCACCTTCGCAGAGCTTGTCGGTCTCCAGCACCGCGTCGATGGAAACACGCATGTTCTCCACCCAGTTCAGGCAGTCGAACACACGGAATACATCGACACCGGCGCTGGCCGCCTGATGCACGAAGAAGCGCACCACGTTGTCGGGATAATTGGTGTAGCCCACGCCATTGGAGCCGCGCAGCAGCATCTGCAGCAGGATGTTCGGCGCCTTCTGGCGGATGAGGCGCAGACGCTCCCATGGATCTTCCGTCAGGAAGCGCATGGCCACGTCAAAGGTCGCTCCGCCCCAGCACTCCAGCGAGAACAGCTGCGGCAGGCCGGTGGCATAGGCATCCGTGATGGCGACGATGTCGTGGGTGCGCATGCGGGTGGCCAGCAGCGACTGATGGCCGTCACGCATGGTCGTGTCCGTCACCAGCACTTGCGGCTGCGCCTTCATCCAGGCGGCAAAGCCCTTCGGGCCCAGCTGTTCAAGAAGCTGCCGAGTGCCCTCAGGCTTGACGCTGCCGAAGTCCGGCACCACCGGATCGGCAACATCCTTGCCCGGACGCGGCCGGCCGCGGGTCTCAGGATGGCCGTTCACCGACACATCGGCGATGTAGGTCAGGAGCTTGGTGGCGCGGTCCTGCCGCTTCACCTGGGCAAATAGCTCCGGCGTGTCGTCGATGAAGCGCGTGGTGTAGTCATTGGCGCGGAAGGCCGGGTGACCAATGATGTTCTCCAGGAACACCAGGTTGGTGGCAACGCCGCGGATACGGAACTCGCGCAAGGCGCGGTCCATACGCAGGCAGGCTTCCTCGGCACTCGGCGCCCAGGCGGTGACCTTTTCCAGCAGCGGATCATAGAAGCGGGTGATCACCGCGCCGGAATAGGCGGTGCCACCGTCCAGGCGGATGCCAAAGCCGGTCGCACCGCGATAGGCGGTGATGCGGCCATAATCCGGGATGAAATTCTGTTCCGGATCTTCGGTGGTGATGCGGCACTGCAGGGCATGGCCATTGAGGCGCACATCTGCCTGCACCGGCACCCCGCTGGCCTCGGTGCCGATGACGGCGCCCCCGGCAATGCGGATCTGTGCCTTGACGATATCGATGCCGGTGACCTGTTCGGTCACCGTGTGCTCGACCTGCACGCGCGGGTTCACTTCGATGAAATAGATCGCGCCCGTGTCGGCATCCATCAGGAATTCGACCGTGCCCGCACCGCAATAGTCCACCGCGCGACCGATCTTCAGGCCGTAGTCGCACAGTTCCTTGCGACGGTCTTCGGCGAGATAAGGCGCCGGCGCGCGCTCGACCACTTTCTGGTGCCGCCGCTGGATCGAGCAGTCGCGCTCGAACAGGTGCACGAGGTTGCCGTGGCTGTCGCCCAGGATCTGCACCTCGACGTGGCGGGCACGCTGGACCAGCTTTTCCAGATAGATTTCGTCCTTGCCGAAGGCCGCCTTGGCCTCGCGCTTGGCGGCGACGACATCGCGCACCAGTGTCGCCTCGTCGCGGATGACGCGCATGCCACGACCACCGCCGCCCCAGGATGCCTTCAGCATCACCGGATAGCCGATGCCGGCAGCAAGCTTCTTGATCTCTTCGATATCGTCCGGCAGCGGATCGGTCGCCGGCATCACCGGCACGCCAGCCTCGATGGCGAGGTTGCGCGCGGCCACCTTGTTGCCGAGCCGGCGCATGGTGTCCGGCTTCGGGCCGATGAAGATGATGCCATTCTGGGCACAGGCCTCGGCAAATTCCGGGCTTTCCGACAGGAAGCCGTAGCCGGGATGGATCGCATCGGCGCCGGACAGCTTGGCAACGCGGATAATTTCGTCGATCGACAGGTATGCCTCGATGGGCCCGAGGCCTTTGCCTACTTGATAGGCTTCGTCTGCCTTAAATCTGTGCAGGGCGAGTTTATCCTGCTCCGCAAAGATGGCCACGGTTTTCAGGCCAAGCTCATTGGCCGCACGGAATACACGAATTGCGATTTCTGACCGGTTGGCGACAAGTATCTTGCGGATGCTCAAGCCCGTACCCTCCCTTGGATTGATGGCGACAACTCATACAAAGGGATGATGTGCAAGGAAAGGGCCAGTATCACTGACCTTCCGGTCGATGATCTCCTCACACGCCTCTGCGCCCTGAAATGGGACAGTTCCCTTAATATTTTTGGCGTGTCGTTTGGTTACATCAGCAACTGAGCCGGATACGCTGCGCTCATCTGGTAGCCGCACCAGCAAGGGACACCAGATCCAGACAGAACAAGTCCGGAACAACGCCAGGTCAGCGATTCGTCCGTGCTGTGTTCACCAATAGCCCCACAGGTTGCAGACACGGGTTGTAAAATCATCTGGCAGATTAACCCGATCTTGACACTTGACGTCTTTTTGACCCGAGTCGCCGGCAGGCGCTGAAAACACGCCAAATCCTTGAGCAGATTCACGATTTCGTATCAGACATGCGCCCGTTATCTACATGTCGTAGGGAACAAATCCTGAATCAGACGATGTCAGCGATTCGGGCGCCCTTTGTTCCAGACTCGTTCCACGTGTACCGGAACACCCCCGTCCGCCACGCCCGAAATGAAAGGGGGACAGAGCCGCAAGGCCTGTGCTAGACACCCTCGATCCGGCCCCCTGCCTGGCAGTTCCGCTGCGGGGAAGCCTCCTTCTGCGGACTGGCCCGCGTCCCCCGGGACGGGACGGGCCGGCCCCTCCACTGCAAGGCCGCAACCTGCAAGGCCGGAACAAAGCACCCCCCGCAATGCCTTCGATCAAGACCTTGCCGTTGCCGCCGGCCGCCCGGTCCCGAACCGTGACTGCGGTGCTTGGCCCGACCAACACGGGCAAGACGCATCTGGCCATCGAAAGGATGCTGGCCCAGCCCTCTGGCCTGATCGGCCTGCCGCTGCGCCTGCTTGCGCGCGAGGTCTACACCCGGCTTGTGTCCCGCGCGGGCGAGGCAGCCGTCGCCCTGATCACGGGCGAGGAAAAGATCATCCCGAAGGCACCCCGCTTCTGGGTCTCGACGGTCGAGGCAATGCCGCTCGACCTCAACACCGAATTTGTCGCCATCGATGAGGTGCAACTCGCCGCCGATCTGGATCGCGGCCATGTCTTCACCAACCGCATCCTCAACCTGCGAGGACGCTCCGAGACGCTGCTGCTTGGTGCTGCAACCGTGCGCCCGCTGCTGGAAAAGCTGATTCCGGGCCTGAACGTTGTCACCCGGCCGCGCATGTCGGTGCTGAGCTACGCCGGCTCGAAAAAGATCACCCGCCTGCCTCCCCGGTCAGCCGCAGTCGCCTTTTCCGCCTCGGAAGTCTACGCCATCGCGGAACTTGTGCGGCGTCAGCGCGGCGGCGCGGCCGTGGTCCTCGGATCGCTCAGCCCGCGCACGCGCAATGCCCAGGTCGAACTGTTCCAGAATGGCGATGTCGACTATCTGGTAGCGACGGACGCCATTGGCATGGGCCTCAACCTGGATGTCGATCACATCGCCTTTGCCGGCAACCGCAAATATGACGGCTACCAATATCGAGCCCTCAGCCCGTCGGAGATGGCCCAGATCGCCGGTCGCGCCGGACGTCACATGCGCGACGGCACGTTTGGCGTCACTGGCCGCGTCGATCCGCTCGACGACGATCTGGTCGAGGCCATCGAAAGCCATCGCTTCGATTCGCTGAAAGTGCTGCAATGGCGCAACAGCCAGCTGGACTTCTCCACGCTGGTCACCTTGCGCGAAAGCCTCGACCAGCCGCCGCGTGAGGAAGGCCTCA
This sequence comes from Pannonibacter sp., assembly GCF_051860505.1. NCBI lineage: Bacteria > Pseudomonadati > Pseudomonadota > Alphaproteobacteria > Hyphomicrobiales > Stappiaceae > Pannonibacter > Pannonibacter sp. The sequence goes on along the minus strand of NZ_JBHYDX010000016.1, from coordinate 98,955 downwards.
CCCGTGCACCGGTCGGTGATGACATTCTAGCCCTTGAACACGCTGCCCGCGATACCGACATCCGCGACATGGCGCGTAGCCAGGGGCGCGTTGAACTTCTGTGGGACGTATGCCAGGTTCCGGACTATCGCAAGATCGCCCCGGCCAACCACGCGGACCTCTTGACGCAGCTGTACACGTTGCTCGTGCGCAACGGCCACGTCGACGATGACTGGTTTCAGCGTCAAGTGGCTTTCGCAGACAGGGTGGATGGTGATATCGACACTTTGGCGAACCGGATTGCGCATATCCGCACCTGGACATTCGTTGCCAACCGTGTCGACTGGTTGAAGGACCCTGCCCACTGGCAGGGTGTCACCCGCGGCATAGAAGACAGACTGTCGGACGCCTTGCACGAACGCTTGACCCAGCGTTTCGTTGACAGGCGGACAAGCGTATTGATGAGACGTTTGAGAGAGAACGCCATGCTGGAAGCGGAAATCACGCCGAGTGGAGACGTGCTTGTGGAGGGCCAGCATATTGGCCGCCTGCAGGGCTTCCGCTTCGCACCCGATGCGGTTGCGGACAGCCCGGAGGGCAAAGCCGTCCGCGCCGCTGCCCAGAAGGCGCTTGCGAGCGAAATCGAGGCGCGCGCAGATCGCTTGTCGCGCGCTCCAAACGAGGATTTTGTCCTGTCGAGCGAAGGCACCATTCGCTGGCAGGGTGAGCCGGTCGCCAAGCTCACCGCAGGCGAGGATGCTCTTGCCCCCGGTTTCGTCCTGCTCGCTGACGAGCATCTGACGGGCCCGGCCCGTGACAAGGTGCAGGAGCGGGTCAATCTCTGGCTCAGGGCCCATATCGGCACGCTGCTGAAGCCGCTGACCGATCTGAAGGATGCTGAAGGCCTTGAAGGCCTTGCCCGTGGCATCGCCTTCCGCATCTATGAAAGCCTCGGCATTCTCGAGCGTCAGGACGCCGCCAACGAAATCCGCCAGCTCGACCAGGACATGCGCGCGTCCATGCGCAAGCTGGGCGTGCGCTTCGGCGCCTACAACATCTATGTGCCCGCGCTGCTGAAGCCGGCACCGAGCCAGTTGCTGGCCCAGCTCTGGGCGTTGAAGCATGGCACGCCGGACATGCCGGGTCTTGCCGAACTGCCGCAATTGTCTGCATCTGGCCGCACCTCGATCATGGTCGATCCGCAGATCGACAAGACGCTGTACAAGGTCGTCGGCTTCCGCGTCTGTGGCCCGCGCGCCGTGCGCGTCGACATTCTGGAGCGCCTTGCCGATCTCATCCGCCCGCTGATCGCCTGGAAGCCGCTTGATCCGACTGTCATGCCGCCGGATGGTGCCATCGCCCAGGGCGGTGCTTTCACCGTTACTGTGGCCATGACATCGCTGCTGGGTTGCGCGGGCGAGGACTTTGCCGAGATCCTGAAGTCGCTCGGCTACCGCGCCGAGAAGCGCGAGATCCAGCGTCCGGCAACGGCGAGAGCCAAGACCACAGAGACCACCAGCGCAACGATGCCTGCGCAGGCCCCTGAACAAGTATCCGAGGCGACCGCCGACACCGCTGCAGAGGCTGCCCCTGAGGAGGCAACCGAAGCCATGGCTGATACCGCAGCATCCGAGGCAAATACTTCTGCCCCGGTAACTGCAGACGCCGACGCAAACATCACCGCCGAGGCCGAAGCCGCAGGGGCCGTGCCGGCAACAGACAGTCCGGCGCCGGCCGAGGCGGCTGAGCTGGAAACGATCACCATCGACATCTGGCGCCCCGGTCGCGGCGAACGGCGTGGCCGGCCCGAAGGCGACGCCCGTCGCGGCGGCGACCGCAACCGCCGCCAGGGGCAAGGCCAGGGCCAAGGTCAGGGTCAGACGCAAGGCGAAGGCCAGGGCGAGGCAAGGGGCGAAGGCCGTGGCCAGGGCCGTGGCGACCGTCGTCCCTATCAGGGCAAGCGTGAAGGCGGGCCGGAAGGTGCACGTGAAGGCGGTCGCCCAGAAGGCCGTCGCAACGATGCCAACCGTCCTGACGGTGCGCCGCGTGGCGATGACCGCCGTGGTGGCCCGCGCCGCGACGACCGCAAGGGCGGTGGCAAGCCGCAAGGCCACGGCAATCGCGACCAGGGCAACCGTGACCAGGGCAACCAGGCCAACCGCGCGCCGCGCGCCGAAAAGCCGATTGATCCGAACTCGCCCTTCGCCGCGCTGCTCGCGCTGAAGGCCAGCATGGAAAAAGGCAAGTCCTGAGCCAGACATCTTCGGCAGGCCCGCAGCCCTCACAGCGCATCGACAAGTGGCTCTGGTTCGCCAGGGTCACGAAGTCGCGCACGCTGGCGCAGAAGCTGGCCTCCGGAGGTCATGTCCGGGTCAACCGCGACAAGATCGACAGCGCCAGCAAGGCGATCCGGCTGGGGGATGTGCTGACGATCACCCTCGAGCGCCGTGTCGTGGTGCTTGAGGTTCTGGGGCTCGGCACCCGGCGCGGACCAGCCCCGGAAGCAGCGCTTCTCTACAAGGATCTGACCCCGCCGCCACCGGTCGAGGCCGACCATCAACGACCTCAGCGGGTCGCGGCCCGCGATCCGGGCTCTGGACGCCCGACCAAGCGCGACCGCCGCCGCATGGATGCCTTCACTGAAGAGCCTTTGGACGGCTTCTTGGATGGATTGAGGCCCGGAAGGGATGATCCGGAGTAAGTTGATCCCCGGAGAGGCAACGAGACGCACCAGCTTTTCTTTCCCGGCGCCGCGGATCGCCTTAGTTTGCTTGCCAGGAAAAGCCAAACGAGATACCCAAGCGGCCCAGAAACGGTGCCTTGGCCAAAGCCTGCGACCAACGGGCGGGCGAACCGGTCCCATGGGACGGCCATCAGCAAGAGGATCGCGATGACCTACGTCGTCACTGACAACTGCATCAAGTGCAAGTACACGGATTGCGTCGAAGTCTGCCCGGTGGATTGCTTCTACGAGGGCGAGAACATGCTCGTCATCAATCCGGACGAGTGCATCGATTGCGGCGTGTGCGAGCCGGAGTGCCCGGCCGAGGCCATTCTGCCGGATACCGAACCAGGTCTCGAGAAGTGGATCGAGCTGAACGCCGACTATGCGGCGAAATGGCCGAACATCACGGAAAAGAAAGATGCCTTGCCGGAGGCACCGGAGTTCGACGGCATCAAGAACAAACTGGAAAACCACTTCTCGCCCAAGGGCCCGAACGGCGCCTGAGAAGCCCGAACAGCAATCGGCAACTTGCATAAATGCCCTTGCGTAACCCATAGAGGCGCGCCGGCTGCAAACAGCCGGTGCGCTTTATGCTTTGGTTTTCATGGTTTTTGTGCTAGCTTACTGAAGTTGTCGTCGCAGTCTTTGGTCCCCACCCTCCCGCAGGAGGTTTTTTTATGGTCGCAGTCCGATGCTGGATTGTGTGTCAGGCGCTGCCGCCTACCACAGATAACCAGATGAAGAGCGACCCTCTGGGACACGCAGTCTCCGATGACTGACCATCCATAGACGTAAAGACTGGTGCGGCGCTTCTCTTATGCATTCGCGCGCCCGGTTTTCGTTTCAACACAAACACGTGCCGCCGCCAAGGCGGCATGATACGGCCCATCGGGCCGGCAACTGCGCAGGAGTTACAAGGCGTATGGCAACCATGATTAAAAAGACCGCGCAGCGTCAGGGTTTCAAGACCGGTGAACATATCGTCTATCCGGCCCATGGTGTCGGCCAGATCATGGCCATCGAAGAGCAGAGCGTCGCAGGCCACACGCTGGAACTGCTCGTGATCAGCTTTGAAAAAGACAAGATGACCTTGCGCGTTCCCGTCGCCAAGATCGTGACCGTAGGCATGCGCAAGCTGGCTGATGGCCCGGCCATCAAGAAGGCCCTGGAAACCGTTCGTGGCCGCCCGCGCGTCAAGCGCACCATGTGGAGCCGCCGCGCGCAGGAGTACGAAGCCAAGATCAACTCCGGCGACCTGCTTGCCATTTCGGAAGTCGTTCGCGACCTGTACCGTTCCGACACCCAGCCGGAACAGTCTTATTCCGAGCGTCAGCTGTATGAAGCTGCCCTTGACCGCATGGCCCGCGAAATCGCGGCCGTGAACAAGTGCTCCGAAACCGAAGCCGTCAAGCAGATCGAGCAGAACCTCGCCAAGACCCCGGCCCGCGTCAAGCCGCTCGACGGCGTCGAGGACGAGGCAGAAGGCGATCAGGAAGAAGCCGCCTGATCCACCGATCAGCGCTCCGTTCGTATCGATCCAAGGCCCGGCAGACCCCTGCCGGGCCTTTTTCCGTCCGCTCCCCCCTGCGACCTCCCGCCACGGCTGCAGTGCCGGAATTGTGAGGGTCTGGAGGCTAGATTCATCGCACGCGATTGATCTACAGTCGATGAGACGGCGTAGATGGACCAGCAACGATGAGGAGCGATGCCATCATGTCTACATCGATGAGCGACCGCCGGAACATGGTCAAGGCAGCCATGTCCGCCCCCTATCTGACCCGCGAGGAAGAACACGCCCTCGCCGTGAAGTGGCGCGAGCAAGGCGACCAGAAATCCCTCGAGCGCCTCTCCCTGTCGCACATGCGCCTGGTCATCGCGGTTGCGTCCCGCTTCCGCACCTTCGGCCTGTCCATGAGTGATCTCATCCAGGAAGGTCATGTCGGGCTGCTCGAGGCTGCAAGCCGCTTCGAGCCAGAGCGCGAAGTGCGTTTCTCCACCTATGCCACCTGGTGGATCCGCGCCTCGATCCAGGACTATATCCTGCGCAACTGGTCCATCGTGCGCGGAGGCACATCCTCGACCCAGAAGTCCCTGTTCTTCAACCTGCGGCGCCTGAGAGCCAAGCTCGCCGCCGAGCAGCAGGGCCTCCCGGACAGCGAGATGCACCGCCAGATCGCCGAGACCCTGGGCGTGAAGACTGCCGACGTCGACCTGATGGCCGCCCGCCTCTCCGGTCCCGACACCTCCCTCAATGCCCCGCTGAACGAGGCCGATGGCGGCACGGCGGACCGCCAGGATTTCCTGGTTTCCGATGCCCCGCTGCCGGAAGAACTGGTGAGTGACAACATCGACGGCGAACGCCAGCGTCGCTGGTTGCGGTCTGCCATGGACGTCCTGACCGAACGCGAGCGCAAGGTGCTTGAGGAGCGTCGTCTGCGCGATGACAGCGCAACGCTGGAATCGATTGGCCAGACCATGGGTATTTCGAAGGAACGCGTCCGGCAGATCGAGAACCGGGCGCTGGAAAAGCTGCGGGCAGCCCTGCTGAAGATCCACCCGGACCGCCTCGCCTTCATGCCCTGAGGCCGGCGCTTCACAAGTCGAAAAGAAAAAGCCGGACCCCAGCGTCCGGCTCGGGCTGGTCATAAACCTTCAATGGTCATCCCGGACGCAGCGAAGCGGAGATCCGGGACCGGAGAGCCAAAGTCTCTCGGTTACTAACTCATTGGGATATCGATACCTTGACTCTCCGGTCCCGGCTCGGCGCTAAGCTTGGCCGGGATAACTTCGGTGAGATCGAGGTTTGTCATCAAGCTCAGCCGGACCCCAGGGGCCGGCTTTTTGGGTCTGCCTTCAATCGACCACCAGCTTGACGGCGGTTCCTGCCGGTAGCTCCTCATCTGGCCCAAAGCCGTTCAGGACAGAAAAGAACTCAAGCCGCCGCGACGGTTCAATCCCGTTCATGCCGATTGCCAGTGTTCGCGGCGTGTCACCGGGTTGGCTTTTCACCACCTTGATGCGCAGCGACTGCAGCCGGGCCCGCTCGGTTGGCGTCAACTGCCGGAAGCTCTGGATCGTGTCTTCATATTCCCGGTTGAAGGTGGTGTTCGGGTCCCGGCTGGCAAAGATGAAGCGGTAGCCGTTGCGGCCGATGCGCACCACCGCAATACGGAACGACCAGCCTTGTGTGATGGCCGATCCGACCACTGCCGGCAGCCCGTTGATAGTCGTCTCGCGTACGCTTTCCGGCAGGAGACCGTTGATCCAGCCTGCGGTCATGTATTTGCGCAGGTCATCGTAATTCGTCAGGTCCGCGCCATCGAACCGCATCGCCGTACCGGCGCCGTTGCTGGCCAGAACCGCCTCAGGCGAATTTTCAAGCACATAGCCCGCCGGCACCGAGAAGCCGATGCCCAGTGCCTTGTGCAGGAAGTCGCGCCCGCGCACGAAACCTTCAAGCGGATCATCGCCGAACAGCATGCCATCGATGCTGGCGAGATAGGCGGTGCGGTCCCGCTCGCCGATGCCGGGCGCTCCGACCTGCCGCGCCGCCTGCACCGCCAGCGTCACGCGTTCCGGCGTCGTCGGGTGCGATGACAGGAAGTCTGGCGCGCTGGAGCCGTCCTTGCGCGCGTTCTGCAGCGCTGCAAACTGCGACATGGACGACAGGAAGCGGGAGGCCGCAAAAGGGTCGAACCCGGCGCCTGCCAGCGTTTTCACGCCAACCACATCGGCCTGCAGTTCCTGGACCTGCGAGAACCGGGCAAAGGACAATTGTGATGACAGCACGGCCTCGCGCGCCCGCGCCGGATCACGCACCACATTCGAGACAACCCGATTGGCAAGCTCGGTTGCCTCGGCCTTCTGCTGCCGTTCGATGGCGTGGTTGGCGGTGACATGCGCCATCTCATGCGCCAGGACGGCGGCCACTTCCGACGTGTCATTGGCCAGCGCCAGCAGCCCGCGCGTGATGTAGAGATAGCCACCGGGCAACGCGAAGGCGTTGACGGCCGGCGAGTTCAGGATGGTGATGCGATAGCTCTGACTTGGGTCATCCGATGCGGCAACCAGCCGCCCGACAACCGAGGCGATCGCCCGCTCCGCGCCGGCGTCCTCATAGACACCGCCATAAGTCGCCACGACACGTGGATGCTCGCGCTCGCCGATATCTGCGGCCAGGCCCGGTCGCAGCGTCCCGGGCGTGACGACGCCGACCGTCGCCGACTTGCCGCCCAGCATCTGGCACCCGGCCAGCATGATGATCGACGACACCAGCACAGCCACGCGCGATAGCCAGCGCAGCCGCCTGCCGTCGCGTCGATCCAGGCGCGCCGAAGTCCCGGTTTCCAGGCGTTCCGTCGGTGTGGGCATCATCTCAACCGGCAACTTGCTTCCCGCCTGTCGCATCTCGTCAATTGGCCCATTCGATCTGGGCCGGATCGGTCACTTCGATATGGGGGCCATCCTTTTCAAGGACAACGCCCCGCACGCGCACTCTTGAACCCTCCATCCGCATCGGGTCCATCCCCTTTGCGGCCAGTTGGCCCTCGATGCTGCTGCTGAATGTAACGGTAAAGTCGGTGGCCCATCGACCTCCGAAATTCAAATACCGGGTATCGCGGGCTTTTCCAAGCGATTCAACACGGCCTTCGACGATTGCAAACCGACCGTTGCGCGCCAGCACCGCTTGCGGATCGCGAGCATCGAGGCGCAGGCCGGGCAGCAGGTTGGAGCGACCCCAAAGCCCCTTTTTTGCCTGCCGTGCGAGGGCTTCCGCCCGCGCGTATGCCTCCGCACACCCCGCCGGCTGATAAGCTGGCCAAATCGCCGCCAGCCCTTCAGCCAGAAGATGCACCTGCAGCAGATGTCCGGCAGCCGCCAGAACAGGCACCTTGCCCCAACGGTCGGGCGCATCCAGCACCAGCAGCCGAAGCTCGAGACCGATCAGGATCTGCCTGGCGGCGGCATCCAGATAGACGCCGGCAAGCGTCACCTTCCGTCCGCCTGCAAGCTCGAGCGTGCCGTCTGCCAGAACCTCGCTGACGCGGAAAGCGGCTTCCTCCCACACCGGAGCCCCGCCCTCACCCTGCGGCCGGTTCCCGGCAGGTTTTGTGCCGGTGGCCTCACACGGTCCGGCCTGCGCGGCCCCGGACGAGATGCTGCCGCCCGCAGCGACCGCAACAAGGCACACGACTGTCAGCCTGTGCAGGCGCCGCCGCCAGCCCCCCATCGAATCGCTGCGCAGCACCGCAGGGCAAGCACCGGCAGAAGGGTACAGCCTGTCGCGCAGGGCGTCCCCGGAACGAGAGCCGGATCGGCTCTCTCCCATAGCAGCGAGATATTTGGCCAAGGCAATTCGGGAATGGGCAGCTCCGGTCATATCCGGCCATCTCCCGCCATGATCCGACATTCCCATCCCCCACCCCGATCTGCCCGGCACTGCACAAAACCCTGCATTCCCAGTCTCGCCCTGACCGACAAAACATGCTACAGGCGATTTGGCTGGTCCCGTAGCTCAGCAGGATAGAGCATCAGATTCCTAATCTGAGGGTCGCGCGTTCGAATCGCGCCGGGATCACCATCAATTCCCCTAAAATGAGCCCTTTTCTCGACATTGATCTGACCGCAGGCGTTGGGTGATTGCAGGCTTCCCGTGCCCTTTGAGCGACCTGGCTTCAGCGGTCAAAACGCCACACCCCCGGCGATTGCGCGCCAGGGGTGTGTGTTTCAGCAAACCTTTTCGGTCCTCAGCGCAGGTCTGCAGGCAGCAAGGCTTCAGGCAGGTTCTGGTAGCTGACGGGCCGAAGCCAGCGGCGGATGGCCATGGTGCCGACCGAAGTGGCGCCGAAATTGGTCGAGGCCGGATAGGGACCGCCATGGACCATGGCGTCGCAGACTTCCACGCCCGTCGGGAACCCGTTCGCAAGAATGCGGCCTGCCTTGCGCTCCAGCACCGGCATCAGGCTCTTGGCGAGTTCCATGTCGCCGTCATCCATCTGCAGGGTCACCGTCAGCTGGCCCTCGAAGCTTTCCGCGATGCGGGCAAGCTCTGCCTTGTCCTTGACGCGCACGACGATGCCGAGCGGGCCGAAGACTTCATGCGTCAGCGCCGGGTTGGCAAGAAGCTGCGCACCTGTCGTCTCGAACAGATGGGGAACTGCCTGACGGGCCGGGCAGGAGCCGCTGAGGCGCGCCGTGGCAGCACCCGTGGCGGCGATCTTTTCAGCGCCCGACGCAAAGGCCGACGCAATGCCATCCGTCAGCATGGTCTGCGGCGCAACGTCCTTCAGCGCTGCTTCTGCCGTGGCGATGAAGGCATCTGCCCCTGCCCCGTCCATGACCAGCACGAGGCCGGGGTTGGTGCAGAACTGGCCGACGCCCATGGTCAGGCTCCCGGCCCAGCCCTTGGCAATCGCCTCGCCGCGTGCCGCATGGGCTGCGGGCAGAACAATGACCGGGTTGACACTGCCCAGCTCACCGAAGAAGGGGATCGGCTCGGGCCGCGCGGCGCACAGGTCAAACAGCGCCCGCCCGCCGCCCAGAGACCCGGTGAAGCCGACGGCCTTGATCAGCGGATGGCGCACCAGCGCCTCGCCCAGTTCCCGCGAGGGGCCCTGGACCAGCGAGAACACGCCGGCCGGCATGCCGCAGGCCTTGATGGCCGCGTCGATGGCCTGTGCCACCAGTTCGCCCGTGCCGGGATGGGCCGGATGGCCCTTGACCACCACCGGAGAGCCAGCGGCCAGCGCGCTGGCTGTGTCGCCACCGGCGACGGAGAAGGCCAGCGGGAAGTTGGACGCACCGAACACGGCCACCGGGCCAATCGGGCGCTGGATCAGGCGGATTTCCGGGCGCGGCAGCGGCGCGCGATCCGGCAGGGCCGCATCCTTGCGCACATCCAGATAGTCGCCCTTGCGGATATGGGCGGCAAACAGGCGCAGCTGGCCGGTGGTGCGGCCACGCTCGCCTTCCAGGCGGGCGGTCGGCAGCGCGGTTTCTGCGGCAGCCACTTCGGTGATGTCCGCACCGCGTGCCTCGATTTCCGTGGTGATCCGCTCCAGGAAGACGGCACGATCTTCGCGGGAGGTGGCGGCATAGGCAGCAGAGGCGGCTTCGGCGGCCTTTACCGCTGCATCCACCTCCGCCGGGCCGCCAGCAGCGAACTGGCGGGGCTCGCCCGTGACAGGCGAGGAGGAAAAGACGTCAGTGCCTGCAACCCAGGCTCCGGCGATCAGGTGCTTTCCGGTCAGCATGATCTCTCTCTTTGATTAGAAATGGAAAGGCTCGGTCACGAGCCGCCGTCCAAGGGTCATGGCATCGGCCACATGAACCAAAGGCGTCAGGTCCACATCCCGCTTCCCGCCACGCACCAGGTCCGCCATGTGGGCATAGAGGCGCGGATATTCGCGGTCAGGACCTTCAATCCGGTTACCGTCCGAGGTTTCCATTTCCGCCCCGCCCTTGCGCAGCACCAGCGAACCGGTATCTGTCTCGACCTGGATATCCCAGGTCTGTGGGCCTTCCTGCCGCCAGTCAAAGTCCGCTGAGACATTGCCGGAGAATTCCAGCTTCGCGGCAATCGGCGTTTGCCGGTTGTCCGGAATGGTCAGTTCCGAACTGACGAGATGCACCGGCATGGGCAGGATGGCGGTCAGGATCGACAGGGCATTGATGCCCGGATCGAACACGCCCATGCCGCCCGGCTCGAACACCCAGTCCTGACCGGGGTGCCACTTGCGTACATCCTCGCGCCAGGTGATGTGGGCGCGGGTGACCTTGCGGGTGGACAGCCACTGGCGGGCCGGCGCCACCGCATGGGCCATGCGGCTGTGCCAGGTGGCAAACAGCGTCAGTCCGCGCTCTGCCGCCAGCGCTTCCAGCTCATGCACCTCGGCAAGCGTGGCGCCCGGCGGCTTTTCCAGCATCACGTGACGGCCGGCCTTCAGCGCCGTTTCTGCGTAGGCAAAGCGCGGCACCGGCGGCAGGCACAGCGAAATCACGGAAATATCCGGCCGCTCCGCCAGCATCTGCGCAAAGTCGCGGTAGGACGGCACGCCATCCACCTGCCCCTGACGGGATACGGTTGCCTCAAGCCGCCAGTCGGAACTGGCGGCAAGGGCAGGCACGTGCTGGTCAATGGCAATCTTGCCGACACCAACCAGTGCAACGGAAAGGGCTTGCGGCATCAATGCGAGTCCTTGCCCACCGGAGCGCCTCGGCAGCCCTTGAGGAAGTCAAGGTCCGCGCCCGTGTCGGCGCCGGTCACATGCGTGTGGTGCAGCATGGCATAGCCGCTCTCCGGCGGCGTGATACGCGGCGTCCAGGCGGCAAGACGGCGGTCCAGTTCTTCCTGCGGGATATCGAGGTGAATGCGGCGCGCTTCCACGTCCAGCTCGATGTAGTCGCCATCCTGCACCACGGCCAGAGGGCCACCGACGGCAGCTTCCGGCGAGGTGTGCAGCAGCACAGTGCCAAAGGCGGTGCCGGACATGCGGGCGTCGGAGATCCGCACCATGTCGGTGATGCCCTTGCGCAGCACCTTCGGCGGCAGCCCCATGTTGCCCACCTCGGCCATGCCGGGGTAGCCGCGCGGGCCACAGTTCTTCAGCACCATCACGCAGGTCTCGTCAATGTCGAGCGCCTCGTCGTTGATCTTGGCCTTGTAGTCGTCGATATCCTCGAAGACCACGGCCCGGCCACGGTGCTGCATCAGCGACAAGGTGGCGGCGGACGGCTTCAGCACCGCGCCCTTCGGCGCCAGATTGCCGCGCAGCACGACGATGCCGCCCGACTGGGTCAGCGCCTTGTCTGCCGGCAGGATCACGTCCTCGTTGTGGTTGACCACATCCTTGACCTGATCCCACATGCTTTCGCCCGAAACGGTCAGCGCATCCTTGTGCAGCAGGCCCGCTTCGCCGAGACGCTTGATCACCACCGGCAGGCCCCCTGCGTAGAAGAACTCTTCCATCAGATACTTGCCGGAGGGCATCAGGTTGACGATCGTCGGCACGTCGCGGCCACAACGGTCCCAGTCGTCCAGCGACAGGTCGATGCCCACACGACCGGCAATCGCCAGCAGGTGGATCACCGCATTGGTCGAACCGCCGATAGCCGCATTGGTGCGGATGGCATTCTCGAAGGCATCCTTGGTCATCACGTCGGAAGGCTTCAGGTCGTCCTTCACCATCTGCACGATGCGGCGGCCGGTCATCTGCGCCATCACGCGGCGGCGGCTGTCCACCGCCGGAATGGCGGCATTGCCGGACAGGGCCATGCCGAGGGCTTCGGCCATGCTGGCCATGGTGGAGGCTGTGCCCATGGTGTTGCACGAGCCGGGGCTGCGCGACATGGAGGCTTCGGCTTCAGCGAATTCGGCAGGAGTCATCTCGCCGGCCTTCACCGCCTCGGAGAACTTCCACAGATGCGTGCCTGACCCGACGCGCTCGTTGCGGTAATAGCCGTTGAGCATCGGTCCGCCGGTGACGACGATGGACGGCAGGTTGGTGGAGGCCGCAGCCATCAGCAGGCTGGGCGTGGTCTTGTCGCAGCCCACCATCAGCACGCAGCCATCCATGGGCTGGCCGCGCATCGCCTCTTCGACCGCCATGGCCGCCAGATTGCGGAACATCATCGCGGTCGGGCGGAAGGCGCTTTCGCTGGCGGAGAATACCGGCACTTCCACCGGGAAGCCCCCGGCCTCGTAGATGCCGTGTTTCACCCGCTGCGCCAGATCGTTGAGATGGGCATTGCAGGGGGTCAGCTCGGACCAGGTGTTGAGAATGCCGATGACCGGGCGGCCATCAAACAGGTCATGCGGGAATCCCTGGTTCTTCATCCATCCGCGATGATAGATGGCATCGCGCGATGTGCCGCCGAACCATTCCTGCGAACGGAGCTTGCGAGGCCAGGAAGCGGGTTTGAAGGTCATCTCGGTCTCACAATGCTTTGACAGTCAGGGCACCCGTCTCTTTGGGCGCGAAGATCAGGGGATTGACGAGCGGCAGGCCAAAGCCGTCTGCCTCGATCTCGAAGACATCCCCAGCCTGCGTTCGCACGCCATCGGCAAAGGACAGGGTCGCCGTACCGAACATATGCACATGCACGTCGCCCGGCTGGCGGAACAGGCCATACTTGAAGTGGTGGTGCTCCAGATTGGCCAGCGTGTGCGACATGTTGGCTTCGCCTGACAGGAACGGCTTTTCCCACAGAACCTGACCGTCGCGGCGGATGCGCGACGTGCCGCGGACATCGGCGGGCATATCACCCACCCGGATTTCCGGGCCGAAGGAGGCATGGCGCAGCTTGGAATGGGCCAGCCACAGATAGTTCACCCGCTCGGTCACGTGGTCGGAGAACTCGTTGGCCACTGCCCAGCCCACGCGGCAAGGCGTACCATCAGGGGCGATCACATAAATGCCGGCGAGTTCCGGCTCCTCGCCGCCGTCCTCCGCAAAACTGGGGGCTTCCAGCGGTTCGCCGCTGGCAACGGCCGAACAGCCGTTCCCCTTGTAGAACCACTCCGGCTGCGCGCCGACAGTGCCGCTTTCCGGTCGCCCGCCCTCAAGACCCATGCGGAACATCTTCATGGAATCCGTCAGCGTCTCGGCACCTTCCAGCTTGGCGTGCATGGCATCCCGGGCAGAAGCCGAACCCAGATGGGTAAGGCCCGTGCCAGTCAGGTGTAAATGCGCCGGATCCGGATGGGTGATCGGCAGCATCAGGCGGCCCTCGACAGCGGCCTGCGCCAGATCGACGGCCTCGCCAAGGCCACGCTCTTCGATGACGTCCTTCAGGCTACGACCGCCGGAGGCAGCGACCATCGCCAGTTCATAGGTGCTGGCTGTGCCGCGCAGGATTGCGGCCTTGTCTCCGTCACGAACCACGACGGAGATAGAGCCGCCCGGGTTGCGGAGCTGGGAAATCAGCATGAAAGCCTCACTTGTTCTTGCTGTAAACATCGAAGATGACGGCGGCGAGGAGGACGAGGCCGATGATCATCTGCTGATAGTCGATGCCGATGCTCATGATCGACATGCCCATGTTCATGACGCCCATGAAGAGCGCCCCGATGACCACGCCCATGATCTTGCCGGAACCACCTGTCATCGATGCGCCGCCGATGAAGACCGAGGCGATGGCCACCAGCTCGAAGCCGGTGCCGGCCTTCGGCGTTGCCGAATTGAGGCGGGCCGTCACCATCATGCCGGCAAGCGCTGCCAGCACGCCCATGTTGATGAAGCAGAAGAACACCAGCCGCTCTGTCTTGATCCCCGACAGCTTGGCCGCTTTCTCGTTGCCGCCCACCGCATAGATGCGCCGGCCAAGAGAGGTGTTTTCGGTAAGAAAGGCGTACAGCACCGTCAGCAGTGTCACCACCACCAGGACATTCGGCAGCCCCCGGAAAGACGCCAGCTGATAACCGACAAAGGCCAGTGCCATGGCTATGAGCAGGTTGCGGCCAACGAAGAAGGCCATTGGCTCCTGCACCACATGGAACTGCTGCTCTTGCGCCCTGCCTCGCAGGCCGAAGAGGAACACCGCCAGGATCGCCACGGCGATAATCAGAAGCGTCAGCCCGTGCGGGCGGCCAATGCCGAGGAGATCCGGGATGAAGCCATTCGACATGGCCTGGAACTCCCGCGGGAACGGGCCAATGTTCTGCCCGCCGAGCATCCACATGGTGGCACCGCGGAACACCATCATCCCGGCCAGCGTGACGATGAAGGAGGGAATGCGCCAGAAGGCGATCCAGTAGCCCTGCATGGCACCGATGATGCCGCCGACGATCAGCGTCAGCGGAATGACGACATAAAACGGCAGCCCCTGCTGCACTGTCAGCCAGGCCGCAATGGCACCGGTGAAGGCCGCGACCGAGCCGACCGACAGGTCGATGTGCCCGGCGACGATGACCAGCAGCATGCCCAGCGCCAGGACGATGATATGCCCGTTCTGCAGGAACACGTTGGTGATGATCTGCGGCTGCAGGAAGTTGACCGGTTGATCCCGAAGCTGCAGCACGATGGTGAAGAAGGCAACGATGGCAACCAGCGCCATCAGCATGCCGTTTTCCCTGAGGTGCCCGCCCAGAAGCGTACTCAGATCCTTGCGTTCCGATGCCGTTTGCCCCGCCATCACGCCACCTTTTCCTTGTTCACTGTCTTGAGGATCATGGCCATGATCCGCTCCTGGCTGGCTTCCGCCTTGCCGAGCTCGCCAACGATCCGTCCCTCGTTCATCACATAAATGCGGTCGCACATGCCCAGCAGCTCGGGCATCTCCGACGAGATCATGACAACGCCGCGCCCTTGGGCGACCAACTCGTTCATGATCGTGTAGATCTCGAACTTCGCGCCCACGTCGATGCCGCGCGTCGGCTCATCCAGGATGAGCACCTGCGGATCGGTGAAGAGCCACTTCGACAGCACCACCTTCTGCTGGTTTCCCCCCGAGAGATTCACCGCCTTCTGGTGAACGCCCGGAGTGCGGATCGACATGGCACGGCGATATTCCTCGGCGATCTTCTTCTCACGGTGCTTGTCCAGGACGCCCTTCGTCGCAATGCCGGCCAGGTTGGCCAGGCTGATGTTGCGCACAATTGGCTCGTCAAGGATCAGGCCCAGCGCCTTGCGATCCTCCGTCACATAGGCAAGGCCGGCATCGACGGCTTTCGATACGGTGGATGTATCCACCTCCTTGCCGCCCATTCGGACGGAGCCGGAAATGTTGCGGCCGAAAGCCTGACCGAAGATGCTCATTGCCAGTTCGGTGCGGCCGGACCCCATCAGGCCGGCGATACCGACAATCTCGCCCTGTCGCACCGTGAAGGCCGCGTTGGCAATGACCTGCCGCTCGCGCACTTCCGGGTGCCAGACGTTCCAGCCCGACACGTCCATCAGCATCTCGCCGGGCTTGTGTTCCCGCTCCGGATAGCGGTGCGCCATGTCGCGGCCCACCATGTCGCGGATGATCCGCTCTTCCGAGATGTCAGCCCGGTCAATCGTGGACACGGTGGTGCCGTCACGCAGGATCGTGATGCGGTCGGCAACGCGGGAAATCTCGTTGAGCTTGTGCGAAATGAGGATAGAGGTCACCCCTTGTGCCTTCAGCTCCAGCATCAGGTCGAGCAGCTTCTGGCTGTCGTTTTCCTGCAGCGCCGCTGTCGGCTCATCCAGAATGAGCAGCCGCACGTCCTTCGCCAGCGCCTTGGCGATCTCGACGAGCTGCTGCTTGCCGACGCCCAGCTTCTCCACCTTGGTGACGGGGGATTCGTTGAGGCCGACCTTCCTCAGATATTCGCTCGTGCGCGCGAAAGTCTGCGGCCAGTTGATCACGCCATTGGTGGCGACCTCGTTGCCGAGGAACAGGTTTTCGGCAATGGACAGGAGCGGCACCAGCGCCAGCTCCTGGTGAATGATGATGATGCCCTTGGCTTCGCTGTCCTTGATGGAGCGCATCTGCAGCGTTTCGCCGGCATAGATGATATCTCCCTCATAGGTACCGTAGCCATAGACACCGGACAGCACCTTCATCAGGGTGCTCTTGCCCGCGCCGTTTTCGCCGCAAATGGCGTGAATTTCGCCCTCTTCCACGGTCAGGTTCACCCGATCAAGCGCCTTTACGCCGGGGAAGACCTTGGAGATGCCGCGCATTTCCAGAAGGGTTGCCATTGAACCTCTCAGGGAACCTCTTTAGGGAACCTTGCAGGATGCAGGAGGCCCGCTCCGGTCTCAGCGGAGCGGGCCTTGCATGCGGGTCTCAGATCACTTCAGCTGATCGGCGGTGTAGTAGCCGGAGCCCACGAGGATCTGTTCATAGTTGGTTGCATCGACCGAAACCGGCTCAAGCAGGTAGGACGGCACCACCTTGACGCCATTGTCGTAGGTCGTCGTGTCGTTGATTTCCGGCTCGGTGCCGCCCAACAGGGCTTCGGCCATCCCAACCGTGACGCGGGCCAGTTCACGCGTGTCCTTGAACACCGTCGAATACTGCTCACCGGCAATCATCGACTTCACCGAAGGAACCTCGGCGTCCTGGCCGGTAACGATGGGCATCTTCATTCCGCCCGAGCCGTAGCCCACGCCCTTGAGCGAGGACAGGATGCCGATGGACAGACCATCATAGGGAGACAGGACACCATTGACCTGCTTGCTGCCGTAGTTGGCGGAGAGCAGGTTGTCCATGCGGGCCTGGGCCACTGCACCATCCCAGCGCAGGGTACCGACAACATCCATGCCCATCTGGCCGGAGGCAATGGCAACATCGCCGGAATCGATCAGCGGCTGCAGGACAGACATAGCGCCATTGTAGAAGAAGAACGCGTTGTTATCGTCGGGTGAGCCGCCGAACAGTTCCACATTCCAGGGCTTCACGTCAGGGAACCGCTCCTTCAGGCCCGTCACCAGGCTTTCCGCCTGCTGCACGCCCACCTTGAAGTTGTCGAACGTGGCGTAATAGTCGACGTTGCCGCTGTCGCGGATGAGGCGGTCATAGGCGATGACCTTGATGCCGGCTGCCGCCGCATTTTCAAGCGCATTCGACAGGGTGGTGCCGTCGATGGCAGCAATCACCAGCACATTCACACCCTTGGTGATCATGTTCTCGATCTGCGCCAACTGGTTCGGGATATCATCCTCGGCATACTGAAGGTCGGTACGGAAACCGGCCTTCTGGAACTGCTCGACCATCGAGTTGCCGTCAGAGATCCAGCGGGCCGACGACTTGGTCGGCATGGAAATACCAATCGACCCCTTGTCCTGGGCCAGGACGCTGGACGTCATCAAGGCAGGAGCAGCAAGCAGGGTGCCAGCAAGGGTCAGCGCCATGAAGGCGCGTTTCGTCAGTTTCATCTTTTTTCCTCCCCAGACCTAAGCGCGTAGGCCGTCAAATGGTCCTTGGCCCCGCCGCTTCTCCCGGCTCGGGGTCCATTCACCGCGGAAAGGCTTGCACCGGGCATACATAACTGTCAAATTCGATTATATCGATCAAACATAATAAAACAGATATGAATGAGTCCTTCCGCACCAGCAGCCTGCACCAGCGCGGGCTGAAACTCTCACACCTACGGCTGATGGCCGCCTTGGGTGAGCGGCCGCAGGTCAGCGTGGCTGCAACCCTTCTTGGCATGACGCAGCCGGCCGCCTCCCGGCTGCTTGCCGATATTGAGCGGATCATCGGCCAGGCGGTGCACCAGCGCGAGGGACGTGGCCTCTGCCTGACCAGCAGCGGACAGGCGCTTGCCCGCCGTGCCGCCCGCATCCTGCAGGAACTGGACGATGCGGGCCGGGAGATCGAGGAACTGGCGGAAGGCAGCAAGGGTGAAGTGCGTATCGGCGCGGTAACGGCCCCCTCCATCGAGCACGTGCTGCCAGCCGTCCAGAAAGCACGAGAGCTCAATCCAGGCCTGCTGATCGAGGTGATCGTCGACACCTCCGACAATCTCTGCAAGGCATTGCTGGCCGGGCGGATCGACTTTGCCGTGGGACGCCTCGTCGGCATCAGTGATCCCACGCTGGTGGAGATGGAGGTGATGGAGCCTGAACCTGTCAGCCTGATCGTCCGGCGCGACCATCCGCTGCTCAAGTCCGGCAGCATGGCGCTGGCGGATCTCATCCGGCACGACTGGGTAATGCCGAGCCCCGACAGTGTGCTGGGCCGCGCCGTCATTCGCCGGCTGAGCAGTCTTGGCTTGCCCCCGCCACGCCAGCAATTGTCCACCGCCTCCTTCCTGCTGACGCTCGCCATCATCCGCGACAGTGATTCCATCGCGCCTGTGGCCAAGGCCGTTGCCGATACCTTCGCTCAGGACGAAGGCACGGTTTACGGGGTGCTCCCCTTGGAACTTGGCATCGAGGTGGAACCTTACGGCCTCATTCGCCGCAGCCGCAGCGCGCTCACACCTGCGGCTCGCAAAATCGCAAGCCTCATTCTCGAAGGCAGCCGGGCGACGATGCAACCACAGGATCTTGGGCGCTGACGGAGCCATTCAGCCCTCGCCCGAAATCAGCGCCGCATTCCCGAGCACGACAAGACCGCCTGGCCTGAAGCTGCTTCCATCAAGTCGGGTGGATGATGTGACTCAGTCTTGAAGTGGTGCCGCTGATAGGACTCGAACCTACGACCCCATCATTACGAATGACGTGCTCTACCATCTGAGCTACAGCGGCATTCCGGTTCCGGCGTACGGAACAGGCGCCTGCGGGTCACGCAGGCTGGCCGGCGGACAGGCTGTCTTGCGCGGCTGGTGCGGGTGATAGCGGAGAGACGCGGCCGATGCAAGCCCCTTGCTGCCGGTCTCCCGTGTTTGCCACATCCCTCAGCACCGCACGGGTTCCTCTGTTGCGCCCGGGTGGATATCAACCCCTCAGTGCAAGAGCCGCTGAAGATGCCGGCGAACACCCAGCCCGTGGCCGTCCCTGCCCGGCGTGGCCAGGATCAACATCCCGGGCGGCGTCACCGCGGCCCTGGCTCAACCGAAGAATGCGGCGCCTGGCTCCCGCTTCTTGGCAGCTTCGTCCTCCGCCTCCGCCTCGGGTCCTGGATCATCGGGCATGCGCGTCAGCGGATAATCCACCGGCGTCTTGAACGGCGAGCGGCTGCCAACGCGTGCCGGAGCTGACGCCGGGCCTGGCGCGCCAGCCCCCACGGACGGGTCTTGCGGTCTGGCGCTCTCCTCCGGACGAACCGGTGCAGAAGCATCCGGCTTCGCTGCAACGGCGGGCGCTGGCTTGTCCAGGACCTGATGTTCCGGGGCAGCGGCAGGGGTGGACACAGGTGCAGTGATCACCTCGGCCTCGATCACCTCGACAGGCTTCTGGGATTTCTGGTTTTCCTGGACGCTCCGGGGCTCCGGTCCTGTGGGTTTCGCCTCGCTGGCGCTGGAGACGGCGGCGATCATCGCTGCAGCGCCAGTGCCGGCATCCCGGGCTCCGCCATCCTGCGGTGCCTCGAACAGGGCATCCTCGAGCAGGAGGCCGGTCGCCTCCGGTCCCTGCGGCCGGGCCCATTCCAGGGCATCGATCCGGCCCGTCGCAGGCGACACCGGCCGCCAGTCGGCAAGGACCATGCCATCCGCCATCCAGGCCATGTCCGCCGGCGCCTGCACGGCACGGGCCAGCCACTCGCGCATGCGGCCCTTGTCGCCATGCTCGGCTTCTTCCACTTCGGCCATCATCACGAAAGCGCCCCGGCTTGGCTCGGTGGTCAGGGCAAACTTCAGCTGCTCCCGCGCCTCGTCAAAATCACGCGCCTCGATGGCCGCACGGGCCACCGCCAGCGCTCCAGTCGCCGTATGCGCCCGCATCTGGGCCAATGCCTTCACCCGCTTCAGCCGGTCCTTGGCCGAATCGCCGATGCGCGCATGGGCATAGGCTTCGGCAAGATCGGGATGCGGCGACAGGCGCCAGGTGGTCTCGATCAGCTTGGCAGCCTTGCGCACATCGCCTTTGCGCGTCGCCAGCCGGGCGCCAACCACGGCAGCGGGCACGAGATCTGCAGCAAGGCCATGCGCCTCCTTGGCAAGGCTCATGGCAAGATCCGGCTCCCGATCCTCCAGCTCCAGCGCCCGCGCCGTCAAGAGCACGGCCCGGTGGCGGCGATAGGTTGGCTTGTCGATCAGCTTGGCGGTGAAGTTACGCTCCAGCGTGGCAATGGCCGCCTCGAAGTCATTGGCCACCGCCTGATAGCCGAGCACGGCGCGTCCGGCCCATTCAAGCCCTGGCTGCGCCTTCAGCGCCTCTTCGGCATAGTGCCGAGCCGCGACAGGCTCGCCCTGACTTTCCGCCTCGATGAACAGGCCATGCAGGCCGAGGGCCCGGGTCTGCGGATCCTCCAGCATCGCCTCGAACCGCTGCCGCGCCTCCGCATGCTGGCCAGACAGCTGCGCGGCCTGTGCCAGCAACAGTTTCGCCGCCGGTTCCCGGGTCAGCAGCTTGTCTGCTTCCATCCCGAGCTTGCGCGCCAGTTTCGCGTTGCCGGTGCCAAGCGCCAGCAGGCCGGATGACAGCGCCTGATAGCCCCGATCGCGGCGGCGGCGGCGGAAGAAGCGGCTGGCAATCCTGGGCGAGCGCAACACGACCAGAACCAGCCAGACCAGTCCGAGGAACAGCGCCAGGAACACGGCAAACAGCAGCGCGGCCACAATCGGCGGCTGTTCCCAGACATAGCCTTCCCAGCCGATCGAGACATAACCTGGCAGGTCCGCCATCCAGGCAAGGCCCAGGGCGACGGCGAACAGCAGGGCGAAAAAGACGAACGCACGGATCATGCCGCTTGCTCCCGGTTCCAGGTCACCTCAGTTGCCCTTGCGGGCGATGGCGGAGAGCACCGCAGTTGCGGTGTCCGTGGTCAGCCGGTCAACGGCAAGTCGCGCCCGGGCGGCGTCCACCCAGGCAGTTGCCGGCGCGCGAACATCCGCCGGCAGGGCATCATAGGCGGTCAGCGCCGCCGCAAGATCGCCGGCCTTTGCGGCATTCTCCATCCGGCGCAGGGCGGCTGCAGGTCCTTCCCCGCTGGCATCGCCCGGCCCACGCACGGCCACCAGGGACGCAGCGCTCGACAACAGGCTGTCCAGCACGCTCGCCTCGGGATCAGGCTGCACCAGCTGTAGATGGATGGCCCGCGCAATCGGCGGGAACTCAGCCATGAGTTTCGACGTTGGCGCGATCCCCTTTTCCGCTTCCGCTTCGAGGGCGGCAATGTCAGCTGCCGCCGCCTCGCCCAGCGCGGCCTTCACGGCAGCCAGTTCGGTTGCAAACGGACGTCCGGCATCAACAGCTGCCTGAAGCATGGAGACGGACAGCGCCCGCGCGGCCAGTTCCCGCGCCGTGGCATCGCCCATGGTTTCTTCCACCTGGACAAGCCGGGCCGACAGATCCTCCGCCATCTTGCGCAGGTCCGCCAGCGCCGCTTCGCCCTCGGTCGAGATTTTTGTCAGTTCCCCCTGCAACCGCGAAACCGCCTCGCCATCCCGGACCTGACCATCGGACAGGCTTTTCAGCGCAGCATCAGAGGCCGATACGGCCGTTTGCAGGCTTGCCAGCGCGGCATTCACCGCCTCAAGTCCCTGCTGCAGGCTGTCGGCCCTCGCGGCCAGTCCGTCCGGTCCTGTTGGTCCGGCTCCTGCGATTGGCGCAGGGGTAGCGGATCCCGCCTGTGGGCCCGCCGCACGCAATCCGTCCATACGTGTCGTGATCTCTGCCAGCCGCGATTCCATATCACCGCGCAAGGCATCGACCGAAGCCGTCAGGCGCCCCTCCAGATCGCGCCGAGCCGCCTCGGTGTCCGGGTTGCCATTGGCCGCCGCCGTGGTTTCAGCGGCTGCCAGTTCTGCAAACCGCCGCTCCAGCGTGTCCAGCCGGGCGCGATCGGCGCTCATCTCTTCCGTGAACGCTGGAACAGTCCCCTTCAGCGGCAGCACGCCGGTCTGGTTGAGGGTGTAAAAGCCGCCGAGCAGCGCCACGCTGACCAGCAAGGCGGCGGCCATCGCCCCGCCGAAGCTGACGCCGTGCGGCTGGGTCGGCGTGTTGGAGGCTGCAGAAGCCCCGGCAGCGCTCGATGCGGACTTGGCCGCTGAATGTGTTGCCGATGCGGTGGCCGGCTCAGGGCCTGTCGATGCGGAGGCTGTCGGTGAAGCAGTTGCGGAGGCTGCTGCCGAAGACGCTGCCCCTGCAGATGCAGGTCCTGCAGAACTGGATCCAGCCGACGCCGCACCGGCCGGGGATGACGAGGTCGACGATGTGGAAGAAGGGCTGCCTTGCGGGCTGAACGGGTTCGAACGCTCGGGCAAAGGCGGACGCGATGCGGCGCTGTCCGGCGCGCCGGAAGGCTTGGCGGCGGCGGTCTCAGCGGCCTTCGGCTGACTGCCGGCCGAGGACGAAGCTGTGGCAGCGGACGAAACAGGCGCGGCAGGTTTCGTCGGTGCCGCCGTATCTGCGCTCTTGGCCGCACCGGACGCGGCAGCGGCTGCCGAAGCTGGCGCAGGCTGCGACTTCGGCTGGGAAACGGTGTCGGCCTTTGCTTCGACTTTCGCCTCGACCTTTTCGGGCACGAGATCAATGGTCACCGGTCGGCGGCCACCGGTCTTGCCTGCCTCGCCGCCTGGCCCTGGCCCTGCCCCGGCATTGCTCCCGGCGCTGGCACTGCTCCCGGCGCTGGCGGCGGGCTTGTCCTTGCCGGACTTGTCCTCGTCGGAGACCATCGCGTTTCCTCCTCTTGCCGAAAAGCGGGTGACCGCTTGCGACTATACACACTGATCGCTCGGGCGGCACCGCGACCAAAGGTCGAGGCCGCCCCAAGGACTCGCCTGCCGCAGTTAACAGCCGGTGAAGGCGCGCGCGAACAGGGCCGGTTCATCCGGCGTTGCGGCCCATTCCACCGGGCCAAGGGCTGACAGCGGTGCCCCGGCCTTGGCCGAAAGCGCCACGATGCGCGGCAGTACCTTCGGCGCCGTCTGTTGCAGCAATGTGGCGCAGACTTCGGCCGTCCGCGCCGAATAGACCAGGATCGCATCGATCTCCTGCCGGCGCAGCATCTCATCGACACCCACGGGCCAGTCCAAAACCGGGTCGGTGCGATAGAGTTCCACGACCTGGCAGAAGATGCCCGAGCGGCGCAGGTGACCTTCCAGATCCCCCGCCCGGTCGCGTCCGGCCCCATAGAGCACGACGCCGCTGCCGTGACTGATACGGATCAGGGCCGCCAGATCGCTGGAATCGCCATCTGCCGAAAGCACCTGCCGGAAACCGGCCTGCCGTGCGGCCGCAGCCGTGCGCGCACCCACGGCGTAGAACGGCAGTCCCGCGAGCTTGGGCAGCTGCGGATGGCGCGCCAGCACCTCGACCGCCTGGCCACTGGTGACAGCCACCGCCGTCACGACTTCAAGATCCATCTCGTCGGGCGGCGTCTGCACGATGGTCAGCAGCGGCGCTTCCAGCGCCACATGCCCCATCAAGCGCAACCGCCGCGCCGTTGCAGCACAAAAAGGTTCCGGACGGGTGACGAGTACGCGCATGAACCCTCCCGTCAGACTGCAAAGAAACCGGGACCGCCCAGCGCCTTCAGGCTGCGGCCGGCCTCGCGGCCAATGGCCTCGGCGTCGCCGACCGAACCTTCGCGCGTCAGCTCATGCAGCTCGCTGCCATCCGGCTTCAGGATCAGCCCGCGGAACGACAGGCGTTCGCCGTCAATCAGCGCCAGACCGCCAATGGGCGTGCGGCAGGAGCCGTCCAGCTCGGCCAGGAACGCGCGTTCGCAGGTGAGGCGCAGTTCGGTTTCGCGGTGATGGATGGCGGAGAGCATGTCCAGAACCGGCCGGTCGCCCTCCCGGCTCTCGATGCAGATCGCCCCCTGCCCGACAGCCGGCAAGAACGTGTCCGTCTCCAGCAGGCTGGTGACAACATCAGCGAGACCCAGACGCCGCAATCCGGCATAGGCCAGCAGCGTTGCATCCACCTGCCCCTCTTCCAGTTTCTTCAGCCGCGTCTGCACATTGCCCCGGTACATCACCACCTGGATATCCGGGCGCAGGCGCTTGATCATCGCCTGTCGGCGCAGCGAGGACGACCCGACCACGGCGCCCTGCGGCAGGTCTTCCAGCCGCTTGGCCTTTGGCGAAATGAAGGCATCGCGCACGTCTTCGCGCGGCAGGAAGGCCGTCAGCGCCAGTCCGTCCGGCAACTGCGTCGGCATGTCCTTGGACGAATGCACAGCAATGTCGATGCGGTTCTCGAGCAGCGCTTCCTCGATTTCCTTGGTGAAAAGCCCCTTGCCGCCCGCTTCCGACAGGGGCCGGTCCTGGATCTGGTCGCCGGAGGTCTTGATGACGACGATGTCGAAATCCTGTTCTGCCAGACCATGCGCGGCCATCAGCCGGCTGCGGGTTTCGTGGGCCTGGGCCAGAGCAAGCGCGCTGCCGCGCGTACCGATACGCAAAGGTTTTGATTGCAAGACGAAGGATCCGGGTGTTAGGGGCACTTTCAAGGGTTTGAAGCACAATAGGCGGTCATGCGCCACAGGCCAATGCGGCACGATCCCGTATGCGGGTCTTGAGGCCGGGCCCGATTGGCCGAAGCCGACATTTGATCCCGCACCGATCCGCAAGAACACCGGACAAGTCCATGCTGCCAGATCATTCCACACTGACCGTCCTTGGCATCGAGACCAGTTGCGATGAAACGGCAGCCGCCGTCGTTCGAGGCTTCAACGCGCCGCAGATCCTCTCCAATGTCATCCGCTCCCAGATCGACGAACACACCGAGTTTGGCGGCGTGGTACCGGAAATCGCCGCCCGGGCCCACATCGCCGTACTTGACCGCATCGTTGCCGAAGCCATGGCCGAGGCCGGCGTAGGCTTCGATGACATTGACGCCGTAGCGGCAACTGCAGGCCCAGGACTTATCGGCGGCGTCATTGTCGGCTTGATGACGGCCAAGGCCATCGCCATGGCCGCCGGCAAGCCGCTGCTGGCGATCAACCATCTCGAAGGCCACGCCCTGACCCCGCGCCTGACGGATGACCTGGCGTTTCCCTATCTCCTGCTGCTCGTCTCCGGCGGCCACACCCAGTTCCTGCTGGTGAAGGGTGTCGGTGACTACGAGCGCCTCGGGTCCACCATCGACGATGCCATTGGCGAGGCCTTCGACAAGACGGCCAAGCTCCTCGGCCTGCCCTATCCCGGCGGCCCCGCCGTCGAACGCATGGCCCGCGAGGGCGATCCCAAGCGCTTCGCCCTGCCGCGCCCGCTGCTCGACCGGCCCGGCCTCGACATGTCCTTCGCCGGCCTCAAGACGGCCCTGCGCAATGCCACCGAAAAAGCCCAGCCGGTCGACGAACAGACCGCGCGAGACCTCTGCGCCAGCTTCCAGCGCGCCGTCTCCGATGTGCTCGCCCATCGCACCCGCACGGCCCTCGCCCTCTTCGCCGAGCGCTTTCCGGACGCTGAAAAGGTCGTTGTAGTTGCGGGCGGTGTCGCTGCCAATTCCGAAATCCGCGCCGCGCTGGATGGTGCCTGCCGCAATGCCGGCGCCCGCTTCGTCGCCCCGCCGCACCGCCTGTGCACCGACAACGCCGCGATGATCGCCTGGGCCGGCATCGAACGGCTCGACATTGCCGCGCGTGCGGGAGCGACCCTGGACGACCAGTCCGTCGCCCCCCGCCCCCGCTGGCCCCTCGACGAAACCTCCGCCAGCCTCCTCGGCGCCGGCAAGAAAGGCGCGAAGGTGTGACCTGCGCCCCCAGGTGCAATCACAACAAAATTGCCATATAATGGGCGTCACTAGGAGAACGTCCCGATGGCGCGACCGAACAAGAAAACAGCAGGAGCTACGCCCCGATCCTTTATCGTCTCTGATGGCGACGAGATTGTCGCTCGGGTCGAAAGATGGGCTGGCGGAGAGGAGGAAGCACGGCGTTGGTACCGAGCATTTCCTATCCCCGCCTTCGGCGACCGCACGGCAGAATCGCTCGTAAAGGCGGGCGAGGCCGAAGCTGTCCGCGACTACCTCGATGCTGTCGCAACCGGCGCTTTTGCCTGAACGGTGCGAATAGAAGGCACCTTTTTTCGCGGCCATGACCCGAGGTGGTCTTGGGCGCCGCTGTCGGGAGAAGGCGCAAGGCTGCATGGCGGGCGGTGGAACCCGGCCGGGACACCTGCCGTTTATCTCGCCTCAACGGTCGAAGGCGTTCTGGCCGAAATGTCCCATGGCTTCGGCAATCGCATGCACCCGCTCACACTCGTCCAGTATGACGTTGATTGTTCGGACATCGTTGACTTGACCGATCCGGAAACTCGAACCGCGCGCGGCATTACCCTGCAGGACATGCAAAGTGCATGGCATCGCTTGAAAGCCGACACTCGCATCCCGCCCACCTGGACTATTGCAAGCACTCTGATTGCAGCAGGCTCCGCAGGCATTCTCGTACGATCCTTCGCACCAGGCGCAAGGCCCGAGCACAGGAACCTCGTTCTATGGCAATGGGGCGAAGAGCTTCCGCATCAGGTCAGGATCTTTGATCCGGATCGCCGGCTGCCCCGTGATGGCAGTTCGTGGCAAACCGGATGACTGCATTTCTTTCTGATTGGACATTCAACGCTGCTTGCCCGGTTCACAGTCGCCCGCGAACTTGCTAGGCAGGGGGCCCTCGTCGTTCCGGATGCCCTTTCATGCGCGTGCTTCACAAGGCCTATGTCTATCTGACCTGCGGCCGCAAGCTCCTGGTGTTCAGCCAGCCTGATCAGCCGGATGTCGGGCTTCAGGTCCCCGGCGGCACTCTGGATCCGGGCGAAAGCCATCTCATCGGCGCGCGGCGCGAGTTTCACGAGGAAACCGGCCTTGTCCTCGATGGGGCGCTTGATCACCTCGCCGACCAGGACCACCTGTTCGACAACGGCCGTGGCCGCGACCTGCATCGCCGGCGGCATTTCCACGCCCGCTTGGCCCGGATCGGCCGGGACGAGTGGGAGCATTTCGAGATGACGCCGAATGACGGCGGCGAACCGATCCGCTTCCGCCTGTTCTGGCTTGATCTTGATGAAGAGGTCGATCCTGCGGCGTTTTACGAGGGCTTTGATGCGCAGCTGCCCCTGCTGCGCCAGCGCGTGACCGGAGGCTGACCATGCCAAACTACGACAGCATCGGTGTGATCGGTGGCGGTGCCTGGGGCACGGCCCTTGCGCTCTCCGCCGCCCGCGCCGGCCGCGCCGTCACCCTGTGGGCCCGTGACACCGCGCTTGTCAGTGAATTGCGCAGCCGCCAGAGCAACAGCGCCTATCTGCCGGGCATCACCTTCGACGAACGCCTCACTGCCACCACCGATCTGGCAGAGGCCGCGACCGCTGACGCCCTGCTGCTGGTCACACCGGCCCAGACCACGCGCAGCCTCGCCGCCAGCCTGAAGCCGCATCTGAAGCCCGGCACCCCGGTCGTCCTCTGCGCCAAGGGCATCGAGCGCGGCACCGGACATCTCCTGTCGGAAATCCTGGCCGAAGAAGCGCCTGAGGCCCATCCGGCCGTTCTGTCCGGCCCGAGCTTTGCGATGGACGTCGCGCGTGGGCTACCCACAGCGGTCACAATTGCCGCCGGCGATGGCGATGTCGCCGATGCACTGGCCCGCGCGCTCGCCTCCGCCAGCTTCCGCCCATACGCCTCGACCGACATCATCGGAGCCCAGATCGGCGGCGCGCTGAAGAACGTGCTGGCGATTGCCTGCGGTGCCGTCGTCGGCCGCAAGCTGGGGGCCAGCGCCCAGGCAGCGCTGACCGCACGCGGCTTTGCCGAACTGTCGCGGCTGGGCAGTGCCATGGGCGCAAGGCCCGAGACGCTGACGGGCCTGTCGGGCCTTGGCGATCTCGTGCTCACCTGCTCCTCGGCCCAGTCCCGCAATTTCGCCTTCGGCCAGAAGCTCGGCGAAGGCCGCACGCCGGGGGATCTGATCGCCGCAGGCGAGAAACTTGCAGAAGGCGCCCACTCCGCCCGCATCGCCGTTGAACTCGGCCGCCGCCACAAGGTGGCGCTTCCGGTGTGCGAGGCCGTTGCCGGCGTGCTGGACGGCCAGATGACCATCGACGAGGCCCTGACCGCGCTGATGAACCGCCCCTTGAAGCGCGAGGCGAGCAGCGATTGAGTTCGCGGCCAAGGCCGCATAGGTTGCCTCGACCTGCCAACGCCGGAGACCCCCGCATGCTGTATGCCCTGATCTGCAAGGACAAGCCGAATTCCCTGCAAGTCCGTCTCGACACCCGCCCTGCGCATGTGGACTTCCTGAAAGGCCTGGGCGACCGCCTGAAGGCCGCGGGCCCCTTCCTCGACGATTCGGGCGCCATGACCGGCAGCCTCGTCATCATCGAGGCGGAGAGCCGTGACGAGGCCCTGGCCGTGTCGCAGCAGGACCCCTATGCCCACGCCGGCCTGTTCGAGAGCGTCGAGATCAAGGCCTGGAACTGGGTGATCAAGAACCCGGAGGCCAAGTAACTTGCGCTACTGGCTGATCAAGTCCGAGCCTGATGTCTGGTCCTGGGACCATCAGAAGGCCAAGGGAGCCGCCGGTGAGGAATGGACCGGCGTGCGCAACTATCTCGCTCGCAACAACATGCGCGCGATGCAGCTCGGCGACCGTGCCTTCTTCTACCATTCCAACATAGGCAAGGAAGTCGTCGGCGTCGCCGAGGTCTGCAGCGGCATTGCGCCCGACAGCACCTCGGACGATCCCCGCTGGGACTGCGTGCATTTCCGTGCCGTCTGCGATGTTCCCCGCCCGGTCAGCCTGGCGGCCGTGAAGGCCGAGCCGCGCCTGGCCCAGATGGCCCTCGTCACCTCCATGCGCCTGTCGGTGCAGCCGGTGACCGAGGAGGAGTGGAAAATCGTCTGCGAAATGGGCGGGCTGAATCCGGATGTGTAACCAGCTCGCCTGAGACCGGTCTGCGGTGAAGCCCTCACCGCCGGCCGCCCTGCCTCGAACCCGAAAGGCCCTGTGATGGCTGGCATCGTCGATCCGAAGGACTTCATCCGCAGCAACACCGAGGTGCTGCCGGTTCCCCATGCGTCCGAGATCCGGCTGCATCTGGCCTCCGAGGCCATGGACCTTTGGCAGAAGACGGAGGATGAACTCGGTGAGATCGGCCTGCCGCCGCCCTTCTGGGCCTTTGCCTGGGCCGGTGGCCAGGCCCTCGCCCGCTACATCCTCGACAATCCGGACCTCGTCGCCGGCAAGCGCGTGCTGGATTTCGCCGCCGGCTCCGGCGTGGTCGCCATCGCAGCGAAACTTGCCGGCGCACGCGAGGTCCTGGCTGTCGAGATCGACGCTTTCGCCATTGCCTCCATCGAGATGAACGCCGATCTCAACAGCGTCGGAATTGCCACGCGGCTCGGCGATATCACCGGCGAGGCCCCGCCCGAGGTCGATGTTCTCGTCTGCGGTGATGTCTTCTACGAGCTGCCGATGAGCAACCGCATCCTCGCCTGGCTTGGCCGCATGGATCCGGACAAAAGCATCATTCTGGTTGGCGATCCGGGTCGTTCCTACCTGCCGAAGGATCGCCTCGACCATCTGGCCACCTACACGGTCCCGGTGATCCGCAGCCTGGAGGATTCGGAAGTGAAAAAGACCAGCGTCTATCGCTACCGCGCTCCGGCGTGAATTGCGCCCGTCCCGCCGCCCTGCCGATGTGACTTGCACTTTCTGCGCCAAACCCTTCCAATACAGACCTGTCTCGCGGGCGCCGATGCTGCGCCGGATCAAAACACCCCAGGAGCCGTGAATGCCGATCGTCAACCGCCTTGCCGATCTCACCGATGAAATTGCCGCCTGGCGCCGCGATTTCCACGAGAACCCGGAAGTGCTCTACGAAACCGTCCGCACTGGCGCCCGTGTCGCCGAACTGCTGACGAGCTTCGGCCTCGACGAGGTGACAACCGGCATCGGCAAGACTGGCGTCGTCGGCGTCATCAAGGGCCGCAACGGCGGCGCCGGCAAGGTCATCGGCCTGCGCGCCGACATGGACGCCCTGCCGATCGAGGAAGCAACCGGTCTGCCCTATGCCTCCAAAATCCCCGGCAAGATGCACGCCTGCGGCCACGACGGCCATACGTCGATGCTGCTGGGTGCCGCCAAGTATCTCGCCGAGACACGCAATTTCGACGGCACCGTCGTGGTGATCTTCCAGCCTGCCGAAGAAGGCGGCGCTGGCGCCAAGGCCATGATCGACGACGGTCTGCTCACCCGCTGGGCCATCGACGAAGTCTACGGCATGCACAACATGCCCGGCCTTCCCGTCGGCGAGTTCGCCATCCGCACCGGCCCGATCATGGCGGCCACCGACGAGTTCAAGATCGAGATTTCCGGCCGCGGCGGCCATGCCGCCAAGCCGCAGGAAACCATTGATCCCATCGTCATCGGCAGCCAGCTCGTCGGCGCCCTGCAGACCATTGCCAGCCGCACCGTCAATCCGCTGCAGTCGGTTGTCGTC
This sequence comes from Pannonibacter sp., assembly GCF_051860505.1. Classification (NCBI taxonomy): domain Bacteria; kingdom Pseudomonadati; phylum Pseudomonadota; class Alphaproteobacteria; order Hyphomicrobiales; family Stappiaceae; genus Pannonibacter; species Pannonibacter sp. Next base: position 68,293 of record NZ_JBHYDX010000016.1, on the reverse strand, counting down.
TCGGTCACCGTCTTCGAGGCTGGCACCGCCTTCAACGTCATTCCGGAAACCGCCATCCTGCGCGGCACCATCCGCAGCCTGACGCCGGAAACCCGCGCGCTTGCCGAAGAGCGCCTGCGCCTGATCACCGGCTCCGTCTGCGCCGCCTTTGGCGCCACGGCCGAGATCCAGTTCCGGCGCGGCTATCCGGTCACCTTCAACCACGAAGCCGAGACCGAATTTGCCGCCAGCATCGCCGACGAGATCGCCGGTCCCGGCCGCGTCAATCGCAAGGTCGAGCCGATGATGGGCGGCGAGGACTTCTCCTACATGCTGCTGGAACGTCCCGGTGCCTATATCTTCGCCGGCAACGGCGACAGCGCCGGGCTTCACCACCCGCGCTACGACTTCAACGACACCCTCATCCCCGTCGGCAGCTCCTTCTGGGTCCGCCTCGCCGAACGCGCGCTGGAACGGGCAGGTTGAGGAGACCGGGGCATTGCAGTGAGGGCTGACAGGTCGACACTGCACTCTCGCGTCGCTCCTGCGCAGGCAGGAGCCTGGTAACCCCTGAACCAATATGATCTTCAGGCGCAGAGAAAAACACCCCAAGCCCCGATTACTGGGCTCCTGCCTGCGCAGGAGCGACGAAGAAGCAGTGCGCGCTGCCCGGCACCCCACCCCCCAAGCAAAAAGCCCGGGCGCTCACGCACCCGGGCTTTTCTCATTCAACGATGAACCGGATCAGTTCAGCTTGGCAGCATCGCCGAGCATGAGGATCTTGGTCTCGCCCGGGGCGTCATCGACGCCGTCGTTGTCGGTGACGAGGATCATCTTGCCATCGGCGGTCACGGTGAAGCCTTCCGGCTTGTCAAGCAGCCAGCCATTGCCTTCGGCGAGCGCCGGCAGCACGTCCAGCTTCACGGCCTTGGTCACCACCGGCAGCGTCTCGCCCGCCTTGGCCGGGGTCACGCCGGCCAGGTCAATGACGGTGATCTGCTTGATGGCAGCCATCTCGCCGCCCTGGTTGTCGCGCTCCAGCACGGCAAAACGCTCGCCGCCCAGATGCGTGATTTCCGACAGGCCGACCCAGCCGCCAGCCGGGCTCTTGGCCTTGTCGAGCGGGTAATGGACGAAGCCCCAGGACTTGTCAGCCGGGTTGTACAGCGCCAGTTTGACCATGCCCTTCGGGTCATCGCCCCACTCGCGCTGCACGGCGACGATCACCATCGTCTTGCCATCGCGTTCGAATTCGGCAACGCCTTCAAAGGCAAAGCGCTTGGACTGGGCGACAACCGCGTCCGGCAGGGCGATCTCTTCGAGCACCTTGCCATTGGCATCCGTCTTCACCAGAAGATGCGGAATGCCTTCCTTTTCCGGGTTGCCCTCGCTGGCCAGCCAGAAGCCGCCATCCTTGGCAAGCGCGATGCCTTCCAGGTCGAACTTCTTCGGCGTGCCGCCGGTGACGTTGACATAGGAGACGATCTCGACCGGCTGCTTGGACACGTCCAGCGTGAAGATGCGGGCCTTGTCGTAGAAGCTGTCGGAGACGGCATAGACCTTGTTCGGATCGGTCTTGTCAGCGGCCAGCGCAGACAAGGCACCCCAGCCGATCGGTGCGCCGGTTTCCGGGTCCTTCACCGACACGATGGACGGATAGGCCGGCTTGGCCGCACCGAACTCATAGAGACCGACCTGGGCGCGCACCGGAGCTTCCGCATCATCCACCTCGTTTGCAACCACGAACAGGTTGCGCGAAGGGATGGTCAAGACCCCTTCCGGACCGACGTGTGTCGGCAGCACCTGCACGAATTCAGGCGCAGCGCCGGTGTCCTTGTAGACCGAAACCATGTTGGCGCGTTCAGAATTGATGAAGAAGTATGTCTGACCGCCAAAGGTGCCAACGGCAACGCCTTCCGGCTCATTGCCCTTCTTGGAGGCACGCTTGGCCGGATAGTGGCCATGCGCCATGGCGATGTGTTCCAGCTGGTTGCCGCTGTCGAACAGCACTTCACCCTTGGTATTGAAGATGGTGAAGCCACGCGAACCGCCTTCATAATCGCCTTCATTGGCGGTGATGAAACGGTCATTGTCGAGCCAGGCAACCGCGTCCGGCTCGCGCTTGACGTTTTCGGTGTTGCCCGAGGCGTCTGAGCTGACGCCCTTTGCGACCGGAACCGCTTCCGCGCTGGCGGTCCCGGCGGAGAAGTGCCCCGTCACCTTGCCGGAAGCCAGATCGATCAGGGCGAGATGATTGTTTTCCTGCAGCGTTACGACAGCCACGTTGGCCGCGTTGATGGCGACGTATTCCGGCTCCGGATCTTCACCTGCCACATCAGCCAGACCCGTCATCTCGACGATGCGGGTGGCGTCGCAATTGACCGGCTTGCCGTCGGCGTCGAGATCGAGGATCGCGACATGGCCGGCCGGCATCTGCGGAAGCGCGCCCTTGTTCAGCTCTTCGTCACGCTCGTTTTCGATCGCAATGGCGAGGAACTTGCCATCCGGCGAGATCCCGACCGAGTCCGGCTGCCCCTTGACGTCACAGGTGGCGACAATCGCCTGGGTCGCCAGGTCGACAACAGCAACATGGCCTGACGGCTTGACGTAGCTCTCGCTGGTGTTCACGCCAGCCAGGGCAAACTTGGCCGAAGTGGTAACGGAGGTCGGCTCGCCGCCCATGTCGATGCGGCCGGCCGGCTTGGGTGCGGACGCGGTGGAGACGTCGACAAAGACCAGGGAGCTGGACGGGCTGTCGGTGAAGATCAGCGTCATGCCGTCCTTGGTCGCGGTCACGATCTCGGCAGACGTCTGCGTCGCCGGATCAACGCCCTCGCCGAGGGTCTTGTAGACGGGCATCGTCGCGATACGGCTGAAGAATGCGTCCGCGGCGTTGGCTGTGCCGGCGGTTGCAACGAGGAAGCTGAGGCTGGCCAGAAGCTGGCCGCGCAGAGAACCCATGAGTGCCTCCAATATGTGAGAAAAATTACAATGCGGGAGGCACGCTAGTTGAGGTTTGATGCATCCGACGTGACACTCCGATGAATCTTCCGTGACACGCCGCAACAATCTCCGGTTTAGCCAACGCGGGACATCGCGCTTTCAAAACCGCGAAAAACAACGATCCCTGAGCGCATGAGACCCTGGGATACAAGTGCCTGTCGCCAGAGCAAACCGCCGCAGCGGCAGTCGTTGCATTGCAACACCTCAAACGAAAACGGCGGAAGCCTGCGGTTTCCGGTCGACAAGCGCGGCCATTTAGCCCTTCATGAGACACCGGCCGTTTCGGCTCCCGCCTGTTCCCCGTTTGACGGACCCTCACACATGCAAATCAGCTTTGCTCGCTCGGCGATCGTGCTCGGGCTACTGGCCTGCGTTGGCCCCTTCGCGGTGGATCTCTATTTGCCAGCCCTGCCACAGATCGCCGACGATCTCGGCACAACCATTGCCGCCGCCCAGTTCACCTTCACCGCCTACTTCCTCGCCTTCGGCATCGCCCAGCTGGTCTATGGCCCGCTGGCCGACTGGGTTGGCCGCAAGCCGCCGATCTATGCCGGTCTTGTCATCTTCATCGCCGGCTCGGCTGTCTGCGCCTTTGCGCCGGATATCCTCTGGCTTACCGTCGGCCGCTTCATTCAGGCGCTTGGCGCCGCTGCAGTCATGGTGATCCCGCGCGCGGTGATCCGCGACCTGCACACCGGCGCAGATGCAACCCGGCTGATGGCCCTGATCATGCTTGTGATCAGCATATCGCCGATGCTCGCCCCGCTGACCGGATCGGCAATCATCGCGGTTGGCAGCTGGCGGCTGATCTTCCTGGCATTGGCGGGCGCCGCCATCGTCGCGATGGCTTTGACCGCGTTCCAGCTGCCCGAAACCCTGGCACCGGACAAGCGCGTGCCCTTGCGTGGCGGCGCAATGCTGCGCGGATGCCTGGACCTTTTGAAGGATGGCCGTTTCCTCGGGCTCACCTTCATCGGCGGCTTCGGCATGGCGAGCTTCTTCGTCTTCATCGCCTCGGCCGCCTTTGTCTACATGTCGCACTACGGCCTGTCGCCCATCGGCTTCAGCCTGGCCTTTGCACTCAATGCCATCGGCTTCTTTGCTACCTCACAGTTGGCCGCCGGCTTGGGCCAGCGCTTCGGCATGGCCCGCGCGGCCTTCTTCGCTGTGCTCGGCTTTGCCGCAACGGCCTGCCTGCTGCTGGTGCTGGTTGCCCTCGGCAATGACAGCCTCTGGCTGGTCATGGCGCTGCTGTTCCTCGGCAATGCCTTCTTGGGCCTCGTCATTGCTCCCACCATGGTGATGGCACTCGACGATCACGGCGAGAACGCCGGCCTTGCCTCTTCGCTTGGCGGCACGCTGCAGATGGTGGCTGGCGGACTGATGATCGTGGCGAGCAGTCCGTTCTTTGACGGCACGGTTCTCCCGATGGTCGCAGCCATCGCGCTGTGCTCGGTGCTCTCTCTCGTCTTCGCCGCAGTGACCCTCGGCCCTGACCTGAAACACAGTGCCCCGGCCTGACGGCCGGGTCGCCATCCCGCACCGCGCAATGAAATATTGACAAGATGGGGGTTCCGGGTCACAACCTTGCCCGGTCTGGGACAGGAAAGACGAGTTATGAGCATTCGGCACGCAGCCGACATGACGGGCATGATGACGATGGCAACCGCCGTCGCTGCTCGCGCTCGCACGCTCGTCACCGCCGCTAAACTCACCAAAACGACCACCAAAACTACCCGTTGATGGTGCCTCTCGTCCCGCGCTCCCCCGGGATGGTGGGGTGCCAGAGAGCCAGGCAGGCGTGAGACTTCACGGTGCCAGGTCTCGGGGAGACGGACGAGGAACAAGATCATGGGTTACAAGGTTGCGATTGTTGGCGCCACGGGCAATGTGGGCCGCGAAATGCTGGACATTCTGGCCGAGCGCGGGTTCCCGGCCGACGAAGTCGTCGCTCTCGCCTCGCGCCGGTCGCTTGGCACGGAAGTATCCTTTGGCGACAAGACGCTGAAGGTCCAGGCGCTCGAAAACTACGACTTCTCCGACACCGACATCTGCCTCATGTCCGCCGGCGGCACTGTCGCCAAGGAGTGGGCGCCGAAGATCGGTGCCAAGGGCTGCGTTGTCATCGACAACTCCTCCGCCTGGCGCTACGACGCGGACGTCCCGCTGATCGTTCCGGAAGTGAATGCCGATGCCATCACCGGCTTCACCAAGAAGAACATCATCGCCAACCCGAACTGCTCGACGGCCCAGCTCGTTGTCGCCCTGAAGCCGTTGCATGAAGCAGCCGGCATCAAGCGCGTTGTCGTTTCTACCTACCAGTCGGTGTCCGGCGCCGGCAAGGAAGCGATGGAAGAGCTGTTCAACCAGACCCGCGCCATCTTCGTCAACGACCCGGTCGAGAACACCAAGTTCACCAAGCGCATCGCCTTCAACCTCATTCCGCACATCGACGTCTTCATGGAAGACGGCTACACCAAGGAAGAGTGGAAGGTGATGGCCGAGACCAAGAAGATCCTCGACCCGAAGATCAAGCTGACCTGCACGGCCGTCCGCGTGCCGGTGTTCATCAGCCACTCGGAAAGCGTCAACATCGAGTTCGAGCGTCCGATCACGGCCGATGAAGCCCGCGACATCCTGCGCGAGGCTCCGGGCTGCCTTGTGATCGACAAGCACGAGGACGGTGGCTACATCACGCCTTACGAAACCGCCGGTGAAGACGCCACCTACATCTCGCGCATCCGCGAGGACGCGACCATCGAGAACGGCCTCAACATCTGGGTGGTCGCAGACAACCTGCGCAAGGGTGCCGCACTCAACGCGATCCAGATCGCCGAAGTGCTGGTCAACCGCCGCCTGCTGACCCCGAAGAAGCAGGCCGCCTGAGACTGCGTGATCTGAACTTCAGACTGTTATCCCGGGGCCCAGCGCCCCGGGATTTTTCTTTATCAAGCCAGGATTTGTCATGAGCGAACTCACGCATTTTTCCGGCTATGCCGCCGCCCGTCCGCAGGCCCGCTTCTCTGACTGGCTGGTTGCGCAAGCGGACGACAGATGGAACCAGGCCTGCGGCCATCCCTTCACCGTCGCGATCGGCAACGGCTCGATGCCGGAAGCGGCCTATGTCCGCTACCTGATCGAGGACTACACGTTCATCACCGATCTCGCCTCGGTCCTCGGCTATCTCGTCGCCAAAGCGCCAAGCATGGCGGCCAAGCGTCGGCTCGCAGGGTTCCTCGCCCTTCTGACCTCAGAAGAAAACGACTATTTCCTGCGGTCCTTTGCGGCGTTGAACGTGCCGTCCGAGACCTATGTTTCGGCCGCCCAGGGACCGGTCACCCGCGCCTTTGCGCAACTGTTGCTCGACAGCGCCGGGGCGGGCACCTACGCCGAGGGCCTTGCCTGCCTGCTCTGCGCCGAATGGGTCTATCTCACCTGGGGCGAACGGGAAGCGGCCCACCCGCGGCCCGATGCCTTCTGGCTGGCGGAATGGATCGATCTCCATGCCGGACCTGGCTTTTCAGGCTTTGTCGGCTGGCTGCGCGCGGAAATGGACCGGGTCGGTCCGGCGCTGTCGCAAGCCGATCAAGCCCGTGTTTCCGCCATTTTCTCCCGCATGTGCGAACTGGAATTCGCTTTCTTTGAGGCCGCCTGGACTGGTAAGCCTGTGCTCCCTGCCTGATTCCGCGCCAGTCGGGTGAGGTCTGGCACAGGCTGGTCCTCACTCGCCATGCCCCACAGTGTGTGTTCATGTACGTCTATGAAATCGCGGCCCTGGCCGCAGCTGCCCTGTGGGCCGTCACTGGCCTCATCGCAACCACCCCGTCCCAGCATCTCGGCGCTATCGCGTTTAACCGCTACCGGATGCTGATGGTGTTTGCGGTGCTTGCCGCCTATGTCACCGTCGTTCCTGGTTGGGGCTCGATTGGCAGCGCACATCTGCTGCCTCTGATCCTGTCCGGCTTCATCGGCATCTTCCTCGGCGATACGGCGCTGTTTCTTTCGCTCAACCGGCTCGGCCCGCGCCGCACGGCGATGCTGTTCTCGCTCAACGCGCCGATCTCGGCCCTCCTCGGCTGGATCATCCTGGGTGAGACGCTGTCCGGTCAGGCGCTGGCCGGCGTTCTCGTGGCCTTTGCCGGCGTCATCCTCGCCATCGGCTTCGGCAAGCGCCGCTCGCAGTTGCACCAGTGGGAGGCGATCAAGGGACCGCTCTGGATCGGTCTTGTCCTGGGTCTGGCTGCCGCCCTGTCGCAGTCCGTCGGCTCTCTCATTGCCCGTCCCATCATGGAAGCTGGTGTCGATCCGGTGGCCGCCTCCGCCCTGCGCATCGGCGTAGCGGCCTTCGGCCTGACGCTGATCGCCGCCCTGCCGACGCCCATGGTGAAAGCGCAGAAGCCGATGACCCTGAGCGTCGGCATCGGCGTTGCCATGACCGGCATCATGGGCATGGGCATCGGCATGACGCTTATCCTCTTTGCCCTGTCCGGCGGCGAAGTCGGCATCATTTCCACCCTGTCAGCGACCACACCGGCGATCCAGCTGCCGCTTCTATGGGCCCGCACCCGCGAATGCCCGGCGCTTGGCGCATGGATCGGCGCGGCCCTCGTGGTCATCGGCTGCGCCCTGATCTTCGGCGTTTGACACTTCAGCCGGGACTGCTCCCACGGCCCTCAAGTGACATTGCATACACTTGCATACAAAAATGACCCATGCGATAACAGGCCGTCCTGACTAGGAGCCCTCAGCATGGACCTGCTCGCCCTTCTTCTGCCGGATCAGCTGCCGGTCTGGTCCTCGCTTGTGCTCATCCTCGCCAGCTTCTTTACCTCGGCCCTGACGGCTGCAGTGGGCCTCGGCGGCGGCGTGGCCCTGCTGGCGTTGATGGCAAACATCATGCCGCTGGCCGCCCTCGTTCCGGTGCATGGGCTGGTGCAGCTCGGCTCCAATGCCGGCCGCGCCATCGTGCTCGTCCGGCACATCGCCTGGGACCTGATGGCCTGGTTTGCCGCCGGCGCCGTTCTGGGCGCCCTGGTCGGCGGCCAGATCGCCATCACCCTGCCCGAGGTCTGGCTCAACATCGGCATCGGCCTGTTTCTGCTCTGGACCGTCTGGGGCAAGGCCCCGCGCTACCAGCACACCCCGAAGCCGGCCATCGCCGTCGCAGGCTTCGTGTCCACGGTGCTGAGCATGTTCTTCGGCGCTGCCGGCCCCATCGGCGGGGCGGTCCTGTCCGGCCTCGACATTCCGCGCCAGAGCTTCGTTGCAACCCAGGCCGCAACCGCCCTGACCATGCATGTTCTGAAAATCGCTGTCTTCGGCCTGCTCGGCTTTGCCTTCGCCCCCTGGGCCGGGCTGATTGCCGCGATGATCATCAGCGGCTTTGTGGGCACGTTGGCCGGCACCCGTCTGCTCGGACATATGCCAGAGGCTAGGTTTCGCAAAGCATTTCGTTGGGTTATGACACTCCTGGCCATAAATCTCCTCTGGCGGCCCATCGGCGAATTCCTTAGCATATAAGGAAATCCGCCTGACTGGACAGGAAAATGCCAATTACAGCTGCGGCCATCGAGGCCGCCTATGATCGCATCACCCCGCATATTCGCGTTACACCCTTGCTGCAACTGCGCAAGGGCGATCTCGGCTTGCCTTTTGCAACATCGCTGAAACTGGAATCCCTGCAGCACAGCGGATCTTTCAAGGCGCGCGGCGCCTTCAATTCCTTGCTCAGCCAGGACGTGCCGCTTTCCGGCGTCACGGCAGCCTCGGGCGGCAACCATGGCGCGGCTGTCGCTTTCGCTGCCCGGGCTCTCGACATCCCCGCCCGCATCTTCGTGCCGCAGATCGCTACCCCGGCAAAGATCGCCCGCATCCGCGCCTATGGCGCAGAGGTCGAGGTCGGCGGGGCCACCTATGCCGAAGCGCGCCGCACCTGCGAGACCTGGCGCGAGGCATCGGGCGCGCTCGACATCCACGCTTATGACGCCGAGGCCACCATTGTCGGCCAGGGCACCCTTGCCCTTGAATGGGAAGCCCAGACGCGCGGCCTCGACACGCTGCTTGTCGCCGTCGGTGGTGGCGGCCTGATTTCCGGTATCGCCACCTGGTTTGCCGGCAAGACACGTGTCATCGGTGTCGAGCCTGAGGGCTGCCGCTCCCTGTCGGCAGCCCTTGCTGCGGGCGGACCGGTCGATGTGGAGGTCGGCGGCATTGCGGCCGACAGTCTCGGCGCCCGCCGCTGCGGCGAATTGGTCTATGACATCTGCCGCATGGCGGTGGATGACGTCATCATTGTCTGCGACGACGACATCCGCGAAGCCCAGCAGCGCCTCTGGCGCGAGGCCCAGGTCGTTGCCGAACCCGGTGGCGCTGCCGCCCTCGCCGCTCTCACCAGCGGCCGCTATGTCCCACAGCGCGGCGAGCGCATCGGCATCCTCGTCTGCGGCGGCAACGCCGACCTCACCGTTCTTGCTGCCCCCGCCCTTGCCAGCGTTACTTGACGTTTCGCGCGATCACGCTTGAGCAAACGCCCGCTCGTCTGGCTTGAAAAGGTCGGGCCGAGCCGCTACCGACATAGCCACATTTCACACAAGATCGGGACGGAACACTCATGGCCACCCACAAGCTGCTTCTTCTGCCGGGCGACGGCATCGGTCCGGAAATCATGCCCGAGGTCACGAAGATCATCGCCTGGTTCAACGCACGCGGCGGCGACACTTTCGAGACGGACCAGGGCCTGGTTGGCGGCTCGGCCTATGACGCCCATGGCAAGTCGATCTCCGAGGCCGATATGGCCAAGGCGATGGCCGCCGATGCGGTCATCTTCGGCGCCGTCGGCGGCCCGAAGTGGGACAAGGTGCCCTATGACGTGCGCCCGGAAGCTGGCCTCCTGCGCCTGCGCAAGGACATGCAACTCTTCGCCAACCTGCGTCCGGCGATCTGCTATCCGGCGCTGGCCGATGCCTCCTCGCTGAAACGCGAGATCATCGAAGGCCTCGACATCCTGATCGTGCGCGAGCTGACCGGCGGCGTCTATTTCGGCGAGCCGAAGGAAATTATCGATCTGCCGAACGGCCAGAAGCGCGGCATCGACACCCAGGTCTATGACACCTACGAGATCGAGCGCATCGCCGCCGTCGCCTTCGAGCTGGCCCGCACCCGCCGCAACGAAGTCTGCTCGATGGAAAAGCGCAACGTCATGAAGTCCGGCGTGCTCTGGAACGACGTCGTCACCGCCACCCACGCCGCCCGCTTCTCTGACGTGAAGCTCAGCCACATGCTGGCCGACGCTGGCGGCATGCAACTGGTGCGCTGGCCGAAGCAGTTCGACGTCATCGTCACCGACAACCTGTTCGGCGACATGCTGTCGGACGTCGCTGCCATGCTGACCGGTTCGCTCGGCATGCTGCCCTCCGCCTCGCTCGGCGCGCCGGATGCAGCAACGGGCAAGCGTAAGGCCCTCTACGAGCCGGTGCACGGTTCGGCCCCGGACATCGCGGGCTCGGGTGCCGCCAACCCGATCGCCATGATCGCCTCCTTCGCCATGTGCCTGCGCTACTCCTTCGAGAAGGTCGCCGAGGCTGACCTCCTCGACCGCGCCATCTCGGCCACCCTCGACAAGGGCCTGCGCACCCGTGACATCGCCTCGGAAGGCTCGACCGTCATCGGCACCACCCAGATGGGCGACGCCATCGTGGCTGAGTTGAACGCCCTTTCTGCCTGATCCCGGGCATCTCCGCTTATCTCGAAGGCCGCAGCTTGCATCCCGCCGGCTGCGGCCTTATCCGTTCCGGCCAGAACAAGCCGTCAAGGCTGACGATGGCACAGGAGCCCCACCGATGACCGACCCGCTCAAGCGCTTCTTCGGCACCTGGATTTTCGACCGGGACGAGAGCGAATTCGACCACGGCGAGTTGCCCCAGAGCGCCACGCTGACCATCGAAGATCACTTCGGCACGCTGAAGTTCACCATGACCAGCGTTGCCGCCGATGGCACCAGCCAGACCGACAGCTTCACCGCCCTGCCCAACGGCGCTGAAACGAAGCTCGGCAAAAGCGGCCTCGCCGACGCCATGCGTCACGGCCTGCGCGGTGACAGCAATCTCGTCAGCGAAGCCCTGCGCGGCGGCGCCGTGATCATGACCGCCGACCGGGAGCTCTCCCCCGACGGCCGCACCCTGACCGTCACCCAGACCGTGCACATCACGGACACCGAAAGCTTCATCAACTCCTCGGTCTACCGCAAGGCGCAGTAGGCGGAAGCGTCTCACCTTGCGGAAGACAGGCGATGTGTATAGATTTGGATGATCATACACATCGCAGGGGGCGCGCCATGCGCACCAACATCGACATCGACGACGACCTCATGACCAAGGCAATGGCTGCAACCGGCCTGCCCACCAAGAAGGCCGTGGTTGAAGAAGCCCTGCGCCGCCTCGTCAAGGACGAGGAGCTCCGGGCCGTGATCCGCAATTCTGCAGGCATCGGCTGGGATGGCGATCTCGATGAGATGCGTGATGGCTGGGGTCCCCCGGAAGATCTGCCCGATGTGCTTGACTATGATCGTCTGAAGCCCGACGCAGCATGATCGTGGTCGACAGTTCGGTCTGGATCGATCATTTCGCCGGCAGATCACAGGAACCAGCTGTCCGGATCCTCCGCACGATCAGTGCACCTCGACAGATCCTGGTCGGCGACATCATCCTCCTGGAAGTGCTGCGAGGTGCAAGAGACGAACGTCATGCGACGGCTTTGGCCAGCGTTCTGGAAAGCTTTTCTGTCACATCCATGCTCACGCCGAACCTGACCTATAGTGCGGCCCGATACTATCGGGACCTGCGTGCCAAGGGCATCACGATCCGAAAATTCCCGGACCTCGTCATTGCATCATTCTGTCTTGCAAATGACCATCGGCTGCTGACGCGCGACCGCGACTTTCAGCCCTTCGCCACCCACTTCGGCCTGCGCTTGATGTAGCCATGCCCCAACCTGCCCCCCCACGCGCCGTCCCGGCCTTGTGCCGGGACCCGTCAGGATGGCGCCGCAGTGCAACTGTCTGGCAACGGCAGGGAGACGATGAACAGGTCCCAGCACAAGGCCGGGACAGCGCGATGAACGTTGCAGAACAGCGATGCGCCGGAAGGCACATCAGCCTTCTCACGCCGCCTCAACGCCACGCTCGCCGACGATCCGCACAACATCGGCCATGATGTCGGTCAGCTGGAAGTCTTTCGGCGTGTAGACGGCCGCAACACCCATCGCCTTCAGCGCGCGCGCATCCTCGTCGGGAATGATGCCGCCGACGACGACCGGAACGTCGCCAATGCCAACTGCGCGCAGCTTGTCCATCACATCGCGCACCAGCGCCAGATGCGACCCGGACAGGATGGAGAGGCCAATGACATGCACGCCCTCCTCCAGCGCCGCATTGACGATCTGCGCCGGGGTCAGGCGGATGCCTTCATAGACGACTTCCATGCCGCAATCGCGCGCCCGCACGGCGATCTGTTCCGCGCCATTGGAATGACCGTCCAGTCCCGGCTTGCCGACGAGGAACTTCACCCGCCGGCCCAGCTTGCGCGACACGGCTTCCACGCTCTCCCGAACGGCGGTGAGGTCACCGGCATCGTCCCGCGCCGCGCGGCCAACGCCCGTCGGGGCCCGGTACTCGCCGAACACTTCCCGCAAGGCCGCACCCCATTCGCCGGTGGTCACGCCCACCTTGGCGGCCGTGATCGAGGGCTCCATGATGTTGCGCCCCTCGCGCGCGGCAGCCTTCAGCCCGGCAATCGCCGCCTCGACAGCAGCCCCGTCCCGCGCGGCGCGCCAGGCTTTGATCCGTTCGATTGCCTCGTCTTCCACATGCTCCGGTACGGTGAGAATGCCGCCATCCTCGCCGGTGGCCAGCGGTGAGGGCTCGCTTTCGGTCCACCTGTTGACGCCGACGACGATCTGCTCGCCGGTTTCAATTCCGGCCAGCCGGCGCGTGTTCGCCTCCACCAGCTTCTGTTTCATATAGGAGGATTCCACCGCAGCCACGGCACCGCCCATGGCGTCGATCCGCGCCAGTTCCTCGCGCGCCTCGGCCTTCAGCTCTTCTACCTTGGCGGTGATCACCGACGAGCCATCGAAAATGTCATCGAAATCCAGCAGGTCCGTCTCATAGGCCAGGATCTGCTGCATGCGCAGCGACCACTGCTGGTCGAACGGCCGCGGCAGGCCCAGCGCCTCGTTCCAGGCAGGCAGCTGCACGGCGCGCGCCCGGGCGTTTTTGGACAGGACCACCGCCAGCATCTCGATCAGGATGCGGTAGACGTTGTTCTCCGGCTGCGGTTCCGTCAGGCCCAGCGAGTTGACCTGCACGCCATAGCGGAAGCGGCGATAGCGCTCGTCGGTGATGCCATAGCGGTCGCGGCAGATCTCGTCCCACAGTTCGGTGAAGGCGCGCATCTTGCAAAGTTCGGTGATGAACCGCATCCCCGCATTGACGAAGAACGAGATACGCCCGACCGCCTGCGAAAACTCCGCCTCGGGGATCGCCCCGCTGGCCTTCATGCCGTCGAGGATTGCCACTGCGGTTGCCAGCGCAAAGGACAGTTCCTGCACCGGCGTCGCCCCGGCCTCCTGCAGGTGATAGGAACACACGTTCATCGGGTTCCACTTCGGCATTTCGCTGTAGGTCCAGGCAATCACGTCGCCGGTCAGCCGCAGCGATGGCGCGGGCGGAAACACATAGGTTCCGCGCGACAGATATTCCTTGATGATGTCGTTCTGCGTCGTGCCGGCCAGAAGCTTGCGGTCCGCGCCCTGTTCGTCGGCGGCCGCCACATACAGCGCCAGCAGCCAGGGCGCGGTGGCGTTGATCGTCATCGACGTGTTCATCTTTTCCAGCGGGATTTCGTTGAACAGCGTCCGCATGTCGCCCAGATGCGCCACCGGCACGCCCACCTTGCCCACTTCGCCGCGCGCCAGCATATCGTCCGGGTCATAGCCCGTCTGCGTCGGCAGGTCGAAGGCGATGGAGAGACCGGTCTGGCCCTTGGCGAGGTTGGTCCGGTACAGCCGGTTGGACTCTGCCGCCGTGGAATGGCCCGCATAGGTCCGGAAGATCCAGGGCTGGTCGCGCCGGCGCGGGGCCTTGGACGATCCGGTTTCTGGTGCCTGGCTCATGTCTCACTCCTTAACGCCTGCCCGGCCGCAACCGGCACACACAGGTCTCGCCTATGTGCGATGCAAAATCCACCTGCGAGGCAAATTCAAGTTACGCAATAGTCGTATAGATCGAAAGCATTTTTGGTTTGATAGTTGCGCAAACGGACGAAGTTGGCCCTAATGGGGCTGCTGCAACGCAGTACCCCAAACAACGGTCGACCGGCTTGGACACAGGCTTCCGACTGAGACTACGTCAAACTGGCCGGAATTTTTCAACCCGGACATGAGGATGGGCGTCCGGCAGGGTCCGGCGCATGGAGGGGAAGGAACAACAATGAGCTCGGCGCTGCAGGCAAACGACAACCGACACACGGGAGACGTCCCTTTGAAGGACCTTTACGAGATCGGAGAAATCCCGCCGCTCGGCCATGTGCCGAAGAACATGTATGCCTGGTCGATCCGCCAGGACCGCCATGGCGCACCGGAAGACGCCATGAAGGTCGAGGTGCTGCCGACCTGGGAACTGGACAGCCACGAAGTGCTCGTGCTCGTCATGGCCGCCGGCGTCAACTACAATGGCGTCTGGGCTGCGCTTGGAGAACCGATTTCGGTGTTCGGCAGCCACAAGAGCCCCTACCACATCGCCGGATCTGATGCCTCGGGCATTGTCTGGGCCGTCGGCTCCAAGGTCAAGCGCTGGAAGGTCGGCGATGAAGTCGTGATCCACTGCAACCAGGATGACGGCGATGACGAGGAGTGCAACGGCGGCGACCCGATGTTCTCGTCGACCCAGCGCATCTGGGGCTACGAAACACCGGATGGATCCTTCTCCCAGTTCTGCCGGGTGCAGTCGCAGCAGCTGATGCCGCGTCCCAAGCACCTGACCTGGGAAGAAGCTGCCTGCTACACCCTGACGCTTGCCACTGCCTATCGCATGCTGTTCGGCCACGCGCCGCACCAGTTGCGCCCGGGCCAGAACGTGCTCGTCTGGGGCGCCTCCGGCGGTCTCGGCGTCTTCGGCATCCAGCTTGCCGCCGCAGCCGGCGCCAATGCCATCGGCATCATCTCGGACGAGGACAAGCGCGACTACGTCATGTCGCTTGGCGCCAAGGGCGTCATCAACCGCAAGGACTTCAACTGCTGGGGCCAGCTGCCGAAGGTCAACTCGCCCGAGTTCAACACCTGGACCCAGGAAGCGCGCAAGTTCGGCAAGGCGATCTGGGACATCACCGGCAAGGGCAATGACGTCGACATGGTGTTCGAGCACCCCGGCGAGCAGACCTTCCCGGTCTCCTGTCTGGTTGCCAAGCGCGGCGGCATGGTCGTGTTCTGCGCCGGCACCACCGGCTTCAACATCACCTTCGACGCCCGCTATGTCTGGATGCGGCAGAAGCGCATCCAGGGCTCGCATTTCGCCCATCTGAAACAGGCCTCCGAGGCGAACAAGTTCGTCATCGACCGCCGCATCGATCCGTGCATGTCGGAAGTGTTCCCCTGGGACCAGATCCCGAAGGCCCATACAAAGATGTGGAAGAACCAGCACGCCCCCGGCAACATGGCCGTGCTCGTCAGTTCGCCGATGCCTGGCCTGCGCACCTTCGAGGATGTCCTCGAGGCCGGCAAGCGCTGACAACCTCCGGCGGCTGCCCCATGCGGTTGGCCGCCGCTCACGTCATGGCGAACATGCGCACCTGTTTCGAGAAATGCGAGTGCTTGAGCCCGAACAGGTGATGCAGGATGCTGTCCACGTCTTCCGGATAGAAGGGCTTGCGCAGGAAGGCCTTGGCCTTCACCCGCTCTGCCGCCTGATCCAGCGTGGTGTTGTATTCGGTCGACATCAGGATGACATCCGAAGCCCGCGTCGTGGCGGCCAACCGCTCGGCCAGTTCCAGACCTGTCATGTTCGGCATGTTGAAATCCGTGAAAATGACCCGGTATGACTTCTCGCTCACCCGCTTGATCGCCGCGTGGCCATCCTCGGCCTCGACAATGTTCAGCTTGAAAATCGAGCGCTCCAGCACCCGTTTGACGATCCGGCGGACAGTGGCTGAATCATCGACCACAAGCACGTCAAAGGGCATGTTGATCGCTTCGTAAACCTCGATCACATGCCGCACCTGGCTGGCGCTGAACGGCTTGGTCAGGAAATCATACGCACCGAAGGATTTGAGCTTCTTTTCCGCTTCCTCGCCCAGTCCATCGGACATCGACACGGCAAAGGTCTTCGCACCCATGACGTGAATGGCCGCCATCACCTCAACCCCGTTGAGCTGTGGCATGTTGATATCGAGGAACGCGATGTCGAACGCCGCGCGGCTGAGCTTCTCGACGGCGTCCTTGCCATCGGCCGCCATGGTAATCTCCATGGTCCGGCCAGTTGCAAGCAAAGCTTTCTCGACGAACTTGCGAACAGTTCCGGAATCATCCGCAATGATCACCTTGATCGGCTTTTCTTCCTCTTCGTCAGTCACGAGCCCCAATTCCCCTCGTTTATTATCGTTTTATGCGCGCAGATATACGGCACGAATGTAAACGCAACCTCAATACCGTATAGTTCTACTGACATCCAGCAAGGGCACATCGCAACAGTCTTCGTCAAGCCCCGTCAAAGCCTGCCCTATCTCGGGACAGTCAGGCCGTGGCACTTCCACGCGAAGCGGCCTAATCTCGCCGGTGATTCGCAAGGCTGGGGCGCAGCAGAAAGAAGCTGAAATGACGAAAACCATGACCCGTCAGACGACTGGATGGCTGGCAGGCCTTGCCTTGGCCACTGGCCTCCTCCTGCTCGGCGGTTGCCAAACCGAAAAGCCGGTCGAACTGCCGCCCTTCTACCGCGACCTTGCGCGGGTCAATGCCAATGTTGACCAGCCGGCGGCGCTGCAGATGATCAACCAGTACCGACAGAACAACGGCCTTGGTCCCTTGACGCTTGACCCTGCGCTTGGCGCCATCGCCCAGTCCCAGGCGCGGACCATCGCGCAAGCAGACAGCATCCGCGCCTCGCTCGAGCCGCAGAACCAGCTCAAGACCCGTCTCAGCGCCATCGGCGAGACCAAGACCGACGCGGTCGAGAATGTCAGCGCCGGCTACCGCACGCTTGCGGAAGCCTTCTCCGGCTGGCGCGAATCCCCGGGCCACAACAAGGTCATGCTGGACCCGCGCGCGACCCGTATGGGCATCGCGACCACCTACGCTCCCGGCTCGAAATACAAGGTGTTCTGGAGCCTGGTGCTGGCGTCCCCGCGCCAGTGACGGAATGCCGAGGACATTGGCAAGGAACTCGCGAGTCCCTCCCCCTCTCTGCGCTGTCCCGGCCTTTGAGCCGGGACCAGTCAGGGACGCTCTGCGGCTCCCGGCGGCTCAGCCAGCCGCGACCTCACCGGCAAAACTCTCCGGCGCACAGCTCTCGAACTTGCTGGTCTCCGGGTCCATAACCCTGAGGTCGCCCGAGCCGATGTCGAACCAGGCGCCATGCACCTTCAGGCCCTCGTTGCGCATGGCTTCGTCGACGAACGGGAATGTCGCAAGGTTTTTCAGCGACTGGCGCACCCCGGCATATTCCATCGCCAGCTGCGGATCATCCAGCTTGTCGACCGGCATGCAGGCCATGGCAATCGCCGCCGGTTCCAGCAGCTTGATCCAGCGACCGATGAAGGCGCCGGTCGCCAGCGGTGCATTGGCGTTTTCGCGGAAAGCGTGGACGCCGCCGCATTTCGCGTGTCCCATGACGACGATGTGCTTTACCTTGAGCACGCGCACGGCATATTCCAGCGCCGCGCTGGTGCCGTGCTGGCCATCGGTTTCCTCATAGGGTGGCACCAGGTTGGCCACGTTGCGCACCACGAACAACTCGCCCGGTCCGGCATGGAACACGCCCTCCGGCGTAACGCGGCTGTCGCAGCACGAGATCACCATCACATCCGGCCGCTGGCCATAGATCGCCAGTTGCTCCTGGGTCTCGCGAAACCGGACATAGCCCTTGTTGAGGTAACGGCCATAGCCGGCGACCAGATGATTGGGGAAGTCATGTGCCACGACTGTATGTCCTCGCCAGCGTTCGGGGGCTTTTCGGGCGCGGACGCTCAGGAGAGCCGATGCCGCGCATGCCTTGCTGGGGCGGATACAGTCATGGAATGCCGTCTGCGGTCAACCCGGCTGAATAGGGGCCGACTGAACAGCTGCCTGCAGAACAGTTGCCCGTTGAACAACTGTCAGAACCGCTCGGCCCGCAGCACCTCGCAATCGGTGATGCTGACGACGCCAATATGCTGCTGAACCAGCGGCATGGCCTTTTGCAGCAGGTTGTCCAGCCGCTCTTCTTTCAAGATACAGATGAAGGCCACCATGCCGCCGGCCAGCGACACCTGACCCTCGCGGCTCCAGGCTCCGGAGCGACCATTCCCACCCAGCACCGGCAGGATGGTGAAACCGGTCACGCCGGCCGCCGTCAGGGCCTGCGTCAGGCGCCGCTCCATCGGGGCCTCGATAATGATCTCGACGCGCTTTGCCTTGGTCGTCTGCATGCCCTTACCCTCCGATGCCCAGCCCGGTGGCGATTGCGATGTAAAGCGGAATTCCGACAGTCAGGTTGAACGGGAACGTGATCCCGAGCGACACCGTCAGGTAGACGGACGGATTGGCCTCCGGCAGCGCCACGCGCATCGCCGCCGGCACGGCAATATAGGAGGCCGAGGCGCACAGCGTCATCATCAGCACCACGCCGCCGGTCGACAGGCCCAGCAGCGCGCCGGTCCCGAGCCCCGCAGCCGCGCCGATCAATGGCATGAGCATGCCGAACCCGACCAGCCCCGGCGACAGGATCCCCCGCGCCGCGCGCAGGCCACGTCCCGCCACAAGTCCCATGTCCAGCAGGAACAGGCACAGCACGCCCTTGAACGGGGCAACGATGAAGCTTTCAATCTCGCTCAGGCCCTTCTGTCCGGTGATCATGCCGATAAAGAACGAGCCCACCAGCAGCACGATGGAACCGTTGAGCAGGATTTCGCGCATCAGGCCGCCGTCATGCTGATCGGCTGCGCCGCCGGGTTGCGGCTTGCGCGAGCGGCTGGCCAGCCAGAGCGCGGACAGGATCGCCGGAGCCTCCATAGCAGCGGCCACCGCCACCATGTAGCCTTCTCCCGGAATGCCGCTGCCCTGCAGCACGGAGCTTGCCGCCACGAAGGTGACAATGGAAATCGACCCGTAGTGACCGGCAACAGCCGCCGCATCCAGCGCCGACAGACGGGTCAGGCTGCGCACCAGCGCATAGGCGACAAACGGCAGGACGAAGGACAGCAGCACGCCCGCGACCAGCGACAGGCCCAGCCGCGCGTCCAGCCCATGCGACGACACGCTGACGCCGCCCTTGAAGCCGATGGCAAACAGCAGGTAGATCGACAGCGCCTTGGCTGCGGCCTCCGGCACCGACAGGTCTGATCGCCCGAGCGCCGCCGCCAGTCCAAGTGCGAAGGACAGGATGATAGGTGACAGCAGGTTTTGCCCGGCCAGGGCGAGTAGGTTTTCCATTCGCTTAACCTCGACATGCCGGTACCGGCATGATGCTGCCTGTCCCGCAGGTCTGGAACTACGTGTTTCTTCGTAGCCGCCGATGTAGGTTGTGCCATCGCGCATGACAAGCCGCACCTCCGACAAAGGTCCCACTTGCTTCGCATTGCAGCAACAGGTCAAAGTCGCGGGCAGAAACAGGTCGGTGGCAGTGGGAGTTCAGGCGTGACCAAGACGAACCCGGGCAATTTCTTCGAGGATTTCTACGTCGGCCAGGTGATCCGCCATGCCACGCCGCGGACCGTCACAGAGGGCGACATCGCCCTTTACACCGCGATCTATGGCCCGCGCTTTGCCGTGCAGTCGTCGGATGCCTTCGCCCGCAAGCTGGGCTATCCGCGCGCGCCGATCGATGACCTGCTGACCTTCCACATCGTCTTCGGCAAGACCGTCCCGGACATCTCGCTCAATGCCGTGGCCAATCTCGGCTACGCCGGCGGCCGCTTCCTTGCA
Source organism: Pannonibacter sp. (assembly GCF_051860505.1). NCBI lineage: Bacteria > Pseudomonadati > Pseudomonadota > Alphaproteobacteria > Hyphomicrobiales > Stappiaceae > Pannonibacter > Pannonibacter sp. Next base: position 48,142 of record NZ_JBHYDX010000016.1, on the reverse strand, counting down.
CCTGTCTACCCGGGCGACACCCTGTCGGCCGTGTCCGAGGTCATCGGCCTCAAGGAAAACTCCAACGGCAAGACCGGCGTCGTCTATGTCCGCTCCACCGGCTACAAGTCCGACGGCACGGAAGTGCTCGACTATGTCCGCTGGGTCATGGTCAACAAGCGCGAGCCGGGCAGCCCTGCGCCGGCTCCCGTTGTTCCGACCCTGCCGGAAAGCATTGATCCCGATGCACTCGGCGATGCCTGCCCGATGCTGTCCGCCCACGCCTGGGACGCCGCCCTCGCCGGCAGCCGCTTCCGCTTTGCCGACTATGTTGCCGGCGAGCGCATCGACCATGTGGACGGCATGACGGTCGAGGAAACCGACCACATGCTGGCCACACGCCTCTACCAGAACACGGCGAAGGTGCATTTCAACCAACACACGGAAGGTCAGGGCCGCTTCGGCCGGCGGCTGATCTATGGCGGACACGTCATCTCGCTGGCACGCGCCCTGTCCTTCAATGGCCTCGGCTCGGCCTTCCACATCGCCGCGATCAACGCCGGCCGCCATGTCGCCCCGCTCTTCGCCGGCGACACGGTCTATGCCTGGTCGGAAGTCATCGACACCGCCCGCATTGAAGGCCGCAACGACGTCGGCGCCCTGCGCCTGCGCCTCGTTTCCACCAAGAACCGCCCCTGCGCCGACTTCCCCTATTCCGATGACACCGGCACCTATGCCGAAAACGTCATCCTCGACTTCGACTACTGGGCCTTGATGCCGGTGTGAGCCGCCTTGCCTCTGGCAGAAGCTGCAATCTCGCTTGCCTGATCGTGCAGGTCGGCGAGCATTCCGTGTTGTTGCAAGGCGCTTGTGCTTGACTGCATCATTGCCCTGGGCGGAGCTTGTCTGCTCCCGGGCACGACGGCCAGAGGGCACCATGCGCGACCAGAGGGCACCATGCGCGAGATGACCATTTCCGACCTTCAGGCCGCCCGTGCGTCCGGCAGCCTGACCACCACCGCCCTTGTGGCCACCCTGCTGGAGGCCGCGAAGGCGCGGGCGGGCGACAACATCTTCATCACCCTTGATGAAACCGGTGCACGCGCGGCCGCAGCCGCATCTGACGCGGCGGGTGCAGCGCCTTCCGGCCCGCTGCAGGGCGTGCCACTGGTGATCAAGGACAACATCGCCGTCGCCGGCCTGCCCAACACCGCCGGAACGCCGGCGTTGAAGGACTGGGTGCCGGCAACGGATGCGCCCGTGGTCGCGCGGCTGCGCGCGGCCGGGGCGATCATTCTCGGCAAGACCAACATGCACGAGCTGGCCTTCGGCATCACCTCGAACAATGCCGCCTTCGGTGCCGTCGCCAACGCCTATGCACCGGACCGGATCGCCGGCGGCTCCAGTGGCGGCACCGGAGCTGCCATCGGCGCGCGCCTCGCCCCGGCCGGCCTTGGCACCGACACCGGCGGTTCGGTCCGCATTCCCGCCGCCCTCAACGGCATCTGTGGATTGCGCCCCACCGTCGGCCGCTATCCGGGGGCAGGCATCGTCCCGATTGCCCGCACCCGTGACACCGCAGGCCCGATGGCCCGCAGCGTCGCCGATCTTGCGCTTCTCGATGCGGTCATCACCGGCACAATCAACGAGCTGCGGGACGTCGCCCCGCAGTCGATTCGCCTCGGCCTTGCCGCTCCCTTCACGCAAGGCCTCGACCCGGCGACAGCCGCCGTGTTCGAGACTGCACTCGACCGGCTGCGCCTGGCCGGTGTGACCCTTGTTCCGGTCGACCTGACGAACATCCGCGACATCAGCGACCGGGTCGGCATCGCCATCGCGCTTTACGAGATCCGCCGCGACATGCCGGAGTTTCTCGCGGCCAATGAAACTGGCGTCACGCTCGAGGGCCTTGCCGCCGCAATCGCCAGCCCGGACGTCGCCCATGTCTTCTCCGAGTATGTGACGGGTTCCGGCGCGATCCCCGATGCGGTCTACCGCGAGGCGATGCAGGATCTGCGGCCCCGGCTTCAGGCCGCTTATGCCGAGGTCTTCACGCGCGAACGGCTTGATGCGCTGGTCTTCCCGACCGTGCCGCTGGCCGCGACGCCGATCGCCACCTCCGACCGCACGGTCCGCCTCGATGGCGTCGAGGTTCCGACTTTCCCCACCTTCATCCGCAACACGGATCCGGGATCGAATGCCGCCATCCCGGGCATCTCACTGCCAGCAGGCATTACGGCAGACGGTCTGCCCGTTGGTCTCGAGATTGACGGCCCGGCCCATTCCGACCGGCATCTCCTCGCCGTTGCCCGGACCATCGAGAGCCTCTTGCCCGAAACTCCGGCGCCCACGCGCTGAAAATCAGGCCTTCGCCAGTGGATGATGTGTCTCGACGAGATCCCGCAGGCGCTCGTCGAGCACATGGGTGTAGATCTGCGTCGTCGAGATGTCGGCATGTCCGAGAAGCTGCTGCACCACGCGCAGGTCCGCTCCGTTCTGCAACAGATGCGAGGCAAAGGCGTGCCTTAGCACATGCGGCGATACCTGCGCCGCCGACAAGCCAACCCCCACCGCCAGCGTCTTCAGGTCGCGCGCAAAGGCCTGCCGGGTGAAATGCCCGCTTTCCGAATAGGACGGAAACAGCCAGGGGCTCTCGGTAAACGCGTTTTCGGCCTTGCGCAGCGCCACATAGGCCCGCATCGCCTCCTGCGCGCGCGGGCTCAGCGGCACCAGCCGCTCCTTGCCGCCCTTGCCGCGGATCTCGATCAGCCGCGCATCGCGCAAGGCTGCCCGCACCGGCAGCGCCACCAGTTCGGACACGCGCAGCCCCGAGGCGTAGAGCACCTCCAGCAGCGTGTAGAGCCGTGAGGCCCTGAGTTGCCGCCCCGGCGTCTCGTGCACCTGCACCGCATCGAACCGCGCCGCCTCGATCAGGCGGTCCACCTCGGCCACGCTCAGCACTTTCGGCAGGCTCTGCCGCTTCTTCGGTGCCGACAGGATCCGCGTTGGCTCGTCCTTGCGCCGGCCTTCTGCAAACAGGAACTTGAAGAACTGCCTGAGAGCCGACAACCGCCGCGCCTGTGACGAGGCAGCAAATCCCCGCGCGGTCAGGTCGCCGAGATAGGCGCTGACATCGCCCTGGTCCGCTTCGGATATCCGGGTGGAGCCGAGAAACTCAGCAAAGTCCTCCAGATCCCGCCGATAGCTTTCGAGCGTATTGAGTGCCGCGCCGCGCTCCGCCGCCAGCATTTCCAGAAATGTCTCGATGCCGGTATCCCCCGCCATTGCTCCAGCTCCCGCCACGCAGCACCGCCCTACCGGGCGAAGCCGTCCTTCTGCACCCGCACCGTGATTTCCCGCTCGCGTGGCTCGACCAGATTGGCCAGCGCATAGACGGCACCATAGCCAAGCATCGCCAGGACAAGGACGGCGGCAACGAGACGGGTCAGGGTTGGCACGGCAAATCGGCTCCTTGGCGCCGACTCAGGTTGCGACGCACTTGCATTTCGTCTGAATATGATAAAAGGCCCGGGAACAGACACAAGGGAGGATGGCCGTGGGGGCAGCCGGAACGGGCACACTCATCACCGACGAACGTGCAGCCCGGCTTGTCGCGGCCCTGGGAAACCGTTGCCTCGTGCTGGTCGGCATCATGGGCTGCGGCAAGTCCAGTGTTGGCCGGCGCCTTGCCCAGCGCCTCGGCCTGCCCTTCCTGGATGCCGATACCGAGATCGAGACGGCCGCCAACATGACCGTATCCGAAATCTTCGCCGTCCATGGCGAGCCGGAATTCCGCCGCGGCGAGGAACGCGTCATCGCCCGTCTCTTGCAGGAGGGCCCGATGGTCCTGGCAACCGGCGGCGGTGCCTTCATGAGCGAGACCACCCGCAAGGAAATATCCCGCCGCGCCGTCTCGGTATGGCTGCGGGCGGATCTCGACACGGTCATGAGCCGGGTGCGCAAGCGGCCCACCCGCCCATTGCTGCAGAACGCCGACCCGGAAGGCACGATGCGCAAGCTGCTGGACACGCGCGAACCGGTCTATGCCCTGGCCGACCTGTCGGTCTGGTCGCGCGATGTGCCCCACGAAACGGTTATGGAAGACATCATGCAGGCGCTGGAGATCTATCTGTCGTCCCGGCCTGACCTGTCATCCGGACCTGAAACCGCTGCCGAGTAATCATGACCCTTGCAAGTATCCTCCATCCGACAACCGTCCCGGTCGATCTCGGCGATCGCTCCTATGACATCCTGATCGGCCGTGGCCTTCTCGCCTCTACGGGTGAGCGCACTGCCGCGCTGATGCCGGGCGGCCGGCTCGCCATCATCACCGATGCCACTGTCGCCCGCCTGCATCTTGCCGCACTGACCAACAGCCTTGATGCCGCCGGCGTCGGCTACACCGTGATGACCGTCCCGCCGGGCGAGCAGACCAAGTGCTTTGCCGAATACCAGCGCCTGTGCGACGAGGTTCTGGCCGCCCGCCTGGAACGCGGCGATGCGGTGCTCGCCTTCGGCGGCGGCGTTGTCGGCGATCTGGCCGGCTTCGTGGCCGCCTCCGTGCGCCGGGGCATGAGTTTCATCCAGATCCCGACCACGCTCCTGTCCCAGGTCGACAGTTCCGTCGGTGGCAAGACCGGCATCAATTCCCGCCATGGCAAGAACCTGATCGGTGCATTCCACCAGCCCGACCTCGTCCTTGCCGATACCGCCCTGCTCGACACGCTGAGCGAACGCGAGTTCCGCGCCGGCTATGCCGAGGTGGTCAAATACGGCCTCCTCGGCGATGCCGCCTTCTTCGACTGGCTGGAGGCGAACTGGCGCGAGATCTTCTCCGGTGGACCGGCCCGCGAGGAAGCCGTCGCCCGCTCCTGCGCCGCCAAGGCAGCAACCGTGTCCGCCGACGAGCGCGAGGCCGGCCAGCGGGCATTGCTCAATCTCGGCCACACCTTCGGCCATGCGCTGGAGTCGGCTGTCGACTATGCCAGCGAGCGCCTCGTCCATGGCGAGGGCGTCGCCATCGGCATGACCCTGGCGCATGAATTCTCCGCCCGCCTGGGCCTGATCGACGACGCCGTTGTTGCCCGTGTCACGGCCCATCTTGTCGAAGTCGGCCTGCCGACCCACATGCGGCAGATCCCCGGGCAGATGCCGCCAGCCGAAACGCTGCTCGACATCATTGCCCAGGATAAAAAGGTCAGCCGCGGCGCACTGACCTTCATCCTTTCCCGTGGCATCGGCCAGGCCTTCGTCGAAAAAGGCGTAGACCCTGCGGCCGTGCTCGCCTTCCTCCAGGAGAAGCTGCGCTCATGATCGAAACGACCTTGTGGTTCACGATCGGCGGAATTCTCTGCCTGCTCGCCGTGTCCGCCTTCTTCTCAGGCTCCGAGACGGCCCTTACGGCCGCCTCGCGGGCACGCATGCACCAGTTGGAGAAGGCTGGAGATCCGCGGGCCAGCGTGGTCTCACGCCTGATCGCCACCCGTGAGCGGCTGATCGGCGCATTGCTGCTGGGCAACAACATCGTCAACATCCTGGCCTCCGCGCTGACCACCAGCCTGTTTCTGTCGCTCTTCGGCGAGGCTGGCGTTGCGCTGGCAACAGTCGTGATGACGATCCTTGTCGTCGTCCTGTCCGAAGTCATGCCCAAGACCGTGGCGATCTCCAATCCGGACCGCTTCGCCATTGCGGTGGCTCCGGTCGTTCGGATCATCGTTGCGGTTTTCGGCCCCGTTGTGATTACCATCGAGTGGGTTGTCCGTCTGATCCTGCGCATTTTCGGCGTCAGTGTCGACGAGGCGACCGCGATCCTGTCAGCGCATGACGAGCTGCGCGGCGCGGTCGACCTGCAGCATCTGGAGGGCGGCCTCGTCAAGGCCGACCGTGACCGTCTCGGCGGCCTGCTTGACCTCGCGGAGCTGGAAGTCTCCGACGTCATGGTGCACCGGACCAGCATGATGGCCCTCAATGTCGATGAGGATATTTCCAAGCTGATCGACGCCGCGCTTGCCGCGCCCTACACCCGCATGCCGCTGTGGAAGGGCGAGAGCGACAATTTCGTCGGCGTGCTGCACGCCAAGGACCTTCTCCGCGCGCTGAAAGCTGCCGGCAATGATTTCGACAAGCTCGATGTCCTGAAGATCGCCACACCGCCCTGGTTCGTGCCGGACACAACCAGCCTGCAGGACCAGCTCAACGCCTTCCTCAAGCGCAAATCACATTTTGCCTTCGTCATCGACGAATATGGCGAGGTGCAGGGCCTCGTGACGCTGGAAGACATCCTTGAGGAAATCGTCGGCGAAATCGCGGACGAACACGATATCGAGCTGACCGGCGTACGGCCCCAGGCCGATGGCTCGGTCATTGTCGACGGCTCGGTGCCCATCCGTGACCTCAACCGCGCCAATGACTGGAACCTGCCTGACGAGGAAGCGACCACCATCGCCGGCCTGGTCATTCACGAGGCCCGGATGATCCCGGACGAGCGGCAGATCTTCACCTTCCACGGCTTCCGCTTCACCGTGCTGCGCCGCGAACGCAACCGCATCACCCGCCTGCGCATCATGCCGCTCAACGCCCGGGACATCAAGTCCGCCGCCAAGGCCCAGGACGCCAGGGCAGACAAGCTGGCGGGCGCCCCGGCGAAGGTGGGCTAATTTGCAATAGGGTGGGGGCGACGAGGCGGTTCCGTCAATCTGTCAGCCCCCATCGCCCCCACACACGCCGTCCCGGCCCTGTGCCGGGACCTGTGATGCCGCCCACGAGCCCACCACCGGCGTCACCACGGAGCAATTCTGACAGGTCCCGGCTCAAGGCCGGGACAGCGCGGAGTGTTACGAGACGGAAGAGGCTCCAACACGGCCCCCTCCCCTCGTCGCTCCTGCGCAGGCAGGAGCCCAGTACCCCCGGTGCATCTTGGAAAACTCAGCGGAAACCCAACCCAAACAACGGTACAAGGCACAGTCAGCGCACACCGCTAACCGCCTCGGTTACTAGGCTCCTGCCTGCGCAGGAGCGACGAAGGAGGGGCCATTACGCCCCCCACCGCGCCGTCTAGGCCCTGTGCCGGGACCTGTGACACTGCCCGCAAGCCCACCCCCGCGCAACCGCAGCGCCATCCTGCCAGGTCCCGGCCCAAGACCGGGACAGCACGGAGTGGTGTCACCCCCTCAAACCGCTCCGCTCACCCGTGCAACACGCGGGTCCGGCTCGTCCGGGGACCGAACTTCGATGGCAAGCGCATGCACACCGGCGGCAAAGCAGGGGGCAAGCACGCCGTTGATCGCCCGGTGACGGTCGACCCGCCCCTTGCCGGCGAAGGCCTCGGCAACAATGCGGACGCGGAAGTGGGTTTCCCCGCTCTCACGCCAACCGCCATGGCCCTTGTGCTTGTCGGATTCGTCAAGGACCGTGAGTTCGCTCGGCGCGAAGGCATCGGTCAGGAGATCGGTCATCTGCTGGCGAATGGTCATGCGCTATGTTCTGTCCATATGGCCCCCGCGCGTCAACCCTGTTGCAAGGATGCCAGCCCGGATGGAAACCCTTTCTTTTATTCCCCCCGATAACCTTGTTCGCCAGTGCCACCCTCTCCATAATCGGGCCCATGAAACTGGATTCCAAATTGTTCGACCGGATCCGCGTCAAACCTGACAAGGACCGGCTCGACGAAGACATCTTTCCGCCCTGCCAGCACCCCGGCTGCGCGCGCCCCGGCACCCACAAGGCGCCGCAGGGACGTGACCGCGAGGGGCAGTACTTCTTTTTCTGCATCGATCATGTGCGGGACTACAACAAGACGTACAACTATTTCACCGGCATGGATGACGACGCGGTGCGCGTCTACCAGAAGGACGCCCTGACGGGACATCGTCCGACGTGGAAGATGGGCGTCAACAAGGAGGCTGCGCAGGGGCCGGATGGGCATGATCCACGCACGAGCGCCCGTCCGCGCGCCTATGCCCGGCATGGCGGAACGACGCACACGCGGGATCGCAAGCTTCTCGCCCTTGAAAAGCGGTCGTTTGATGTGCTCAATCTGTCGGAGAAGGCGCGTGGCGACGAGATCAAGGCGCGCTATAAGGAATTGGTGAAACTCAATCATCCGGATGCCAATGGTGGCGACCGGTCGTCCGAGGATCGCCTGCGGCAGATCATTCAGGCCTACAACGTCCTGAAGAAAGCCGGTTTCTGCTAGAGCAATTCCAGCAAAAGTGGGAACCGGTTTTGCGCCTGGAATTGCGAAAAGAAGAAATGGAGCACATACGGCAGCGCCATTTCGCCGAGATTATCCCTAGCCTGGTGCGTTCGCGCCGGCTTTCCCCACATGACCCTGACCCCGGCCCGGCCGAGGCAGCGGAGGACCGATGACTGACAAGATGACCGTGGCCGAAGGCATGCCCGACACCGAAGTTTCCGTCGAAGAGGTGTTCGGCTTCCGCAGTGACCTGAAAGTGCCTGCCTACAAGACCCCGACCGAGCATGTGCCGGACGTGGATCCTGATTACCTGTTCGACCGGCCGACGACGCTGGCCATTCTCGCCGGCTTTGCGCGCAATCGCCGTGTGATGGTCACCGGCTATCACGGCACGGGCAAGTCCACCCATATCGAACAGGTTGCAGCACGCCTCAACTGGCCCTGCGTCCGCGTCAACCTCGACAGCCACATCAGCCGTATCGACCTGATCGGCAAGGACGCGATCGTCCTCAAGGATGGCAAGCAGGTCACCGAATTCCGCGATGGCATCCTGCCCTGGGCCTACCAGAACAACATCGCCCTGGTGTTCGACGAATATGACGCCGGCCGTCCGGACGTGATGTTCGTGATCCAGCGCGTGCTGGAATCCTCCGGCCGCCTGACCCTGCTCGACCAGAGCCGCGTCATCCGCCCGCACCCGTGCTTCCGCCTGTTCGCGACCGCCAATACGATTGGTCTGGGCGACACCTCCGGCCTCTATCACGGCACGCAGCAGATCAACCAGGCGCAGATGGACCGCTGGTCGATCGTCACCGCGCTGAACTACCTGCCGCATGACAACGAAGTCGGCATCATCCTGGCCAAGGCAAAGCACCTCACCGGAGCCGAAGGCCGCGCCATCGCCTCGAAGATGGTGCGGCTTGCCGACATGACCCGCTCCGCCTTCGTCAACGGCGACCTGTCGACCGTCATGAGCCCGCGCACCGTGATCACCTGGGCCGAGAACGCCGAGATCTTCGGCGACCTCGGCTTCGCCTTCCGCCTCACCTTCCTCAACAAGTGCGACGACACGGAACGCTCGCTGGTGTCCGAGTTCTACCAGCGCTGCTTCGGCGAGGAACTGCCTGAATCCGCTGTCAAACTGGTCATGAGCTGAGCACCATGGCAGGACCAGGCAGCAACAGCGGCGGCGGCACCAAGGGACAGGCGCCGAACGAGCCCTTCAAGCAGGCCGTTGCCGGCACGATGCGCGCCATCGCCGGCACGCCCGAGCTTGAAGTTATCTTCTCCGGCGACCGCCCGGTCTTGTCGGGCGGAGCAGCTCGCCTGCCCGAGCCGGCCCGCAAGCCATCGTCGCGCGACATCGCCATCACCCGTGGCCTGTCGGATTCGATGGCGCTGCGCCTTGCCTGCCATGATGCAAAGGTCCACCAGAAATCGATGCCGAAGGGCGGCGACGCCCGCGTCATCTTTGATGCCGTCGAACAGGCCCGCTGCGAGTCCGTTGGTGCATCCCGCATGCCGGGCGTTGCCGACAATCTCTCGGTCATGCTCGACGACCGCTACACACGCCAGGGCGCGATGGACGTGTCCCGGCGCGAGGATGCGCCGCTGGTCGACGCCCTGTCGCTGATCGTGCGCGAGCGCCTCACCGGCGCGCCGCCGCCGCCGGCCGCCCAAAAACTCGTGTCGCTGTGGCGCGACTGGATCGAGCAGAAGGCCGGCACGGATCTCGACCGGCTGGTCACCCGCCTGGACAACCAGGCCGCCTTCGCCGGCCAGATGCGCAGTGTCCTGACCGCCCTCGACATGGGCGAGGATTTCGGCGACGAGCCGGACCAGACCGAAGACCCGGAAGAAAGCGACGACAGCGGCCGCAACGAGGATTCCGAAACCGGCTCCGACAACCAGGAACAGGACGGCGAGGAAGAAACCGCGCCGCAGGAAACCGAAGTCACTGGCGAGGAAATGGCCGCCGGCGAGACGGAAGCTGCTGACAGCGACAGTTTCGACATGGAGGACCAGGACCTCGACATGGAGGCCGAGGAGCCGGGCGAAAGCCAGCGCCGCGAACTGCCCCAGTCGAACAAGCCGGTCACCGATTACCGCGTCTACACCACCCGCTTCGACGAGGAAGTCTCGGCGGAGGATCTGTGCGACGTCGCCGAGCTGGAGCGCCTGCGCGCGTTCCTCGACAAGCAGCTCGTCAACCTGCAGAGCGCCGTCGCCCGCCTTGCCAACCGCCTGCAGCGCAAGCTGATGGCGCAGCAGAACCGCTCCTGGGACTTCGATCTCGAGGAAGGCATCCTCGACACCGCCCGCCTCACCCGCGCCGTCATCGACCCGATGCAGCCGCTGGCGTTCAAGCAGGAGCGCGACACCAACTTCCGCGACACCGTGGTGACCCTGGTGCTGGACAATTCCGGTTCCATGCGCGGCCGCCCGATCACCGTTGCCGCCGCCTGCGCCGATATTCTCGCGCGCACGCTGGAGCGCTGCGGCGTCAAGGTCGAGATCCTCGGCTTCACCACCAAGGCCTGGAAGGGCGGGCAATCGCGCGAAGCCTGGCTTGCGGCTGGCAAACCGGCCCAGCCCGGCCGCCTCAACGACCTGCGCCACATCATCTACAAGGCCGCCGACGCGCCCTGGCGCCGCTCGCGCCGCAATCTCGGCCTGATGATGCGCGAGGGGCTCCTGAAGGAGAACATCGACGGCGAAGCGCTCGACTGGGCCCACCGCCGCCTGCTCGCCCGCCCGGAAAACCGCCGCATCCTGATGATGATCTCCGACGGCGCGCCGGTCGATGACTGCACCCTGTCGGTCAACCCGGGCAACTATCTCGAGCGCCATCTGCGTTTCGTCATCGACGAGATCGAGAACCGCTCACCGGTCGAACTCATCGCCATCGGCATCGGCCATGACGTCACCCGCTATTACAGCCGCGCCGTCACCATCGTCGACGCCGAAGAACTGGCCGGCGCCATGACCGATCAGCTCGCCGACCTGTTCGAGGACACCTCGCAGCAGGCCACAGGTGGCCGTGGCGCAGGTCGCGGCCGAGCAAGACGGCGCGCATGACCGGCCGGTTCCGCTGGGCCGGCCTCTCGGCGGCAGGCCTCGGTCTGGCGCTGATCCTGAGCCTTGCCACGCCGTCTCTTGCAGCCGGGCCGCTGCTGGCCGATGGCACGCCAGTCGCCGTATCGGCGGCCCGTATCGAACGGTTCCAGCAGGGCAGCGATGCGACGCGCTTTGGCAAGCTGACCTTTCTCGGCGGCCTTGATCTGACCGCCACAAACCGCGAGATCGGCGGCCTTTCCGGCCTGATCATACTCGGCGACGGCGCGCAGATGCTGGCGGTCACCGACAATGCCCTGTGGGTTGCGGCCCGGATCCGGCAGTCGCCGGAGGGGGCGCCTCTTGGTCTCGGTGACGTCCGATATGCCCCGATGCTGGATGCCAAGGGCATCGAACTACGCAAGACCAGTTCCAGCGACACCGAAGCCGTCACCCTCGGCCGCAACCGCGGCAAGCTGGAACTGTTCGTCGCCACGGAGCGCACCAACCGCATCCTGCGCTTTGCCTGGCCACTCACCAGCGCCGCCAGCCGCCTGATCTCCGGAGTCGAGACGCCGAAAGGCATCCGGGCACTCCGCTTCAACAAGGGGCTCGAGGCGCTGGCCGCCGCCCCGGACGACGGCCCGCTCGGCGGCGCTCTGGTCGCCATTGCCGAACGCGGTCAGAGCCAGGCGCATGATCTGCCCGGCTTCATTCTCGGCGGTCCGCGAGCCGGTTCATTCGAAATAGTACGCTCGGATGATTATGACGCCACCGACGCCGCATTCCTGCCCGGCGGCGACCTGCTGCTATTGGAACGCCGCTTCAACCTGCGCGACTGGGTTGGCATGCGCCTGCGCCGCTTTGCCGCCGCTGACGTGAAGCCCGGTGCGGTGCTCGCTGGCGAGATCCTGATGGAGGCAGGCCCGTCGCACCAGATCGACAACATGGAAGGGCTAGCCGTGCATCAGGACGCTGCAGGTCGCACGATCCTGACGCTGCTCTCCGACGACAACCGCTCCCTGCTCCAGCGCACCCTGCTGCTGCGCTTCCGCCTGGACGGCTAGACCGCCGGAAGCAAGACCCCCGGAATGGACAATGGCGCACGCGTCATCCCGGCCCAGCCGAGCGTGAGCGAGGCGCCGAGCCGGGATCCAGATATCAGCCGCGCGAAGCGCGACAAGCGAGCTGAAGCCTCTGCGGTAAGGCAACTGATAAATTGTGCTCGCTGGTGCTCGCCCCTGATGTGCTGGATTCCGGATCTGCGGTTCGCTATCGCTCACCTTGTCCGGAATGACGGCAAACAAACACAAAAAGCCCCGGACCATCGGCCCGGGGCATTTCGCATCATCGGAAGCAATGCTATCAGGCCACGCGTTCCTGCGTTGCCGGCACCAGGATCGCCATCAGCACCCGATAAGGCGCAAGCAGCGCGATCGCCACCAGCATCTTCACCGAAAAGTCACCCAGCGCCCAGGAGATCCAGCGCGGCACGTCGGTGGCAAACACGCCGAACAGCGGCGCCAGTTCCAGCGCGAAGGCATCATCGCCGCCGAAAAGCGGCGCAAAGGCGATCGAGAAAAAGAGGATCGTATCGATGACTGAGCCCAGCAGCGACGAGACGAACGGCGCCTTCCACCAGGCCGCCTGCCGCAGACGGTTGAACACCGTTACGTCCAGCAGCTGCGCCACGAGGAAAGCCGTGCCGGAAGCAATGGCGATGCGCGGCGTTGCCAGCCAGACAGACAGGATCACCGCCAGCACGAAGCCGGCATAGACCACCTGCCGCGCCGCCTTCGGACCGAACCGACGATTGGTCAGATCGGTGACGAGAAACGCCGCCGGATAGGTGAAAGCCCCCCAGGTCAGCAGATCGGCCAGCACGATGCCGCCGAGCGTGCCCTGAACCGGGAACTGCACCAGATAGTTGGATGCCAGAACGACAATCGCCATCGCAGTGACTGCGATGGCGACGCGACCGGCGGAGAAAGTCTCGGCCTTGATCATCAGTTCACCCCTTTGGGTGTTGGTCTCAGGCAGCTTCAGCCTGACGACGCTTGACCTCAGCCTTGATCAGGCGGGCCTTGTCGGACAGTTCGGCATCGACAGCCTTGGCAAGGAAAGCGTCCAGGCCACCACGGTGTTCGACCGAGCGCAGGGCATGGGCAGAAATGCGCAGCTTGAAGCTGGCGCCCAGCGTGTCGCTGATCAGCGAGACGTTGCAAAGGTTCGGCAGGAACCGGCGACGGGTCCTGTTGTTGGCGTGGGAAACATTGTTGCCGGACATCACGTCCTTGCCAGTCAGCTCGCAGCGGCGTGCCATGGGACTACCCTTTATTCTTCTGGCCGGGCCACGAAGGGTCCCGGTATGGTTACAGCCGATTTGCGGCGGACCGCGAGGTCCGGCAACGTCACCACCGGCCAATTTCGGAAAAATCGGGGTTCGTATACTGGCCTGGACGGACAACGTCAAGGCTTCGCCGACGAACCAGTGCCAATCAATGGCATTTGCCCGCAAAACGCGCTACTTTAACCGAACAGTTACCATACCGGCCCAAAAATCGCCGGACTGGACAATCATCGTGCGACGCTGTGGCGCCGGCACGCTTGTGTGTCTGCATGCTCTTGACATGCTCTTGAGATGACCAAGGGCGCAAGGTTTGCCAAGTATTTCGCACCGGCGCCCGTCGAGACGGACAGCCCCCCGAGGAGGACATATCGTGTCGAGGATGACGAAAGCCGGATGGCGCAAGGGCCTTCTTGCCGTTTCAGCCCTGATCGCGGCCACGCTCGGCAACGAGGCTGCGCTTGCCAAGACCAGCAAGGTTGGCGGGCTCTATGACATCACGGTCGCCGGTCTCACCATTGGTCGCGCCACCATGTCCCTCGTGCTGCAGGGCAACGCCTATTCCGCCAAGGTCGGCATCGAGCCGGCCGGCATCGGCAGCGTGTTTTCCACCGGCAAGGGCGGGGCCGAGGCCTCCGGCTGGCTGGTCGGCACCAAGGTGGTTCCGTCGAAATACACGATGACCTCCCAGGCCGCGAGCCGCGATTTCTACGTCTTCCTGCAGCAGGGCTCGGGCAGCATCCGCGACTTCGAGGCAACTCCGCCATTCAAGCCGATGCCGGACCGCGTCGAAGTCACCAAGAAGCACCGCCAGAATGCGATGGATCCGCTCAGCGCGGCGCTGATGCCCGTATCTTCTGGCAAGACCGGCCTCGGTGCGGCTGCCTGCAATCGCAAGCTGCCGGTCTTTGACGGCTGGACGCGATTTGACATCCAGCTCAGCTTCAAGGAAATCCGCGAGGTTTCCGGCCGTGGCTATGATGGGCCTGTTGTCGTCTGTTCGGCCAAGTGGGTTCCGGTTGCCGGACATCGTCCGGGCCGTGAACAGGTCCAGCAGATGGCCAATGCCGCCATTGAGACCTGGCTTGCGCCGATGGGACGGAACGATGTTCTGGTCCCCTACCGCATTTCAATCCCGACCAAGAACGGCCAGATGGTCGTGGAAGCTTCCAAGCTGAAGCTCGACGGCTCGGGCACGGACCAGGCCGCCCGCTGAGCTTGCAGCAATTGCTGTTCTGGTCCGGCCGTGAGCCGGGCTCCGGGTCCGGCCCGAACAAACACCTGCCTTGCACCTCACCCGGTCAGCTGGTACAGCGCCCGCTTGACTTGCCAGGCCTTGCTGTTCAGTGTCGCGCCACGACATAAGGCCAGTCCCAACGATCAGCCGGGGCGGAGCATTCGTGCTCACCTCGCCTGCGGCTTTCAGGTAACCGGTTCATGCACAGCTATCTGGAATTCGAAAAACCCGTCGCCGACATCGTAGGCAAGGCCCAGGAGCTGAAGGCCCTGGCCGCCTCCGGCGAGGCCGTTGATGTGGATGCCGAAGTTGCCCGGCTCGACACCAAGGCCGACCAGACACTCGCCGATATTTATGCGAAGCTGACGCCCTGGCAGAAAACGCTGGTTGCGCGCCACCCGGACCGTCCGCATGCCGCCCATTACATCAAGGGCCTCATCGAGGACTTCACGCCGCTCGCCGGCGACCGGCATTTTGGCGAGGACCAGGCGATTCTCGCGGGCTTTGGCCGGTTCCGTGGCCAGTCCGTTGCCATTCTCGGCCAGGAAAAGGGCTCTGACACCGAAACCCGCCTGCGTCACAATTTCGGCATGGCCCGTCCGGAAGGCTACCGCAAGTCCGTCCGGATCATGGACCTCGCCGAGCGCTTTGGCATTCCGGTGATCTCGCTGATTGATACGGCTGGTGCCTATCCGGGCAGCGGTGCCGAGGAGCGCGGCCAGGCCGAAGCCATTGCCCGTTCGACCGACCGCTGCCTCAGCCTCTCCGTGCCCAGCATCGCGGTCGTCATCGGCGAAGGCGGGTCCGGCGGCGCAATCGCCATCGCCGCCACCAGCAAGGTGCTGATGCTGGAACATGCGGTCTACAGCGTGATCTCGCCGGAAGGCGCAGCCTCCATCCTGTGGCGCGACAGCGCCCGGGCCCAGGAAGCGGCGACCAACATGAAGATCACGGCGCAGGACCTTCTCAAGCTCGGCGTCATCGACGGCATTATCGAGGAGCCGGTTGGCGGCGCTCACCGCGCCCGCGAGACCATCATCGACCGGGCCGGAGCCGCCATCGAAACCACGCTGGCCGACATGGCGAACCTGTCCCCGGACGAGATCCGGCAGCAGCGCCGCGCCAAATACCTCGCCATCGGGCGCTCGCTCTAACCCGCTTGCCGTCGCTTTGCCGCAATTTCAGGGATCAATCCCGCAGGAGTTGCGGCAAGCTCGCAAAAGCCGGCGGTGTGATCGGGAGTAAGGTCTCGTAAACCACACACCGCTACGCTTGAGCCGGGCGTTGCTGTAGTATGCTGCAATGCGGCGTTGATGGTAGGTGTCGTGAATATGGGCAAGGCCAAGCGATATTCCCTCGGATTGGGACGCATCGGGCGCGGTTTAGGCGCGCTTGTGCTGGCAGGTCTTCTCGCCGGCTGCCAGGCCGACGACATGTATATGGGATCCGGCCCCAAGCATCTGCGTGAAGTCTCGCCGCAGGTGAAAGCCAGACTTGCCGAGCTGAAGATGGATCTTCGCTCGCCGATCATGATCCGCATTTTCAAGGAAGAATCCAAGCTCGAGGTCTGGAAGCAGACACGCAGCGGACGCTATGCCCTGCTGGAAGACTTCGACATCTGCAAATGGTCAGGGCAGCTTGGACCCAAGTTCAAGGAAGGCGACCGGCAAGCGCCGGAAGGTTTCTATGAAATCACGCCGGGCCTGATGAATCCGAACTCAAGCTATCATCTGGCGTTCAACCTCGGCTTCCCGAATTCTTACGATCAGGCGCATAACCGCACGGGTTCCGAGCTGATGGTGCATGGCGCCTGCTCCTCGCGCGGCTGCTATGCCATGACGGACAAGCAGGTCCAGGACATCTATGCGCTCGCTCGCGACAGTTTCAAGGGCGGCCAGAAGTCATTCCAGGTTCAGGCTTTCCCGTTCCGCATGACCGCCGAGAACATGGCGCGGCACCGCAAGAGCCCGCACCTGGACTTCTGGCGCATGCTGAAGACCGGTTATGACCACTTCGAGGTCACGAAAGTGCCGCCGAAGATTGCGGTGTGCGAAAAGAAATACGTCTTCGATGCAACACCGCTGGTGGCCGGCGTTCCGTTCCGGGCGACAGCCCAGTGTCCCGCATATGAAGTGCCACAAGCTGTGGCCATGGCTGTTGCCTCCAAGCAGAAGCAGGATGAGGCGGCGTTCCTGACCCAGGTTGCAGCGCTGGACGAAAAGGAAGCCCGCGAGAAGCGCTGGAAGGAAACCCAGACGCAGATCGCCGCCTTCGTCGGCAACAAGGACTTCAATGCCGACGGGTCGCCGGCGTTGCCGACTGCTGCACCGGAAGGTGCGACGGCAGTTGCCGCGACCACCGGAACAGCGCAACCCGGCGCCATCACCACACCGGCGGCACAGGCAGTGGCTTCAGCCGCCAGCCAGACCCCGCGTTCAGGTGCCGACCAGGCTGCACCACGCCCCAACGGGGCCTTTGCGAGCCTCTTCACCGGCCCTGCCACCAATGGCACGTCAGCGCCTGCGACGCAGACTGTTGACGTTTCGGCAACGGCCTATGCCGCCAGCGGCGATGCGGCAGCCGGCGAGCAGAAGGGGTTCCTCAAGCGTTGGTTCACGTTTGGCTCGAAGGAGGAAGCGGCCAGCGATCTGCCGCCGCTTACCCCTGAAGCGGCGGCTGCGGCAGCAACAGCCCAGGCTCAGCCTGCTGCTGTGCCTGTTTCCAAGGTTCCTGCCGCCAAACCCTGAATCGCCTGAACCGCTTCACGCCCAGATCGCCATCCTCAGGCCGCGCGCGTCGCGGCCTGGTTCGGCCGGAAACGGCCGCGCCTCACCGCGCAGGATTCGGGCCGCGATCAGCAGGTTGACGCTTGCATCCAGAAAATCATCCGCCGCCGCCCCGCGTGGCGCAGCTTGCTCCAGAAAGCTGCCCGGGAGCCCGAAC
This sequence comes from Pannonibacter sp., assembly GCF_051860505.1. Classification (NCBI taxonomy): domain Bacteria; kingdom Pseudomonadati; phylum Pseudomonadota; class Alphaproteobacteria; order Hyphomicrobiales; family Stappiaceae; genus Pannonibacter; species Pannonibacter sp. The sequence goes on along the minus strand of NZ_JBHYDX010000016.1, from coordinate 30,388 downwards.
CGGCGGAGCACGTCCCGGCGCTCGGCCATGCCGTCCGGATTGACCCGGCCCTTGATCTTCTTCGGCAGGCGCATCGCCGCCTCGCCGTTCAAACGCCAGAACGCGACTTCCGGATGCACCTCGAACAGCCGCGCTTCCTCACCGGTCAGAAGCAGCGCATCCAGTTCTCGGATCTTGGGAAACAGATGGAATGCCTGCTTGGACACCTTGCGCGGCGGCTCTGACGTCTCCAGGGCCTCTGCGCAGGCCTGCCGGTATTCCTGCGCATAGACCGCCCGGCGCGAGGGGATGGAGAAGACGGACGACTGACGCTCGCCCAGCAAGGGCCTCACGGCTAACTCCGGCCCGCGTCCTCCCGGGCGGGTTAGCTCAGGCAATCCCATCGGCATGTCGACGGCCAGCACCTCGAGCCGAGGCTCGGCGGTCATGAGGTCAGCCAATGCCGGCACGATCCGGACTTGCGGTCGGGACAGGTCATCCTCGGGCGCCATCACCGCGATCCAGCCGGCCGGACACCCGTCCACCCCGGCGATCCATCGCGGTCCGCTATCCATGTTCAGCGCGCCGTTGCGGTTTCCAGCACCCGCCGGGTGCTGACCAGCGCCATCGGCCGGGCAACCGCCTGCTGCTCGGAGGGATAGAGCAACTCGCTCGATCCCTTGCGCACGCTGCGGGCCACCATCTCGAATGTGGACCCTGCCGCCCTGACCAGCGCCGCCTCGTCTTCCAGCCCCTCCAGATGCCGGGCAAGGAACAGGGCGGACAGGAGGTCGCCGGTGCCATGCGGCGGGTTGTCGATCGTGCCATGTTCGGCAGCAATCGCTCCGCGCGGTCCGACCAGGAGATTGGAGATCGAGTTGCGGCGCAGCGCCGGTGCGGAGGTGACGATGACCCGCTCCGGGCCGAGCCTGCGGGCGGCTGACAGGGCCTGCAGCTCGGTGTCGATGTCACGTCCGGTCAGCCAGGCCAGCTCATAGCGATTTGGGGTGGAAATGTCGGCCAAAGGCAGCAATTTGTCGCGGATTGACCGTGCAGTCTCCTCCGGTACGTAGAGCCCGCCGAGGTCGCCAATCACAGGGTCACACAGATAGGGAACTTCCGGCGAAACCTTCTTAACCGCCCTGACAAGAGCCGCAACCGCATCGGCCTGCGCTGGATTCCCAAGATAGCCGGACAGGATGCCGCCGATCTCTGGCAGCTTGTCGGACCCCGCCAGATCGGCTGCAATTGCGCTGAAATCCGCCGTTTCCGCAACGATCCGCGTTCCCCGGCCCTGCCCCGGATGCCAGGGCAGCAGCACGGTTGGCAGGAACCAGACCGGGAACCCCAGCCGTTCCAGGGCAAATACCACCCCTCGCCCACCGATCCCGCCGCGCACCACCTGCGATGTGATCACCAGAATGGCCGGACGCTCGGCCTCAGCTTCGTTCGGGGCATGGGCCATGATCGCGGAACAGTCCTTATTCAGCTGGCAGACGTCTTGATTTCGGGAACGGGTTTCGTCCCACGCCCAAAGCGCCGCTCTATGTACTCTAGCACCATCACCTTGAATTCGCTGGCGATATTCGGACCGCGCAAGGTCGTCACCTTCTCGCCATCGACAAAGACCGGCGCTGTCGGTGTCTCACCGGTGCCCGGTAGGGAGATCCCGATATCGGCAAATTTCGATTCGCCCGGGCCATTTACGATGCAGCCCATGACAGCCACATTAAGCCCTTCAACACCGGGATATTTTTCACGCCACTCCGGCATGGAAACCCGCAAGTGATCCTGGATCTCGCTCGCAAGCTCTTGAAAAACCGTAGACGTTGTCCGCCCGCAGCCCGGGCAGGCCGCCACCACCGGCACGAAGGCGCGGAAGCCCATGACCTGCAGCAGTTCCTGGGCAACCTGCACTTCCCGCGACCGGTCCCCGCCCGGCTCCGGCGTCAGCGACACGCGGATCGTATCGCCAATGCCCTGCTGCAACAGGATGCCCATCGAGGCCGAAGAGGCAACGATGCCCTTGGTTCCCATGCCGGCCTCGGTCAGTCCGAGATGCAGCGCATAGTCGCAACGGCTTGCAAGATCAGCATAAACGGCGATGAGGTCCTGCACCTGGCTGACCTTGGCCGACAGGATGATCTTGTCTCGGCCCATGCCCAGTTCCTCGGCGCGGCCAGCGGACAGAAGGCCGGACTGGATGATCGCCTCGCGCATCACGGCTGCAGCCGAGATCGGATTGTCGCTGACGGCGTTCTCATCCATCAGTTTCGTCAGAAGATCCTGGTCGAGCGACCCCCAGTTGACGCCAATGCGCACCGGCTTGTCGTATTGCAGCGCAATCTCGATGATCTGCGAGAACTGGGTATCCCGCTTTCCCTTGAAACCAACGTTCCCGGGATTGATCCGGTACTTGGCAAGCGCTTCAGCGCAGGCCGGATAATCAGCCAGAAGCTTGTGACCATTGTAATGGAAGTCACCGATCAGCGGCACATTCACACCGATCCGTTCCAGCCGTTCGCGGATCTTCGGCACCGCTGCAGCGGACTCGTCCCGGTCCACCGTGATCCGCACCAGCTCTGACCCCGCCCGGGCCAGCGCTGCCACCTGCGCAACCGTGGCATCGGCATCGGCCGTATCGGTGTTGGTCATCGACTGCACGACGACGGGGGCATTACCGCCCACCAGGATATGCCCCACCTGAACGGCAACAGACCTGCGGCGCGGCAGGCGCATGGGTGTGTATTCGGTCATTGCACAGGCCAACCTGTCTTCATCCGCGCGGGAAAACGCCCCTCACGCCCCCGCGCCTGCTTAATTTGCCTTTGGCAAAAGGGCAATCAAGAAGCGCACGCAAAGAAACTGGGACAAAGTCTCTCGCGGGAAAGGGCAACGCATTGTCAAAATATACATCTATGAGATGTATCAAGCCCATCAACTCGCCTCAAACCCGCCGTTGGTAGATACGGGACTCGTTGAATGTATCGCTCCTTTCTCTCGGACATGTTCGCGCTTGTTGTCGAAAACATACACACGACCCTCCACATCGCGGGCGCATGGGTGGCGATCAGCATCGGCTTGAACATCGCCCAGACCATGACTTCATTCAGTCCGCTTGGCACCTTGTTCATGGTCGCAAACATCATTTGCAGCCTGCTTGCCTCGGGCAGTATCGCCACGGCATGGCATTGCTTCGGACTGCTGAACGAACGGCCTGAGACCTTTCAGCTTCGTTTTGGACGCCTGGAACTGAAAGTTCTCGGTCGCATCATGCTGGCAGTACTTATCAGCACTCCAGCGTTTATTCTTTCACTCATTCCAATGGCAATCCTGCTCGAGATCATTAAGTCACTCCAGATCGGCAACCTCAGCGGACTACTATACTTCATTGCAATCATCGGATTTATTCTGCTAAACTTCTATTTTTACTTTAGAGTATGCTTCATCGTCCCTGCAGCGGCTGTTGGACATAATGTTGGAATCAAAAAAGCATTCATACTTTCAAAAAATCATTTTATTCCCACAGTTCTCGCAGGACTCAGCCTCCAAATCCCAGCCCTGATTACACTGGGTTTCTTTATCGTCCTCGTACGAGGGGTCGGTGCGACCTCCACAATTGCAGGACAGATTCTCCTGACCATCAGTTTTGCGCTGCTACAGATTTTTAGCATGAGCGTGACACTCGCCGCCGTGACTGTTGCCTATCGCCGGGCAATCGAGACGCTCTGGGCAGAAAACCCGAACGACCCTGTTTTTGTGGGAAGCTGATGCCCCTATCTTAAGGACTGATGTCGCATCACCGGAGGCCGTCATGATCCTGTCCGTGCTCGAAAGGGCTCTCGCGCTCGCCTTCGGGCGGATCGGAACGCTGCTGGCGGCCAGCTGGGGTTACATCCTGCTGATGGCCGGACTGAACCTCGCGCTCAGCGGCCAGCTGCTGCCCGGCGATGGTTTCACCACCGTTTCCTACATGACGGAACCGGTCGTGGCTGCCGACGATGGCGCGTTGCGTCTCATTGCCGGCCTCGCAAACATTCTGCTCGGCTTTGCTGCGGCCACCGCCTACATGCGGCGCATCCTGATCGGAGCAAAGGACTTTCCGTTCTCGTTTGCCCCGCGCGTGCTGAAGGTGATGGTGAAGCTGCTGCTGCTTCTGCTGCTGGGCGCGCTGATGCTGGTGCCCTTGTTCGCGCTCGCCGGGATCATCACGGCAGTAACCGCAGGCTTTGGCATCATCGCCTTCATCGCCGCGCCCTTCATTGCCCTGATGCTCATGCAGAAACTGTCGCTGATCCTGCCCGCCGCGGCGCTGGAAGACGACCTGACCCTGCGCCAGTCGTGGAGCGCCAGCGCCGGCCTCGGTTGGGCGATGGCGTTCGCTGCGCTCGTTGTTGGCCTGTTGTCGGTCGTGATGACGCTGGCCTGGACCTGGATCCTGGGCCTCCTGAAGGCCGCCTTCCCAGATCCGGCCGTCGCACTTGCGATCTCGGCAGCGCTGCCGCTTGGAAGCGTCGGCGTCAGCGTCTGGCTCTTCGCCAGCCTGCATGCGACCTGCTATGGGCTGGTGCGCGAGCGATATGCTGAACGGGTCGGGCTTACTGCCGGCCAGACGGAAGAGGCACGCACCCGCCATGACGCGGCACAGGCCATTGCGCGGGTCAAAAGCCTTGGCCGTCGCAACTGACACCCCGACGAACCGTTACAGAAACATCATCTTCTCCTGTGTTGCGGTGCAAGGTGATTTCATGGGAAGCTCCGGCCAACCGCTGAACAGGAGTGCCTTTGCATGCTGAAGAACAAGACCGCCATCATCACTGGATCGAGCTCTGGCATCGGCCTTGGCTACGCCCGCGCGCTGGCGGCACAGGGCGCCAACATCGTCATCAACGGCTTCGGCGATGCCGCAAAGATCGAAGCCGAGCGCAGCGCCATCGAAAAGGACTTCGGCGTCCAGTGCGTCTACTCGGCCGCCAACATGATGAATGGCGAAGAGATCGCCACCATGATCCTCAATGCCGAGAACGAATTCGGCTCGGTCGATATCCTGATCAACAACGCCGGCATCCAGCACGTCTCGCCGATCGACGAGTTTCCGATCGAAAAGTGGGACGCGATCATCGCGATTAACCTGACCTCCGCTTTCCATTCGATCCGCGCAGCCCTCCCGGGCATGAAGAAGCGCGGCTGGGGCCGGATCATCAACACCGCCTCTGCCCATGCGCTGGTCGCCTCACCGTTCAAGTCGGCTTATGTCGCCGCCAAGCACGGCATTGCCGGCCTGACCAAGACGGTGGCGCTGGAAGTGGCGGAACAGGGCATCACGGTGAATGCCATCTGCCCGGGCTATGTCTGGACGCCGCTGGTCGAAGCCCAGATCCCGGACACGATGAAGGCGCGCAACATGACCGAAGAGGAAGTGAAGCGCGAAGTGTTGCTCAAGGCGCAGCCGACCAAGGACTTCGTCACCGTGGAACAGGTCGCCGCCCTCGCCGTGTTCCTGTGCTCGGATGCGGCAGCCTCGATGACCGGAACCATCCTGCCGATGGATGGCGGCTGGACCGCGCAGTAAGGCATGTCAGACAAGGCCAGCACTGCGTCCAGCCAACCATCGCAGCCCAATCGCAAACGGATCAATCTGGCCCTGCAAGGGGGAGGCGCCCATGGCGCCTTCACCTGGGGCGTGCTCGACTGGCTGCTGGAAGATGACCGGATCGAGATCGACGGCATCACCGGCACCTCTGCGGGCGCGATGAATGCCGTTGCGCTTGCCAGCGGCTTTCACGCTGGCGGCAGCGAGGGCGCACGTGCCGCGCTTGAACAATTCTGGCGAAAGGTGAGCGAACATGCGTTCCTGAGCCCGATCAAGCGCTCACCGCTGGACGTGGCGCTCGGTCAGTGGAGCCTTGATTTCTCGCCGAGCTATCTCGCCTTCGACCTGATCTCGCGCTTTGCCTCGCCTTATGAATTCAATCCTCTGAACGTCAACCCGCTGCGCGAGGTGGTGGAGGAGACGGTCGACTTTGAAGCCGTGCGGGCCTGCGATGGCCTGCGGCTGTTTCTTGCGGCCACGAATGTTAAGACCGGCAAAATCCGCGTGTTCTCCGGCAAGGAAATCACGCTGGATGCCGTCATGGCGTCTGCCTGCCTGCCACACATGTTCCAGGCCGTCGAGATCGATGGCGTGCCCTACTGGGACGGCGGCTACATGGGCAATCCGCCGCTGTATCCCTTGTTCTATGAGACGGACACCCATGACACGGTCCTGATCCAGATCAACCCCATCGAGCGGGCGGAAACGCCGCGCACAGCTCGAGAAATTCTGAACCGGCTGAACGAGATCACCTTCAACTCGACCTTGCTGCGTGAAATGCGCACAATCGAGTTTGTCGGTCGCCTCATCCGTGAGGGCAAGCTCAGCTCTGAAAAATACATGGACGTCCGGCTGCATCGCATCGACGGCGAAGCGCTCAAACCCCTGCAGGCCTCCTCCAAGGTCAATGCGGAATGGCCATTTCTGCAAGAGCTGCATCGCATTGGGCGCGAAACAGCCGCAGCATGGGTCGAACAGCATTTCGACAGCATCGGCAAGCAATCAACCATCGACCTGCGCGCCGAATTCGCTTGATGCGTCATGTGAAAATAGCCCGGTTAACACCCATTAACCCGGCATTTGCAGATTGCAATGCAACTCGCTGCAGCCTTGTTAATATACTTTATGAATACATTAATTCATAAAGAACAATTTGTTTGCTCGACAAAACGGCACGAAAACCATTTAGCAATACATTTGATCTAATTTGAGGATGCTGATTGTCAGGTTGTGCGTCGTCAGCGCTTTTGGACGGAAGAAAGTGGCATCTGCGACCCCGCCACTTTCTTCCGTGCCGCTTTTCCTCTCCTTGTTGCCAGTTCAGACCTTCGATGCCGCCCGCGTCCGATTGCGCCTTGCAGTCGTCCGGCAAAGGTCTAGATATCGATCAGCACAAGGAGACTTCCCATGACAGCGGATCGCCCCTCCCTACCAATTGTCACCGGCACCTCAGTGTTTCCGGAGCTTGTCAAAGGGAGCGCCTGGGCCGCGCTGCTGCTGATCGGCCTTGGGACCGGCGCAGCACAGGCGCAGGATCCGGTTGCTGACCTGATGCGCAACCAGGGCTGCCCGTCCTGCGACCTGCGGCTGACGACCCTGCGCGGACTACAACTGGCGGGTTTCGATCTGAAGGGCACAAATCTGCGGGAAGCTGACCTGAAAGAGGCGGATCTCTCCGGTGCGCAGTTGTCGCGCGCTGACCTGCGTCGGACCGAACTGGAACGCGCCACGCTTGTGGAGGCCGATCTGACCGGCGCCTCGATGCGCGGCGTCGACATGGAGAAGGCAAACCTGACCCGCGCGCGGTTCGGCAACGCGGACCTGAGGGACGCCGATCTCAACGAGGCCCGGCTGGAGGGCGCTGATTTCACCGCCTCGGACCTGCGCAACGCCTCCCTGATCCGGGCTGGCGCCATGGGGGCAAACTTCAGCAACGCCAAGATGGATGGCGTCGACCTCGAGCGGGCCGACGTCAGCGGCGCGGATTTCTCGGACGCGCGCCTGATGCAGGCCGACCTCGACCGGCTCATTGCCAGGGGCACGTCGTTTCGCGGCGCGGATCTGAGCGGTGTTCGCCTGAGCAGCGCGGACATGTCCGGCGCCGACTTTGGCAATGCCAACCTGACTGATGCCCTGCTGCGCAACACCCGCCTGCCCGGCGCCGATCTCAGCACGGTCCGTGGCCTCTCGCAGGACCGCATCATCAATGCCTGCGGCGACGCGGCAACCCGGCTGCCCAAGGGCATAACCCTGGAGCCTTGCACCTGAATGAAAAAGGCCGGGCGCCTGGCCCGGCCTCAGCAACATATCCCTGGCGTGACGTCTCAGAAGACGTCGAACGAGAAGCGGTAGGTCACGCCAGTGCCGATGTTGAACTGGTTCCGGTCGCCCTTTTTCACGAGCGGGCTCTTTCCCGCATCGCCGATGAGCCGGTCATATCCACCTTGAAGATGCAGCTTGACCTTGTCGTTGAGGTCGTAGCTGAAGCGCGTCTCGACACCGACGCTCTTGAAGCCGCCGCTCGCCTTGAACTGGGACAGGCCACTTGCGGCCGACTCTGCCGCTGAGACGCTGAAATAGGTGTCCATGTATTTGGACGAGGCAAAGCCGACGCGCGGACCGATGCTCCATTCCAGCCGGTCCATCGGACGGGTGATCAGGTCAGCTCCGATCTGGCCGACCTGCCCCTTGTGGCCGTTGAAGCCCTGGCGCACCTCGGCAAAGACACGGAAATTCTCACCCTGGAAGCCAGCCCCGAGGCCTGCTTCGAAAGCCCAGTTGATCTTGCGGGTGCCGCGCAGGTCCTTGTCATCCGACGGCTTGCGCTCGCCGACGAAATTCAGGGATGGGAAGAAGAAGACGCCCGTCTGCTGCTTTCCGTCCGCCACCTGGCCAAGGCCGGGCACATAGAACCGGCCAACCTCAAAAATTGGCATGGGGGAAAAGAGATAGGAATCGGAGCCGTCATAGCGCGGCTGGACCAGAACACCGGCGCCAATATCCAGCACATACTGGGTCTGGGGCATCGGCATGGTTTCCTGCGCAAACGCGGGCGATGCGGCAAGAATAAGGGCTGCAATGGAGCCGAGTGCGATCGAGCGATACGGGAGCATCTTGTCGGGTCCGATTCTGGGGAGACAACGTCGCCGTAGCTTATACCTTCAATTGCAACCGACTGGTTACCGGATTGTCAATTTCGCAAGGGTGTGGCTGATCGGCCACGCCGATGATCCGCCTGACCCTAGCGCCCGAGAGAAACGATATAGGCCGCAAGATCCCGGATCTGCGGGTTGGAAAGGCCCATGTCCGGCATCTTCGGATGCGGATCGGCGAGAAATGTCACGATCTTGGCTTCCGTCATGTCCGGATTGGCGGCGATATCGAAGAAGGACGGAACCCCGATGGTGGCCGCATTCGACTGATTTTCCGAGACGACATGACAGGCAGCGCACCATTGCTGCGCCAGGCGCTCACCAGCGCCCGCATTTCCCTGGGCTGATAGCACCGGTCCTGCAGGCATCAAGGCCGCAGCAGCAAGGCACAGCACGATAACAAACCAGCGCATCGGGATAGCCTCCAAACCGGATGGAACAGGACTGCGCGATAGTTTCGCGCCCGAAAAGCCTACGCCGAGAAATCCAGGGCAGCCTTGCGCAGGATCAATCCGCCGCCGCCGATTGCAGCACCAGCCGGCGCAAAAGGCCGTTGAAATCCGGACGGGGTGTTGGCGTGAATCCTTTCGGATCGCATGCGCCAAATCCGAGCACCGCAAAGCCATGCACCAGCGACCAGACTGCGATCTCGAGTTGCTGGTCCGGCTCGGGCGCCTGCCGTGAGAAGGGCAGGCAGGCAAGCCGGAGTTCGGCATAGGCCGTTTCGGACGTCGACAGGAAGGTCGCATTGGACCGGTCGACGTCACCGGTCAGAAACATGACGTGAAACAGGCCGGCATGGTCGTTGGCGAAGCGAATGTAGCCGCGGCAAATACCCTCCAGCCGCGCCATCGGATCGTCGCCGGCGCCCTGGCGGGCCTCGCGCATGGCCTCGGTAAACAGGGCAAATGCCTCGGTCGCGACTGCGGTCAGCAGATCCGGCAGGCCGGCAAAGTGATGTGCCGGCGCGGCATGCGACACGCCCGCCCTGGCTGCAGCCTTGCGCAAGGTCAGACCGGACGGGCCCTCGGCATCAAGAAGCTGGATTGAGGCGGCAATCAGCGCCTCGCGCAGGTTGCCATGATGGTGCGGGCGTACCGGACCGGACAGGGAATCGGCAGGCTTCAGGGCTTTTGACATGTGCCGAGTATGTTCGGGATCTTGACAGTGTCAAGGAATGCCCTCAAACCTGTATCAACTTTACACTGTCAAGGAGAAGGGCATGTCTGGACTGCCGCAAGCACGCAATCCGTGGTTCGTTGCCATGAGCATCTCCTGCCTGTTGGTCGCCGTGGCGTCCTGGCGCGGGCTGGTCGCGCCCTTCGAACAGGTCATGGCGCATCTGGTGCACTACACGGAAGGTTACAGCCTCCCCCTGTTTGCCCATCTCGTGTTCGGCCCACTGGCCCTGGCGCTGGTGCCGTTTCAGTTCTGGAAAGGCTCGCGCCGCCGGCCCGGTCTGCACCGCTGGGCCGGCCGCCTCTATGTCCTGTCGATTTTACTGGCCGCTATCAGCTCCCTGGCCATGCTGCCGGGTTACCAGGGGTCGGCCTGGACGGGCGCCGGCTTCTTCACGCTCGCCCTTATCTGGATCGGCGCGACCGGCATGGGCCTTGTCCGCGCGCTGCAAGGGCGTTTCGCTGAGCATCAGATCTGGATGCTGCGCTCAGCGGCGCTGACCTTTGCAGCCGTCACATTGCGCCTGATGATGATCCCGCTGATGATTGCAGGCCAAACACCACTGGAGACCTACACTGTCACGGCGTGGGGCAGTTGGCTGGTCAATCTCGTGGCTGTCGAGACCTGGCTCGTCTGGCGCGGCCGCTGGCGACTGGCGTGATCGCCCGACCGCGGCGGAAAAACAAAAAGCCGCCTTACGGCGGCTTTGTTGCACTCTCGCGCCTGAGAGAAAATGGAGCGGGCGAAGGGATTTGAACCCTCGACCCCAACCTTGGCAAGGTTGTGCTCTACCCCTGAGCTACACCCGCATCCTGACTGTCGGTGGGTAACCGGCAGCAACCTCAATACCATCCCGCTCAACCGAAGGCCTGATCCATGATCAGCTATCGAGAGAGAATGGAGCGGGCGAAGGGATTTGAACCCTCGACCCCAACCTTGGCAAGGTTGTGCTCTACCCCTGAGCTACACCCGCATTTTCCGGCACCGGCATTGCTGCCCGCCGTCGAGGTGGGGTGTATATGAACCAAGCCGGTTCAGATTGCAACAGGGTTTTTTGCGGCATTTTCAGTGCTTCGCCGCCCCTGTGGACGAGCTGTGGACAGAGACTTGCCGGCCTGTCCGGATGACCGCAGATGCACTCTGTTCCAGGCCGTTTGTGTGCGCTTTGGCGTCGCGACCCGCCTTGAGCCTTGCGAGCTGCTTCGGCTAGAACATCGCGAGCCTTACCGCGCCGGAGAAGCCCGGCCCTGTTCTGGAGACCCTGAATGCCGGCAACCCGCGACGATCTGATGGCTTTTTTCGACAGGCTCGGCATCCGGACCACGACCGTCGACCATCGCCCGGTGTTCACCGTCGCGGAAGGCGCGGATATCCATGCAATGATCCCCGGCGCCCATACCCGCAACCTTTTCGTGAAAGACAAGAAGGGCAAGCTGTTCCTGATCGTCGTGCTGCACGATGCGACAGTCGACCTGAAACAGGTGCACAATCTGATCGGCGGATCAGGCCGCGTCTCCTTCGGCTCGCCGGAGCAGATGATGCAGTATCTCGGCGTCGTTCCGGGTTCGGTTACGCCCTTCGGCCTGATCAACGACACCGGACAGGAGCTGACGGTGGTGTTTGACGCGGCGATGATGCAGCACGATGTGCTGAATTTTCATCCGCTGTCCAATGACGCCACCACCACGATCTCGCGGGACGGGCTGATGACCTTTGCCAGGGGCTGCGGCCACGCGCCGCTGGTGATTGCGGTGACGGAAGAGGCAAAAGCGCAGGGTTTGTAATTCGCGTGCTCAACGTCCATGTTATGGACGACAAATCGCGGCAGGGGCGAATGGCGCCACCTGCGGCAAAGGCATTGTGGCCGTGTCGAACGGCCGGCACTTCAAGGGGCCAGGACACATGAGCACGGGTAGCTATTCCATGGGCGGCCAGGTTGGCGGCGGATTCGGCGGCAGTTTCGGCGGCGGCGCAAAGCCGGCAGCCAATCCGGCACCGGCCGGCGGCGATGACCTGATCAAGGACGTGACCACCGCAACCTTCGCCCGGGACGTGCTGGAAGCCTCGCGGCACCAGCCGGTCCTGGTCGATTTCTGGGCGCCCTGGTGCGGACCTTGCCGTCAGCTGACCCCGGTGATTGAAGGTGCCGTCAAAGCCGCCAAGGGCGCCGTCAAGCTGGCCAAGATGAACATCGACGACCATCCGGAAGTGGCCGGCCAGCTCGGCATCCAGTCCATTCCGGCCGTCATCGCCTTCAAGAACGGACAACCGGTCGACGGCTTCATGGGCGCGCAGCCCGAAAGTCAGATCAAGGCTTTCATCGAGCGGCTCGGCGGCGCGGTGCCGGCGGGCGGGGCGGATGACCTTCTGGTGGAGGGCGACGCCCTGCTGGAGGCCAAGGACTATGGCCAGGCAGCCCAGATGTTCGGGGCGGCGCTGCAGATCGACCCGGAGAATGTCCGCGCCCTCGCCGGTCTCGCCCGCTGCTATCTTGGCGCTGGTGATCTTGTCCGCGCCCGCCAGGCGCTCGACATGGTTCCGGAAGCCGGCCGCAAGGATGCCCACTACACCGCCGCCCAGGCCGCGCTTGCGCTTGCCGAACAGGCCGAGTCCCTTGGAGATCTCGCCGAACTGGAGGCTCGCATCGCCGCCGACCCGACCGACCACCAGGCCCGGTTCGATCTCGCCCTCGGCCTTGCCGCCCGCGAGGATCATCAGGGCGCTGTCGATCATCTGATCGAAATCGTCCGCCGTGGCCGCGACTGGAACGAGGATGGCGCGCGCAAGCAGTTGCTGCAGTTCTTCGAGGCCTGGGGCGCGAAAGATCCGGCGACCAACTATGGCCGGCGCAAACTGTCGTCCGTTCTGTTTTCCTGAGCGTATAAGGTCTGCGGGTCGGAACGGCCGGCTCGCAGGCACTTCAAGCAAGGACCAGATCATGCAGGCCGGGAATGCGCTCTACCGTACCATCGACGATCTTCCGGCGACCCTGCCGGTGTTTCCGCTGACGGGAGCCCTTCTGCTGCCGCGCACCCAGCTTCCGCTGAATATTTTCGAGCCGCGCTATCTTGCCATGGTGGATGCAGCGCTCGCCGGGCAGCGGTTGATCGGGATGATCCAGCCCGCTATCGGTCAGCCAGATGATGCAAGAAAACCGGCCCTCGCGCGTGTTGGCTGTGCCGGCCGGATTACCAGCTTCCAGGAAAGCGGCGACGGGCGCTATCTGATCTCGCTCCAGGGCGTTGCCCGGTTCAGTGTCACGTCAGAACTCGACACCATCACGCCGTTCCGTCAGGCTGCAGTGGACTTCACCCCTTACGCCGGTGACCTGATGCAAGGCGCGGGCGAAGCCGAGGTCGATCGCGCCGGACTGCTGAAGGCGTTCCGCGCCTATCTCGACGCCCATGGCATGGACGCTGATTGGGACAGTGTCGACAATGCCGAGACAGAGGTGCTCGTCAATGCCCTGTGCATGATGAGCCCCTATGGCGCAGCAGAAAAGCAGGCAATGCTGGAAGCTGCAGACCTGAAGACACGCGCCGAGACGCTGGTCGCCATCACGGAGATTGACCTTGCACGCGCGGCAGGCAATGACGGCGGCTCGACGCTGCAATAACGCATCAAGGAAACGACGATGACCGACGACACTCCGCGCCCCGGCGACCGCAGGATTGACCGCAAGATGCTGGAACTGCTGGTTTGCCCGGTGACCAAGACGACGCTTGAATATGATGCTGCGCGGCAGGAGCTTGTGTCCCGCGTTGCCAAGCTGGCCTATCCGATCCGCGATGGCATTCCGATCATGCTGGCCGACGAGGCTCGCAAGCTGGAGGACTGAAGCGAAGTCCTGATGGTCTTGCCCGTTGCGGCATGTCAGGTCTGCAGCAAGGTCTGGATACGGCCGGCCAGCGTGGCGGCATCACCGGTGACATGCACCTGTTTCAGACGCGCGGTCGCCCCGCCCTCAACCGAGACGAGGCTCTTGCCGACGCCCAGGGCCTTGGCGAGCAGGGCCTCCAGCGCAGCATTGGCCGCGCCTTTCTCCGGCACGGCCCGCACCCGGGCCAGGAGAACGGCCCGGCCATCGGACAACATGCCGAGGCCATCGACACTGTCCCTGGCGGCTTTCGGTGTCAGCCGGACAGCCAGCCTGACCCCGTCACGTTCAACGCGGAACGGCAGGGCAGAGGCAGGATCCGTCATCGCCGGTGCCGGTCCGACACCGGATCAGAAGACGTTCGGATAGACGTAGCGCACGATTACGTTCTGCAGCAGGAAGATGCCAAGCAGAAGCACAATCGGAGAGAGATCGAGGCCGTTCAATGACGGAATGAAGCGGCGGATCGGGCGCAGCACCGGTTCGGTCAGATTGTAGAGGATCTGGCCGACGGTCGCGATGAACTGGTTGCTCGAGTTCACAACATTGAAGGCATAGAGCCAGGAGAAGATGGCGCTGGCGATCAGCACATAGGTGTAAAGCTGAAGCACCAGGAGGAAGACGTCGAGAATTGCACGCATCGTGTTGTCCGTATCCGCATTTGGCCGTGACGCATCATGTAGCGGCCCCCCTCTCCTGCCGCAAGACGCGATCTGGTTTCAGCCTTAAGCGAAGCGCTTGACAGGGCTGCGAACCCCCTCCTAAATGCCGCGACCTGAAGGGGGCCGTAGCTCAGATGGGAGAGCGCTGCAATCGCACTGCAGAGGTCAGGGGTTCGATTCCCCTCGGCTCCACCAGCTCCTTGCTGACACCTTTCCTGGCACCTTTCCTGTCCGGGCGCCGCTCTTGGCTGGCGACCGACAGCAACGCGGGGCAGGCTGCCCTGCCCTGAGGCATGAGCGCGATGACCCCACTTGCCGCGAACGCGCCATGTCCCTGCGGATCGGGGCAGACGCTTGGCCTATGCTGTGGCCCGGCGCTGGCCCGCACGACGCCGGCCGCGACCGCCGAGGCCCTGATGCGCTCCCGTTACAGCGCCTATGTGCTCAAGGACATTGCCTATCTCAATGAAACGCTGTGGCCGAAGTTTCAGCCCGGCTTTGACGTCGCCGCAACCACCCGCTGGGCGGAGGAAAGCCGCTGGACCGGGCTGACTGTTCTGGCGACAGAGAAGGGCACGGGGGCAGCGCGTGACGGCACTGTCCTGTTCGAAGCGCGCTATCTTGCGGCCGCCAAGCTGCAGACGCACCGGGAACTGAGCCTGTTTCGCAAGTCTGGCGGGCGCTGGTACTACGTCGAGGCTCTGGACGAGAGCTGAGGTCGGCCGCGCCGGGATCTAGCTCAATGAAAGTTGCGACCGCGCGGCAGCACCTGGCGGGCACTGTCCATCAGGTCGCGCGGCGGCGGCAGGCGGGCAATGTCCTGCCGCAGTTCCGGCACCTCGCGCACCAGCATGGCGAGGCGGCCAGCGGGCTTCAGCTTTTCCGATTGCTCGATCACCGGACGGCGCACCTCGTCGGCGCGTGATAATCCGGCATCGGTCAACGGCTGGTCCGACAGCAGGGCCAGCAGGGGCGTGACATCCTCGAGTTCCTCCGCAACCACGTGGATGACACCCGCCTCGTTCTGCAGCCGGCCACGCACCCGGACGAAGCGCGCCCCCAGGATGATGGCCCGGAAGCGTTCGAACACCGCCGGCCAGACAATGACATTGGCAACCCCGCCCTCGTCCTCCAGCGTCATGAAGATGACGCCCTTGGCCGAACCCGGGCGCTGGCGCACCAGCACGAGACCGGCAACCGACAGGCGCCGCCCGGTGGACAGACGGGCAAGATGCTCCGCCGGTGTGACATCGCGCCGTCGCAGCAGATCGCGGACAAAACTCACCGGATGCGCCTTGAGCGACAGCGACAGGCTGCGATAGTCGGCAACCACATGCGCGCCCGGCGGCATGGGCGGCAGGGCAACATCGGGCTCCCGCCGCAGATCCGGCAGAGACGCCTGGTCGAACAACGGCAACCGCTCCGCCGCCCCGCCTGCTTCCAGCCCCTGCGCCGCCCAGAGCGCGGTCCGGCGATCCAGCCCGAGGGAGCGAAAGGCATCGGCCTCGGCCAGGCGGGCGATCACTGCCCGGGGCAGGCCAGTGCGCAGCCACAGGTCACGCAGCGAATCGTAGCCTTCGCCGCGCGGCTCAACCAACCGGCGTATGTCCGCTTCGGTAAGTCCCTTCACCTGACGGAAGCCGAGCCGGACCGCCCGGTCCGACAGGACCACGCCGGTCATCTCGCGATGACGGGGATGCAGGCCGCGCGCGGCAGCAAGCCCAGGTTCAAGATGCGCATCCCAGCCTGACAGATTGACATCGACCTCGCGCACCTCGACGCCATGCTCCTGCGCGTCACGCACCAGCTGCGCCGGAGCATAGAAGCCGAGCGGCTGTGCGTTGAGAAGGGCAGCCAGAAACACATCCGGATAGCGCGCCTTGACCCAGGCGGAGGCATAGACGAGGAGGGCAAAACTGGCCGCATGGCTTTCGGGAAACCCGTATTCGCCAAAGCCCTCGATCTGGCGGAAGCAACGCTCGGCGAAATCGCGGTCATAGCCATTGGCGGCCATGCCCTCGATCATTTTCTGCTGAAAACTGCCGATGGTCCCGACCTTGCGAAACGTGGCCATCGCCCGGCGCAACCGATCGGCTTCGCCGGGCGTAAATCCCGCTGCGACAATGGCGATCCGCATCGCCTGTTCCTGGAACAAGGGCACGCCCAGGGTCTTACCAAGCACGGCCTCCAGCTCGCGCGACGGATAGCTGACGCGTTCCTTGCCCTGGCGCCGGCGCAAATAGGGATGAACCATGTCGCCCTGGATCGGCCCGGGCCGGACAATCGCCACCTCGATGACAAGGTCATAGAAATGGCGCGGCCTGAGACGCGGCAGCATGGTCATCTGGGCCCGGCTCTCGACCTGGAACACGCCGATGGAATCGGCCCGGCACAGCATGTCATAGACCGCCGGATCCTCGGCAGGGATCGTCGCCAGGGTGAGGTCGCGGCCATAATCGGCCCGCAGCATGTCCAGCGCCTTGCGCAGAGCCGACAGCATCCCGAGCGCCAGCACATCGATCTTGAGAATGCCAAGGGCATCAAGATCATCCTTGTCCCACTCGATGACGGTGCGGTCGGCCATGGCCGCGTTCTGGATCGGCACCACCTCGTCGAGCCGGCCGCGCGTGATGACAAAGCCGCCGACATGCTGCGACAGATGGCGGGGAAACCCGATCAGTTGCCGCGACAGGGCCAGCACCTGGGCCAGCAGCGGATCGTCCGGATCAAGCCCCGCCTCCCGCACATGGGTCTCCCGCGTGCCGGAAGAGGAATGCCCCCAGACGGTCCCCGACAGCGCAGCCACAGCATCGCCCGACAAGCCGAATACCTTGCCAACCTCGCGCAAGGCCGAGCGGGAGCGATAGCTGATCACCGTCGCCGCAAGCCCGGCCCGCTCACGCCCGTACTTGCCGTAGATATACTGGATCACCTCCTCGCGCCGCTCATGCTCGAAGTCGACGTCAATGTCCGGAGGCTCCCGCCGCTCGGGCGAGATGAACCGTTCGAACAGCAGGTCCCCGCGTTTCGGATCGACCTCGGTGATACCGATGCAGAAACACACGGCGGAATTGGCCGCCGACCCGCGACCCTGACACAGGATGCCGCGCGACCGGGCGAAACGGACAATATCCGCCACGGTGAGGAAATAGGGCGCGTAATTAAGCTGGCTAATTATCTGCAGCTCATGCGCGATGGCCGCCTCCACAGCCGCCGGAACGCCGTCAGGATAGCGCCGCGTCTTGCCCAGCTCGGTCAGCCGCTCCAGCTCCGCCTGGGGATTGGCACTGGGGCCAGTCGGTTCATCGGGATAGTCGTAGCCAAGCTGATCGAGCGAGAAACTGGTCTCCTCCAGAATGACCAGGCTCTCACGCAGCGCCTGCGGACAGGGAGCAAACAGGCGCGCCATCGCCTCCGGCCCCTTCAGATGGCGCTCGGCATTGGCCGACAGCCGGCGTCCGGCAGTGGCCAGGCGCTCATGCAGGCGGATGCAGGTCAGGACATCCTGCAAGGGCCGACGATCAACCGCATGATAGAGCACGTCATTGGTGGCCAGCAGACGCGCCTCCGCCCGGTCGGCAATCTCCATCAGCAGGCCCAGCCGGCGACGGTCAAGCCCGTCATAGGCAGGCGGGGCAGCCAGGCGCAGCCCCGCGCCATGTCCCTCGCGCAGCCGGGACAGAACGGGCAGGAGGTGCTCCGGCTGTGGCAGGCCGGGCGGAGCCACCAGCGCGAGCGCGAAGCCGTCGCCGACAGCCAAGACATCCTCGAGCATCAAGGTACACTGTCCCTTGACGCTGCGCCGGTTGCCAAGGGTCAACAATCGGGCAAGCCGGCCATAGGCCTCCCGGTCGCGTGGCCAGATCAACAGGTCCGGCGTGCCATCGGCAAACACCAGGCGGCAACCGGGAACGTAGCGCAGCCCGAGGTCCCTGGCCGCCACATGCGCCCGCACCACGCCGGCAAGGCTGTTGCGATCCGTAAGTCCAAGTCCGGACAGCCCGAGCTGTGCGGCCGTTGCAACCAGTTCCTCGGCATGGGACGCGCCTTGCAGGAATGAGAAGTTGCTGGCAACGCCCAGTTCGGCGAAAGACGCCTGCCGCCCCAAAGGACCCGTGGCAACAGGGGGAAAAGACTTGCTCACGCGAAAACCCCTTGCAGGAACCAGCGCGGATCCGCCGTCTCCCGCTCATAAAGACCATCACGATAGATCCAGAAGCGGCGCCCCTCCTCATCCTCGATGCGGTAATAGTCCCGCGTTGGCATGTGAACAGGCTCACCCGGCGTCTCCGGCAGACGACCGGCCCCGCCGCCCCCCAGCCACCAGGGCGGCGCCAGACGCTCCGGCCCCTCGGACCGCGCCACCCGATAGAGCGCCCGGCGCCAGCGGAACCGCAACGGCGGTCCCTCCGGCACGATTGCAACGGCATCCACAGGCTCGGCCGGAACAAGCAGGCGCAGGGGCCGTGTCAGGGGGGCCTCCCCGCCGGGGCGTGGCTCACAGTCCCAGGCCAGCGCGGCATCGGCCACGGACGCCGCCGGCACCAGGTGAACCCGCACCTCGGGCAAATGATGGTCCACCGGCATGAACCGGGCGACCCGGGCGAGCCCAAGCCGCGCGCCCAGCCGGTCGACAAGGCCGGCAAGGTCTGTTGTCGTGTCCTCCCCTGCCCCCCCGAGGCTGGCCCCCTCAAGACTGGTCTGGTGCGGGGCAAAGGACTGCGCCTCCAGAACGGCAAGCCGCAGGAGATCAAAGCCGAACCCGGCCTCCAGCGCGCCCTCGTCGGCCTTCAGCTTCTGGCGGAACAGGGACAAAAGCGCTGCCCCGCCGCGCAAGGGGCGGCTGGTGCCCACCATCAGCCGCTGGACATGACCATCGACCCGGAAAAGGGTAAATTCAAACAAGCGCCCGCCTTCGACACGCCGCTCCAGCGCATCGCTGACCTGCCCGCCAAGCGAAAGCAGGATCGCCTCGATATCCTCCAGCCGGGCCACCGGTTCGAACAGCCGCCGTTCGGCCAGGATCAACGGCGGGGCGAGCCGGGGTGAAATGCTCTCGCCAGCCTCCCCCAGGGCCTGATCAAGACGGCGGAGCAACTCCAGGCCGTAGCGGGCGGCCAGAGGGGCACGGGGCTGACCGAGGATGTCGGCAATCCGGGTCAGGCCGACAGCCGACAGCGCAGCCACCGCCTCCGGCGCAATGCCAAGTGCAGCCAATGGCAAGGGCGCAAGAGCCTTTCGCACCTCCCCTTCCGGAACCAGCACCCCAGGCTGCTGTACCGATGTCGCGTGGCAGGCCAGGCCCCGGGTAGCAGCGGCCGTATCCGCAATGGCGGCCCGGACTGCAAAGCCTTGCCGCTGGAGCCGCGCAAGGGCATCGGCCATCAACCCGGCTTCGCCGCCATGCAGATGCGCACATCCCGTTATGTCCAGAACCAAACGGTCCGGCGCTTCAAGGGCCACCAGGGGCGTGTAACGATCACACCAGTCGGCAAGCGACGCCAGCAGCGCGGCCTCCAGTTCCGGGGCTTCACGGTGAACCTGAAGATCCGGCACCCTGGCCCGGGCATCGGCCAGGGCATCACCCGGTCGCAGCCCGCAAGCAACGGCGGTTGCATCAAGGCTGCGCAGCCGCAAGGCCTGACCGCTGTCATGGATGACAGCCTGCGGCCGGGTCACCGCAGAGGTCGCCGTACGGGCCGGTTCAGCCTGCCCGCCGCCCCGGGAAGGCAACAAGTTCACCGCCTGCAGCCGCAGGATCCGGTCCAACGGCAGTTGCGGAAACCAGAGTGTCAGAAGCCGCTGGCGCGGCAAGTCTGCTCGCGGCATGTGACCACTCCAGGGTGAGCCGGGCGGACGATCCTTCCCGGTTGCGATCAAGGGCAGCCCGCCAGCGTGACAGGCCGATGAAGGGATGCCTTCCCATCCCGGTTTCACTGCCGCCAGGGGCAAGGGCAACAGGCCCCGAAGCGGCCGGCGCAGCACGCCAGCGGGTAAGCGCTGCTCCCGGCTCTGCCACCGCGCCATGGCGCAGCAGGAAAACCGGCACACCGCTCTCCTGCGCCCGCAAGGACAGACGCCGGCTGGCCGTCAGGTCCAGGGCACGGACAAAGCCATGAAACTCGCCAACCACGGCGGCAAGCGCCGGGCAGCGGGCACCTTCCTCCATCGCCCACAAGGCCTCTTCCGGCCGGCGGGCAAGCACCAGGATGATCCGGGCCGGATCAAGTCCGAACTGCCACAGGCCCGGCGCATGCGGCAAACCGGTCTCCCGCCGCACCATCGGATCACACACCCAGAGCACTTGCCCCGGCCGTGAGCGCGCGACCGCAGCGACAAAGGCAAGCCCGAGACCGGACACGGCTCCGCAATCCCGACTTTCATCTGCGCCGATCTCATGCAGCGCGCCCAGCGCAAGGCCGGCGCCGCAGGCCATCAGCCCGTCAACCTCCGGCACCCCAAGGCGGACACGACCGGAGGCCCCGGCCTTGTCCTGCCCTGTATCGGACTTCGCCTGTGCCGGCTTGCCCGCAAGGTCGACCCTGGCCGGTTTCCCCGCCCTGGCGGCGGGAGGGGAAACCGGCATGAGCTGCGTGTCTGAAGGGAGGCGTCCCTCAAGTCCGGCAATGCGGCGACGCAGCTCATCAAGGGCCGAGCGGGAACGCATGGAACCGGGCGGGGGCACCGTTTCCTGTTCGTTCCCGGCAGGCGAAACCTGTTTGGGGCAAGGCGGCAGAGATGCGGCAACAGACGACACAGGAAAGTCTCCCGAATCTCTTCCGAAAGATTTTCCGTAAGGCCCCACGGGGCCCGCAGCGCGACCTTGCGCTCCCCCCAGGCCTGCGCCATGCTTCACATCATCCACCGGGCGAGCCGGGGTCGGTTCCGTTCTGGACCTTTCCATCGCGCCCTCAATGCCTCGTTCTTTTGTTCTCTTTCTGTTCTTATGGATTCCCGATCTCCAGACGAGAGTCAAGCAGCTAAAATTTCACAAGGGTCGAGCCCGGATGGCACCCGGCCTTGCCATGCCACGTTGCCGAACGACCAGAACCATTGGCTGTCAGGGGGCTAGGGCCGAGGCCAGGGCCGGGATGACCAAATCTTAAATGCGCCATGCGATAGACGATGCAGGCAAGGGACCGGACAGGCGGAGACGGCAGGTGGCAAGGCAGCGGGCGGCACGGACAGGGACAGGCGCCGCAGCGCGGCAACCTGCCATGTTTTCCCGCCTGCAAGGCTTGCTGCCGCAGGGTCTGCGGCAGCAGCTGGGGCAAAAGCTGGCAACCGGCGCAGGGCGCATGGCGCTCGTCATCCTCGCCATCCGCATCGCCGGCGCGGCGCTTGCCTATCTGTCCCAGATCGTGCTGGCGCGCTGGATGGGCGCTGCGGATTACGGCATTTTCGCCGTCGTCTGGACGCTGGCGCTGGTGCTGGGGCTGTTGGCCAGCCTCGGCTTCTCCGCCTCGCCAACGCGGTTCGTGCCGCAATACAATGCCGCGAAGGACATGAACCGGCTGCGCGGCTTTTTAAGCGCCAGCCGTCTCCTCGTGTTTGCGGCGGCCAGTCTCACCACCCTGGCCGGGCTGGAAGTGATCTTGTGGAGCCGGTCGCTGATCGATCCGCTGTATGTCTGGCCGGCAGCCATTGCCCTGCTTGCAGTCCCCTTGTTTGCGCTGACCAGCGTGCAGGATGCCATCGCCCGCAGCTATGACCTGCCGGCGCTCGGACTGCTTGCCTCCTTTATCTACAGACCCCTACTGCTGCTGGCCTTGCTGCTTCCCCTGGTCCTGACCGGCCATATCGTCACAGCGGCCATTGCCGCCGTGATGGCTGTCGCTGCGAGCCTCACCGTAACGGCACACCAGGCCTGGACACTGCAGCGGGAGCTGAACCGGCGCATCCCGGCGGGCCCGCACCGGCACGAAATGCGGCTCTGGATCACTGTATCCCTGCCACTGCTGATGGTGGAGGGCTTTCTCCAGCTTCTCAGCAGCGCCGACGTGGTGATGGTCAGCTTCTGGCGTCCGCCGGAAGACGTTGCGATTTACTTTGCCGCCTCAAAGACGCTTGCCCTGGTGCATTTTGTCCACTTTGCCGTCCGTGCAGCCTCGGCGCATCGTTTTGCCGGCCTTGCCCAGGGCGCGAACCGGAGCGCCCTCGCCGCCTATGCCCGGCAGACGAGCCGCTGGACCTTCTGGCCGTCCCTGGCCGCAGGAACTGTGCTCATAGTCCTGTCACCGCTGCTCTTGGCCCTGTTCGGCCCCCAGTTCAGCGCCGGCGCCCCGCTGATCGCCATCCTCGTCATCGGGGTCCTGGCCCGCGCCAGCATCGGACCGGCGGATGCCCTTTTGGGCATGAGCGGCCACCAGAAAAGCTGCGCCGCTGTCTATGCCGGTGTGTTTGCGGTCAATGTCTGCCTCAACATGGTGATGATCCCGCTCTATGGGCTGATCGGCGCTGCGGTTGCAACATCGCTTGCCATGATCATCGAAGCCATTGCCCTTGCGCTGATGACACGGCGGCGGCTGGGGTTTGTCCCCTTTGCCCTCCTGCCGGACAGGCACCGCACACCCGGCCGAACAGGTACCGCATGACCTTCACCACCCGCCTGTGCCCGCTCGCTGAAAATACCGCCTGGAACCAGCTCTATGCCGAGGCGCTGGAGCCAAATCCGTTCTTCGGTCCAGGCTTCCTGCTGCCTTATGCCGCCCATCTGAAACGCGGCCAGTTGCACCTTGCCGTCGTCAAGGAGGCGGCCACAGGCCGCTGGCTGATGGCAGCGCCCGTTGGGCGACGGCAGGCGGGGTTCCTTGTCCCGACGGCAACGCTCTGGGCCAGCGAATATGGCCCGCTCGGCACGCCACTGGTCCACCCGCAATGCCCTGCCGACGCCATTCCCGGGTTCCTGGAAGCGGCCTCTTCTGTTGCCGCCCTGCCGGGCGCAAGCAGCCTTGATATCCCGTTCCTGCCGCTGGAAGGGCCGGTTGCCCGCCTGCTGCGCCAGGGCGCAAGCGGCTGGACCATTACGCAAGGACCCGCCGAGGACCGCGCGGCCCATGCGGCAGGCGCTGAAGGGGCGCAGCAGCTGGCAGAGGTCATGACCGGCAAGCGGCGCAAGGAATACGATCGGCTGGCGCGCCGTCTGCAGGAGCTTGGCGACGTGCGCGAGGAAAGTTACCGGGGTGCGGCGGCCCTGTCCGCCTTCGAGGACTTCCTGACCCTGGAAGCTGCCGGCTGGAAGGGGCGCTCGGGCACGGCGCTCGCCAGCAACGGACAGACCGACGCCTTCGCGCGCAGCTTCGTGGCCGCGCTGGCGACGGCAGACGCACTGCAGGTCGAGGCCTTGCGGCTCGATGGGCGCGCGATCGCGCTCCTGGTAATGGCAGAGCATGGCGGCCGGGCCTATGCCTGGAAGATCGCCTATGCCGAGGAACTTGCCCGCTTTTCTCCCGGCCAGCGCATCACGCTGCAGGCGCTACGCAACGGGGTGAATGATCCCTGCCGGTCCGGAGGCGGCGATTCTCTGGCCATCCCCGACCATCCGATGATCAACCCGCTGTGGCGCGGGCGCATGACATATGCCACGTTCCGCTTCACGCGGGGCCCGTTGGCGGCGCCAGTCGCGGCTGTGCAGGCGGCAGATCGCTTCGCATTCCGCGCCGCGCGGCACCTGTATCATCGTTTGAAACGGCGCTGACGGGGAAGGCTCAGCCCTCTGCCTTCGCCCGCTCCCGCAATTCGCGCCGGATGATCTTCCCCGTGGTGGTCATCGGCAGTTCATCCAGAAACGCGATCTCGCGCGGATATTCATGCGCCGACAGACGCGTGCGCACATGGGCGCGGATCTCCTGTGCCAGGGCTTCATCGCCCTGGTAGCCTTCGGCCAGAACCACATAGGCCTTGACGATTTCGGTGCGCAGGGCGTCCGGCTTGCCGATGGCCGCCGCCAGTTTCACGGCTGGATGAGTGAGGAGGCAATCCTCGATCTCACCGGGACCGATACGATAGCTGGCCGAGGTGATGACATCGTCGTCCCGGCCGATGAACTCGACATAGCCATCCCGGTCCATCACCCCCTGGTCGCCGGTGGTCATCCAGTCGCCGATGAACTTCTCCGCTGTCGCCTCCGGCTTGTTCCAGTACTGCAGGAACATCACAGGATCCGGCCGCCGCACGGCAATCTGGCCCTGTTCTCCACGCGGCAGCACCACGCCGTCCGGTCCGATGATCGCAACCTCGTGGCCCGGGATGGCACGCCCGATGGCGCCCGGGCGCGACACGCCGAGCCCGGCGCAGGAGCCAAGGACCGCGTTGCACTCTGTCTGGCCGTAGAACTCGTTGACCGGCAGGCCCAGTTCACTGCGGGTCCACTCAAACGCCTCACGTCCGAGCGCCTCACCGGCCGAGCCGATGCTGCGCAGCTTGAGATCAAACCGGCGGCCCGGGTTTTCGACCGCGCGCATCATTTTCAACGCGGTGGGCGGAACGAACACGTTGCGCACGCCCTGGGTTGCAATCAGGTGGAACGCCTGTTCCGGATCAAATTTCTGCGCCGAAAAGGCAATCACCGGCACGCCGAGGTGAAGCGAAGGAAACAGCGCATTGAGCAGCCCGCCCGCCCAGGCCCAGTCGGCCGGGGTCCAGAGCAGATCACCCGGTTGGCCGAGAAATTCCTGCGACAGTTCAATGCCCGGCAGATGCCCGAGCAGCACCCGGTGACCATGCAAGACGCCCTTCGGCTGGCCAGTGGTGCCGGAGGTGTAGATCATCAGGGCTGGATCGTTGAGACCGGTGTCCAGACAGGTGAAGGTATCACGGGCCCGCTGCATCAGGTCCTCGAACCCGTCTGCACCATCCCCCGCCCCGTCGACGCTGATCACCTGTTCCAGGCCTTGCAGATCAGGGCGCAAGGGTGCGACCTTGGCCAGGCCCGCCGCATTGGTCACCAGCACGCGCGCACCGGAATCGGTCAGCCGGTAACGCAGCGCATCCGAGCCGAACAGAGCCGCCAGTGGCACCGCAATGGCGCCAAGCTTGTAGACGGCCAGATGAACGATTGCGGTTTCCGGAGCCTGCGGCAGCAGGAGCGCCACCCGGTCCCCCGGCTTGATGCCCCGGGCGGCCAGAACATTGGCAAAGCGGTTGGAGGCGGCGGCAAGACCGGAGTAGGTCCAGTCACGCACGCTGCCATCCGGAAACACCTGCCGGATTGCAAGACGGCTCGGCTCGCGGGCCGCCCAGTCGTCGCAGACAGAGCGGGCGATATTGTAGCGCGCCGGCAGGTTCCAGGAGAACCCGGCACTCAGGCTGTCGAAATCCGTCGCCCGGCTGAGCATCGGCTGACCTTTCTCATCATTCCAAGGCGGCAGAGCCTAATGAGGCTCGTGCTGCAGCGCAATAGAGGAGGAAAGGTCCGTTGTTAAGCCGGTAAACGGTCGTGCCGGATCAGTTGAGGACCACCAGAGCCCCGTTCAATGCGCTGGCATAGGCAACCCAGACCGCGTAGGGCAGAAACAGCAGCGCCGCCAGGCGATCGGCAGGCCAGGACACCCGGATAAACAGAACAATGGTGATCAGCAGCGCCAGGATGATGCCCAGACCGAAATCCAGCCGGTGCAACGTGAAGACCACCGGACTCCAGGCGAAGTTGAGCACCAGTTGCAAGACCCAAAGCCGGAACGGGGCGGCGGCCAGCCCCAGGGCACACACACGCCAGCCCGCCACGGCAATGGCGATGTAAAGCAGGGTCCAGACCGGCGGAAACAGCCAGTTTGGCGGCGTGAAGGATGGCTTCACCAGCCCGGCGTACCATTCGCCCGGCAGATTGGTGGCGCCGATGAACAACCCGCCACCGACAACCAGCACAAGGAAAACCAACAGGGAAACGAGGGAGGACCGCGACATCAGCAACTCCTGAAACAGGCCAGCGACACACATCACCGGCGCATCGGTGCCGGCGCCCTCTCGCCGGCAATTCCGCGTCACTTGGCAAAAAAAATCAGAACCGCACCAACCGGTCTCGATCCGGATCAGTTCTCGAGCTTTTCAGCCATCACGCCGATGGTCTTCACATAGACCTCGGCCCTGTTCCAGTCGCGCAGGACAGCCTCATTGGCGCTGCCCGGACCCCAGCCTTCACCCGGCCGCCAACCTTTCTGCTTCAGATAATTGGCAGTGGACGCCAGAACATCAGGAACAGACCGGATCAGATCACGCTTGCCGTCGCCGTCATAGTCGACGGCGTAATTGACATAGGAACTCGGCAGGAACTGCGTCTGGCCAAGCTCGCCGGCCCAGGCACCGCGCATGTCTTCCGGCGCCTTGTCGCCATTCTCGATGATCTTGAGTGCCGCGACGAGTTCGCGCGTGAAGAACTCACTGCGGCGACAATCGTAAGACAACGTGGCGAGCGAGCGGACGACCTGCATCTTGCCCGATCCCGAGCCATAGCCAGTCTCCAGCCCCCAGATTGCAAGGATGATCTGCGGCGGCACGCCGTAATCGCGTTCGATCCGGGAGAACAGGCCGCCATATTGCGCCCAGAGGGTCTGACCACGTTTGATCAGCGCGTTGTTGACCCGGCGCTTGTAGAATTCGTCAAAGCTCAGCTTGAAGGACTTCTGGTTCCGATCAAGCTTGATCACCTGCGCATCATAGGTGACGCCGTTCAAAGCCGCAGAAACGGTGTAGGAACTCAGTCCGTGCCTGGACGTGGCCTCCTGCTTGAACGCCTGGAGCCAGGCCGCAAAGCCGCTGGCATCAGAGCCACATTTTGCCGCCAAGGCTGCCGGAGCAGACAGAACGACGGCAGAAAAAGAGACACCAGCAATGAACGAGCGCAGGTTCTTGCGCATGAGAACAACCTCCGGAGCGGGGAACACCGTCCCCGGTGAACGGGCAGACCAGCAATTCCTCACACAACCGCCCGAAAACGGCACCTATGTGGCGAGCGTCGCTCATTGTGGCGTATTTCCATCTGTTTAACCGTATCATGAACAGGATTTTGCCCTGCAAGTGTTCCGCAACTTGTTTGTCACAAAGTGAAATTCTCAGCCGGCAAGCTTCAGACCGCCGGTCACGAATGTGGCATAGGGAGGACCGGAATGCGTGCATCCGAACCGCAGATCCAGACGGATTTCGAGCTGGAGCGCTATATTATCGAACATCGTGACCCGAGAGACGAGGCCGCACCGGCAGCCCCGCATCCAGCCGTTCTTGCGATGCGCTATCTCTTCGACAACGGACACCTGAGCGCTTGTGGCTTTACTGCAGAACTGGCCGGTGTCCGAACCATGGACGACCTTGCCGATATGCAAGTCAGTGCCCTGAGGGCAACACTCGCGACGATGCAGACGAAAGACCAGACGGCAAAGACCATCGGACTCCAGCGCGTCAGCTGAAATCCTCCGGAAACTGCCGTTCCGTATCCCCGTCGCCCAAGGCCTGAACAGGCTCAAGGCTGACGGAAATGTGCTAGGTCTGGCCCCTGCGCGCCATGGCGATGAAACTGCCGCAGGCAGATTCTGAAGGATATGGCCTTTTCAAGCCCACTGCGGCTGTGTAGCCATGAGGACTGACGAGGGTCAGTCCTCACGGAGATAGCGCCGCATGTCCCTGGATCCCGATGCCATAGTCGACCGCCGCCGCCTGCGCCGGAAACTGACGTTCTGGCGGGTCGCCGCCTTTTTGATCCTTGCTGTAGCCCTTGGCGCTGCAATTGTCGCTGTCACAGGCCTCGCCGATGCCTCGCGCCGCTCAGCCCATATTGCCCGCATTGCCATCGATGGCGTGATTCTGGATGACCGCCAGCAACTGAAGATGATCCGGGATATCTCGGAATCAACGGCTGTCAAAGGTGTGATCCTGTCCATCAACTCGCCCGGCGGCAGCACCACGGGCGGTGAAGCGCTGTATGAAGCACTGACCGAACTGGCAAACAAGAAGCCGCTGGTCGCAGAGATCAGGACGGTCGGCGCCTCGGCCGGCTACATGATTGCCCTGGCCAGCGACCATATCGTTGCCCGCTACAATTCCATTACCGGCTCCATCGGCGTGCTTTTCCAGTACGGCAACATCGAAAAACTGCTCACCACGCTCGGTATCGAGATGGATGCGGTGAAAAGCTCTCCCCTGAAGGCCGAACCGGATTTCTATTCCGCAACAAGCCCGGAAGCCCGTCAGGTGCTGGAGACACTGGTGGGCGACAGCTACGACTGGTTCGTGCGTCTGGTCGCCGACCGCCGCAATCTCGACGATGCTCGTGCCCGGGAACTGGCCAATGGCGCGATCCTGACCGGATACCGCGCGAAAGAAGCTGGCCTGATCGACGCCATCGGCGGAGAGGATACAGCGATTGCCTGGCTGCGCGCCGAAAAAGGCGTCCCCGGCGGATTGCCCGTCGTGACCTGGAAGGTCCCCAAGGAGGCAGGCAATCTGCCTTTCGCTGCCCAGATCGGCCATAGCCTGGGCGAAGGGGCGGTCAGCGCGCTGATCGGCCACGTTTCGGACGCTAAAGGATTGATTTCCCCGAGCCTTACGCTTGACGGACTGGTCTCTGTTTGGCACGCTCCCAACGCGGCAGAGACAGAAGCAAAACGAGGGGGCGGGGAATGATCAAGTCCGAACTGGTTCAGCGCATCGCCGAACAGAACCCGCATCTCTACCAGCGGGACGTCGAGAACATCGTCAACGCCATCCTTGATGAGGTCACCGAAGCGCTGATGCGTGGGGACCGTGTCGAGTTGCGTGGCTTTGGTGCCTTTTCCGTCAAGAACCGCCCGGCTCGCGTCGGTCGCAATCCCCGCACCGGCCAGAAGGTCGACGTGGACGAGAAATACGTGCCCTTCTTCAAGACGGGCAAGGAAATGCGCGAACGCCTCAATGATGGCGTTGATCACGGTGAAGACGACGACGACTGATTACCTGCATTCAAGCGAAAGGCTTCAGACCCGTGACACGCTTCCTGAAGAACATCATCCTGTTCGTCATTGCGCTTGTGTTGTTGCCGCTGTCTGTTGCCAACCGCCATGGCGTCAACATCTCGCTCAATCCCTTTGATCCGCAGGATCCACGCCTGACGATCACCGATGTGCCGCTGTTCTGGGTGATCTTCTGCGCAATCCTGGCCGGCATCGCCATCGGCGGACTTGGAGCATGGGCCAAGCAGGGCAAGTGGCGACGGGAAGCCCGCGTGAAGCGCAGCGAAGCCGACAAATGGCATCGTGAGGCGGATCAGTTGCGGGCAGTTGTTGCCGACCAGGCCGCGACCAGTAGCCCGGCCTTGCCAGCACCCGCTAAAGACAGCCGCGCGGCCTGAAGGCGGCGACCAACGGCCCTTGAACCGCGCAAGCCCTTTGACCGTCGCAGCGTCAGCTGCCGGTCTCGCTGACGGTCTCGCTGACGGTTTCCGGCGTGATCCAGCCAAGCACCGCGCCAGAGGGATCGCGCACGATGGCAAGGCGCCCGGCCCCGGCAGCTTCAAAGGGCGGGCGGATCAACTCAGCCCCCGCCTTTACAGCCTGCGCAACCCGCACATCGACATCGTCGACGGCCAGATATGAAAACCAGTGCTCCGGCAAGCCGTCGAAGTCCGGGCTGGTCATCGTGAAGATGCCGGCGACGGGACAACCGTCCATCATGGCAACCCAATAGACGCCGTCATCCATCGGCGTCTCCGAGAAGGTCCAGCCCAGCGTGGCGCCATAGAACATACGCGCCCGTTCCGGATCGCGCGTGTTCAGTTCATTCCAGTGAAAATGTCCATGCAGTGTCATCTTGCCCCCAAGCATTCCGGGCCTGGCCAAAAGCCACGCCTGACAAAACCCCAAAGGGAACGCTACAGGCGGGCTCGTGTCACCACAATGAACCTTTAGAGCGTGTCGCGTTTAATTAGTTCCATATCCTGCGGCTTTGAAGAAGTTGTAGCATTCCTCATCGGTGAAGATGT
>NZ_JBHYDX010000015.1:61782-127928 GCF_051860505.1 Pannonibacter sp. | reverse complement strand
GCTGTTCCGTGCTTTTTGTGCTTGGTTGCCGTCCAACTCTCGTCGCTCCTGCGCAGGCAGGAGCCTAGTAGCCCCGGTGGGGATTGGTGATCCCAGCGGGTGTTTCTGTTGATAGCTCAACATGGGTTGCCGACCGTGCGCCGCATCTCCCCGCCTCGGTTACTGGGCTCCTGCCTTCGCAGGAGCGACGAAGGAGGGGCGGAGATGGGAGCAGCGAAGATGCGCTGGGAGCAATCCAGCTCTCGTCGCTCCTGCGCAGGCAGGAGCCCAGTAGCCCCGGTATGGGTTGGTGAACGCGGCAGACGTTTCTGCTCACAGTAAAACATGGGTTGCCGACCGTGCGCCGCATCTCCCCGCCTCGGTTACTGGGCTCCTGCCTTCGCAGGAGCGACGAGAGTTGGGGGCTGCGGCTATGACAGATTTATGGTGAGAGCTGATGGGCCAGGTCTTCCCAGTTCGGGTTCGTCTCCTCGATCAGGCGAACCTTCCAGCTTCGCTTCCAGCGCTTGAGTTGTTTCTCGCGCAGAACGGCGCTTTCGGCGGTTGCGTGTTGCTCGAAGTGAACCAGCGCATACACATTATGGTCAGATGTAAATTTCGAACCGGTGCCTGATCGGTGCTCGAACATGCGTCGCATCAGGTTATTCGTCATGCCGATGTAGAGGGTTCCACCCAGACGGCTTGCCAGAATGTATGTGAAATAGATGCGCTCGTGCATAAGAGAAGCATAGTGCACGCGTCCGCTTATGCAATCAATAATTGCGCCCTCGGTGGGGCGTACGCCTTGAGAGCGCAACATTCTCGCTGGCAAAGTTTGGTCGCAAAGTGACCAAACCAACAGCGCGGGTTGCCGCTCGTGCGCCAAGTCTGGCCGCCTCGGCTACTGGGCTCCTGCCTGCGCAGGAGCGACGACGGAGGGGCGGTCGGGGGCAGTGAAGATGCGTTGGGAGCAATCCAACTCTCGTCGCACCTGCGAAGGAGGGGTAGCCGGGAATAGGAAACGTGGCCTGGCAAGTGACCAACTCTCGTCGCTCCTGCGCAGGCAGGAGCCTAGTAGCCCCGGTGTGGGTTGGTGATCGCTGCGGGCCTTTTCGCTCGCGGTACCGCGTGGGTTGCCGCTCGTGCGTAACATCTGGCGGCCTCGGTTACTGGGCTCCTGCCTTCGCAGGAGCGACGAAGGAGGGGTGGTCGGGGGCAGTGAAGATGCGTTGGGAGCGGCAACAAACTCTCGTCGCTCCTGCGCAGGCAGGAGCCTAGTAGCCCCGGTGTGGGTTGGTGATCGCAGCGGGTGTTTCTGCTTATAGCTCAACGCGGGTTGCCGACCGTGCGTAACATCTGCCCGCCTCGGTTACTGGGCTCCTGCCTTCGCAGGAGCGACGAAGGATGGGTCGCCGGGGGCGGTGAAGATGGATTGGGAGAGGCAGCAAATCCGCGTCGCTCCTGCCTGCGCAGGAGCGACGCGGGGAAAGAACACAGCACCAATCCTTCAATCGAGGAAAGGCGTGATCTCCTGGCCGGGGGTGAAATCGCCGAGGCGTTTGATTTCCCAGTCGAGGAGGATGCCGGAGGTGTCGCGGACGCGGCGGCGGACGGTTTCGCCGAGGAGTTCCAGGTCGTGGGCGGTGGCGGCGCCCGTGTTGATCATGAAGTTGCAGTGCATCTCGGACATCTGCGCGCCGCCGATGGTGAGGCCGCGGCAGCCGGCGGCATCGATCACCTTCCAGGCAGAGGTGCCGTCCGGGTTCTTGAAGGTGGAGCCGCCGGTCTTCTCGCGGATCGGCTGGGCCTTTTCACGGTGGGCCGTGACGTCCGCCATTTCGGCGCGGATCTGCTCCACCGGGGCCGGGATGCCCTCGAACAGGGCGGAGGTGAAGATCAGCTCCTTCGGGGCACTGCAGTGGCGATAGGCATAGCCGAGATCAGCATTGCTGAGCACATGGCGCGCGCCCTTGCGGTCAAGCGCCGTGACCTCGACAACGCGGTCACGGGTCTCGGTGCCATGGGCACCGGCGTTCATGCGCAGGGCTCCGCCGATGGCACCGGGAATGCCGGCGTAGAAGGCAAAGCCGCCAAGACCGGCTTCGGCTGCGAATTCGGCGAGGCGTTTGTCGGGAACGGCGGCACCGGCCCGAATGCCCGTCTCGCCAACACGGTCAATGCCGCCGAAGCCCTTGCCGGTGAGGCGGATGACAACGCCGTCAAAGCCGCCATCGCGGATAAGGAGATTGGAGCCAAGGCCAATGACGAGCACCGGCACATCATTCGGCAGCTGCTGCAGGAAGCTGGCAAGATCGGCCTCGTCGGCCGGCTGGAACAGCACGCTGGCCGGACCGCCCGCACGCAGCCAGGTGACGGCGGAGAGCGGTGCATCGCCGGAAACCCGGCCACGAATGCCGTGGATCGCGGCGCCGAGGCGGGTCAGGAGACTATCCGAACTCACGCCTTGGCCCCCTGCCCCAGCGCCTCAAGCTGGCCCGGCAGCGCATGCGCCCACTGGGAGATGTTGCCGGCGCCCAGACAGACAACATAGTCGCCCGGCTGGGCGATGCCGCCAACGAGACCGGCGAGGGCGTCCGGGCCCTCCAGTGCCAGAACCGAGCGATGGCCATGGATCTTGAGGCCGCTGACCAGCGTGTCGCGGTTGACGCCATCGATCGGCTGCTCACCGGCCGCATAGACCGGGGCGACGATGACGGTGTCCGCGTCGTTGAAGCAGGTGGAGAAGTCGTCAAACAGGCTGGCGAGGCGCGTATAGCGGTGCGGCTGCACGATGGCGATGACCTTGCCTTTGGCGGTGTCGCGGGCAGCGTTCAAGACGGCGCGGATCTCGACCGGATGGTGGCCATAATCATCGAAGATGTCGACCCCGTTCCAGGTGCCGGTGTGGGTGAAGCGACGCTTCACGCCGCCGAAGCCGGCAAGGCCCTTGCGGATCGCGGTCCCGGCAATGCAGAGGCGGTTGGCGACCGCGATGGCGGCGGTGGCGTTGGAGACGTTGTGCAGGCCCGGCATCGGCAGGACGAGATCGTCCAGAGCCTCGCTGGTGCCCGAGCGGCGGTTCTGGAAGCGGACGCTGAAATGCGCCTTGCCGCCTTCCATCCGCACATCGACGAAGCGGACATCGGCCTGCGGGTTGGTGCCATAGGTGACGATGCGCTTGTCCTCGATCTGGCCAACCAGCGACTGCACTTCCGGGTGATCGAGGCACATCACGGCAAAGCCGTAGAAGGGTACGTTCTCGACAAAATGGCGGAACGCGGCGCGCACGCCGGCGAAGTCGCCGTAGTGATCGAGATGCTCGGGATCGATGTTGGTGACGACCGCGACATCGGCGGGCAGCTTGACGAAGGTGCCATCGCTTTCGTCCGCCTCCACGACCATCCAGTCGCCGGCGCCCATGCGGGCATTGGTGCCATAGGCATTGATGATGCCGCCGTTGATGACGGTGGGATCAAGCCCGCCGGCTTCCAGCAGCGCGGCGATCAGCGAGGTCGTCGTGGTCTTGCCATGGGTGCCGCCGATGGCGACTGATTGCTTGAAGCGCATCAGCTCGGCCAGCATTTCCGCGCGGCGCACGACGGGGATCAGCTTTTCGCGGGCGGCGATCAGTTCCGGATTGTCGCGCTTGATGGCCGAGGACACGACCAGAACCTCGGCCGCGCCGAGGTTTTCGGCGGCATGGCCGATGAAGACCGGAATGCCCTTTTCACGCAGGCGCTGGACGTTTGCGCTCTCGGACATGTCCGAGCCCTGAACGGTGTAGCCGAGCATGTGCAGCACCTCGGCGATGCCGCTCATGCCAATCCCGCCAATGCCAACAAAATGCACCGGACCCAGTTCACGCGGCATCTTCATGGCCGGTCTCCTTTCACGACTTCGATTGCGCGGCCACCTGCTCGACCAGATCGGCAAGGCGCGCAACCGCGTCGGCCTTGCCCTGTCCGGCGGCAGCACGGGCGGCAGCGGCAAGGGTTTGAGGTTCATCCATCAGGCTGCCGAGCCGGTCGGCCAGCGCCTGAGGTGTGAGGTTTTTCTGTTCAATCGGCCAGGCACCGCCCACGGCTTCCAGCACACGGGCGTTGGCGCTCTGGTCCTGGTCGAGCGCATGGGGCAGCGGCACGAGGATCGACGGGCGGCCGATGACGGCCAGCTCGCTGACAGACGAAGCGCCGGAGCGGCACAGGATGAGATGGGCGCTGGCAAGGCGCATCGGCAGGTCGGTGAAGAAGGCGGCGAGTTCCGCGGAAACGCCAAGTTCCTCGTAGCGGCTCTTGACCCGGTCCAGATCCTCCGGCCGGCACTGCTGGACAAGACGCAGGCGGGCGCGCTTGTCGGCTGGCAGCAGGGCGAGTGCTTCCGGCATCAGGTCAGAGAAGAAGCGGGCCCCCTGCGAGCCGCCGAAGACGAGGAACTGGAACGGGCCCTGCGCCTCAAGCGGCGGATAGGCCGTGCGGGCCGCCTCGATGACCATCGGGCGGACGGGATTGCCGGTCTCTGTTGCCTTCGCGGCAATGGCCGGATCGAGGCCGGGAATCGGAACGCTGGTGGCGACCGCGTCAACGCCGCGCGCGAGCATCCGGTTGGCCCGGCCCATCACCGCATTGGCCTCGTGCAGGATCGAAGGCACACGGGCAAGGCGCGCGGCGAGCATGGGCGGAAAGGTCGGATAGCCGCCGAAGCCGACGACGACGGACGGCTTGACCCGCCGCACCACGCCGAGGGCCTGCAGCGTGCCGCGGGCCAGGCTGAAGATCGTCTTCAGGATGGCGACCGGCGACTTCGAACGCAGGGTCTCCGAGGCGATGATGTGGACGTCGCGGGCAGGAAAGCGGCTGCCGTATTTGTCGGCGCGTTCGTCGGTGGCCAGATCCACGGTCCAGCCGCGCCGCACGAGTTCGCTGGCCAGCGCCTCGGCGGGAAACAGATGGCCGCCGGTGCCGCCTGCGGTGAGAAGGATGGTCCTGGTCATCGGATCCCCGGTTGCATCAGGCTGGAGGGCGACACCCGCGATATGGTCACGCTTTCGCTGTGCACCGGACGCGGCTTGCGACGGGACAGCGCCAGGATGAAGCCGGCGGTGAGCGCAGTCGAGAACAGCGACGAGCCGCCATAGGAAATGAACGGCAACGTCATGCCCTTCGCCGGCAGCAGATTGAGGTTCACCATCAGGTTGATGGTGGCCTGCAGGCCGAAGGTGATGACGAGACCGGAGGTGGCAAGCCGGGAGAAGGCGTCCTGGTCACGCGCGGCATTGCGCAGGCCGCGCAGCACGATGAAGCTGAACAGCACGACCATCAGCATGCAGACGATGATGCCGAACTCCTCGGCGACGACAGAAAACACGAAGTCGGTGTGGCTGTCCGGCAGGATGCGCTTGACGATGCCCTCGCCGGGCCCCTTGCCAAACCAGCCGCCGGACAGGAACGCCTCACGCGCGGTGTCGACCTGGAACGTGTCGCCGGATTCCGGATCCAGAAAGCGGTTCACGCGCGAGGTGACATGCGGCAACAGAAAATAGGCCGAACTCATGCCGACTAGTCCCACGACCGCAAGGGCGATGATTGCGATCCATGGCAGGCCGTTGATGAAGAACAGCGCCCCCCAGGCGAGCGCCAGCAGCATCGTCTGGCCAAAGTCCGGCTGGGCGATCAAGAGCATGGCGGCAACAGCAAAGATCAGCGCCGAGAACAGCGCGCCGGGAACCTCGCGGCGACGGCCGCTTTCCGATAACAGGAAAGCAACGATGACGACGAAGGCGGGTTTCAGGAACTCCGAGGGCTGCAGCGTCGTGAAGCCGAGATTGATCCAGCGCCGGCCACCCTTGACCTCGACGCCGAGGAACAGCGTCGCGACCATCAGGGCCAGGGACCCGATGAGGATCAGGAGGGCTGCGCGGCGGATCATGCGGGGCGACATCAGCGACAGGCCGATCATCATCGCGAGGGCTGGCAACAGGAAAATCGCCTGCCGCTTCACGAAGTAGAAGCTCTCCACGCCGAGCCGTTCGGCCACGGGCGGGCTGGCCGCGAAGGACAGGACCACGCCGCCGATCGCCAGCAGGACAAAGGCCGCCAGAAGATAGTGATCAACCGTCCACAGCCATTCCGCCAGCGGACCACGATCGGCGCGTGAAACCATCAGGCATTTCCTTCTGTCCCCGAGGCACGATCCAGCGCCTCGACAGCTGCGACAAACGCGTCCCCACGGACCTCAAAGTTCGGATACTGGTCGAAGGACGCACAGGCTGGCGACAGCATGACGACCTTTTCAGGCGACGGATCATGGGCCGCATCCTCGGCGGCCCGCGCAACGGCGACGTCCATGGTGCCGCAGATTTCCACCTGTGCCTTGCCGGCGAGGGTTTCCGCAAAAGCTTCTGCCGCCTCGCCGATGAGATAGGCGCGGGCGATCCGCGGGAAGAACTCGGCAAGGGGCTCGATGCCGCCGGTCTTTGGCTTGCCGCCGACGATCCAGTAGATGCGCTTGTAGCTGGCAAGCGCCCAGGCAGCAGCATCGGCGTTGGTGGCCTTGCTGTCATTGACGAACAGCACGCCATTGCGGCGGGCAATCACCTGCATGCGGTGCCTGAGGCCCGGGAAGGTCTTCAGCGCAGCGGCAATCCGCTCCGGTGACTGGCCAAGCTCCAGCAGGGCCGCCGCAGCAGCAGCCGCATTCTGGGCGTTGTGGCGCCCCCGCAGGGCGTCGATGCCGGTGAGATCGGCGAGACGGGTCTGGGTGCCAAGGTCGGCCATCATCAGGCCCGAGCCATCGCCATAGACGCCATCGGGCTGCGGCAGATGACCGGAAATGCGGCGCACCCGCCGTCCGGCCAGTGCAAGCCGGTCCGCCATCGCGGCGCTCAGCGGGTCATCCACTCCGATGACGGCGGACCGGCTGCCGGCAACGAGGCGTTGCTTGATGGCGGCATAGTTTTCCATGGTGCCGTGCCGGTCCAGGTGATCCGGCGACAGGTTCATGTGAATGCCGACGGTCGGGTCGAGGCTCGGCGCGAGGTCGATCTGGTAGGACGAGCATTCGACGACATAATGCCGATGCGGAGCCAGCGGCTGCAGATCCAGGACCGGCGTGCCGATGTTGCCGCCCATCTGCACGTCAAGGCCGAGGCTGGCGAGCAGATGGGTGACGAGCGCGGTCGTCGTCGACTTGCCATTGGTGCCGGTGATGCAGATCAGCGGCGCATCCGGGCAGAGGCGGCGACGTTCGCGCACGAAGAGTTCGATGTCACCGATCACCTCGACGCCGGCGTTGCGGGCAAGCTGGACGGTCCAATGCGGCTCGGGATGGGTCAGCGGCACGCCCGGCGACAGAACCAAAGCGGACACGCTGCTCCAGTCGATCCCGCTGAGATCCACCGCCGTCAGGCCTTGCGTCCGGGCCGCGTCGTTGCGAGCCGCGGAATCGTCGAAAGCGAGGACGTCGGCGCCACCGGCCTTCAGCGCCAGAGCGCTGGACATGCCGGAGCCGCCGAGCCCGAAGAGGGCGACTGTCTGTCCGGC
The DNA here is from genome assembly GCF_051860505.1 of Pannonibacter sp. NCBI lineage: Bacteria > Pseudomonadati > Pseudomonadota > Alphaproteobacteria > Hyphomicrobiales > Stappiaceae > Pannonibacter > Pannonibacter sp. The sequence goes on along the minus strand of NZ_JBHYDX010000015.1, from coordinate 120,411 downwards.
GAAACTGGTGATCGGGATCATCTGAGCCTCACCGCAGCTTCAAGGTGGCAAGGCCGATCAATGCGAGAACCACGGCGATGATCCAGAACCGGATCACGACCTGGGACTCGGTCCAGCCGAGATGCTCGAAATGGTGATGGATCGGCGCCATGCGGAAGACGCGCTTGCCGGTCAGCTTGAAGGACGCGACCTGCACGATCACCGAGACGGCTTCCAGCACGAACAACCCGCCGATGATGGCAAGGACGATCTCGTGCTTGGTGGCCACAGCGATGGCACCGATCATGCCGCCCAGCGACAGGGAACCGGTGTCGCCCATGAAGATGGCGGCCGGAGGGGCGTTGAACCAGAGAAACCCAAGCCCCGCACCGATGACCGCACCACAAAGAACGGCGAGTTCGCCGGTGCCGGAGACATGGTGGATCTGCAGGTAGTCGGCAAAGACGGCATTGCCCGACAGATAGGCGATAATGGCAAAGGACCCGGCCGCGATCATCACCGGTACAATGGCAAGGCCATCCAGACCATCCGTGAGGTTGACGGCATTGCCGGCCCCGACCATGACGAAGGCGGCAAACGGGATAAAGACAATCCCGAGATTGAGCAGCAGGTCCTTGAGGAAGGGAAATGCGATGGAGGTGGCAAAGGGGCCGTTGTCGAGCAGGGTCACGGCGAAGGCGGCGGAGCCGGCGATCAGGAACTCGATGCCGAGCCGGGCGCGGCCCGAAAAGCCCTTGTGCGTGGCCTTGGTGACTTTCAGATAGTCATCGTAGAAGCCGATGAGACCGAAGCCGATGGTGACCCAGAGCACGATCCAGACATACGGATTGCGCAGGTCCGCCCACAGCAGCGTCGAGACGATCATCCCGGACAGGATCATCAGCCCGCCCATAGTCGGCGTGCCCTTCTTGGTCAGCAGATGGCTTTGCGGCCCGTCCTCGCGGATTGGCTGGCCCTTGCCCTGACGCAGGCGCAGGCTGGCGATAATCTTCGGCCCGAACAGGAACACGAAGACAAGCGCGGTCATGATCGCCGCTCCGGTCCGGAAGGTGATATAGCGGAAGACGTTCAGCGCAGACAATTGGCCGGAGAGTTCGCCGAGAAGATAGAACATAGGGAATCCTTAAACCGCTGCGGTTTCATCCGCTGCCGCATAGTCCTGCTTGAGCGCTTCCACAAGGGGGCCCATTCGGCTGCCCAGAGATCCCTTGATCATGATCACGTCACCCGGCCGAATATCTTCCTTCAGGCGGTCAAGAAGACCGGCGGATGTATCTGCATAAAGTCCGCGCTGTCCTGCCGGCAGACGCTGCCACAGTTCATGCATCATCGGACCGCAGCAATAGACAGCGTCGACCTTTGCCGCCGCGATCGGCGGGGCAAGCTCGGCATGCAGCGCCGGCGACGTCGCGCCCAGTTCCAGCATGTCGCCGAGGACAGCGAGCCGGCGCCCGGGGACACTTACCTGCGCGTCTCCCAGAAGGCTGAGGGCCGCACGCATGGACGCCGGATTGGCGTTGTAGCTCTCGTCGATGAGAATGGCCGGGCCGCCAGCGAGCATCAGACGGGTCTGGGCGCCGCGTCCCTTCGGAGCTGAGAGTTCGGCCAGTGCCAGCCCTGCCAGGGCCAGGTCCGCACCCATTTCAACGACCGCAAGCAGGACCGCGAGGCTGTTCATGCCAAAATGCCGGCCCGGCGCTCCGATCTTGTAGGTGATCTCCTGCCCCAAGATGCGTGCCTGCACGACCGACGTTCCGGTCTGAGTGACGAGCTTCAGCAGCTTGCCATCCGCGCCCGCCGTCTCGCCGAAGGTGCGGATGGTCGGGACACCGGCAGTCTTGGCGAGGAAGGTCAGGAGATCGAACTGGTCATTGTCCCGGTTGAGGATGGCAACACCGCCTGGCTCCAGTCCGGCAAAGATCTCCGCCTTGGCCTTGGCAATGCTCTCGACGGAATCGAAGAATTCCAGATGCACCGGCTGCACGGTGGTGATGATCGCCACATGCGGGCGGACCATCTGGACCAGCGGTGTGATCTCGCCGGCGTGGTTCATGCCGATCTCGAAGACACCGTACTCGACATCCCGCGGCATGCGCGCCAGGGTCAGCGGCACGCCCCAGTGATTGTTGAACGAGGCAACGGAGGCATGGGTCTTGCCGACCCGCGTCAGGGCAAGACGCAGCGCCTCCTTGGTGCCGGTCTTGCCGACCGATCCGGTAACCGCAACAATCCGCGCATTGACGCGGGCGCGGGCGGCTCGGCCAAGGCAGCGCAGGCCTTCCAAAACATCCTCGACCACCACATAGCGGCCATCTTGCGGCAGATCCGGCAGGCGCTCGCGTGAGACCAGCGCAAGGGCTGCGCCGGCCTTCAAAGCGGCGTCGACGAAGTCGTGGCCATCAAACCGGTCGCCGGCGATAGCGATAAAGGCTTCGCCGGGCTGAAGCGTGCGGCTGTCAATCGAGACGCCGGTGATTGCAGCATCCGCAGTGCCGACGACACGGCCGCTGACGGCAGTTACGAATTCCTCGAGGGTCCAGAGCGGCAGGCTCATGCCGGATCTCCCATGTCGCGCGCGGCATCAGCCACCGCAAGGCCGAGCGCAACGCGAACCGCGTCGTGATCAGAAAAGGGCAGCACCGTGTCACCGACGATTTGGCCCGTTTCGTGACCTTTACCGGCCACGCAGAGGACATCCCCTGTTTCCAGCATTGCAACGGCACGGGCGATGGCTTCGTGACGATCGCCGATCTCGATAGCATCCGGTGCGCCGGCCAGCATCGCCTTGCGAATCAGCGCCGGATCTTCGCTGCGCGGATTGTCATCCGTGATGATGACCACATCGGCCCGGCGTGTAGCGACCTCGCCCATGATCGGCCGCTTGCCCGGGTCCCGGTCACCACCGGCGCCGACGACGCAGACGAGCCGGCCTTTGGTGAACGGACGCAGCGCCGCCAGCGCATTGTCGAGCGCATCCGGCTTGTGGGCATAATCGACAAAGGCCAGCGCGCCGTTCTCCTTGTGACCAACCAGTTCCAGCCGGCCCGGCGCGCCTTCAAGGTCTTCCAGCGCCCGCAGGACAGAACCGGGCTGTTCGCCGGCGGCGATGGCCAGGCCAGCGGCAATCAGGGCGTTGGAGACCTGGAACCGGCCGGCAAGCGGCAGCGATATCTTGTAGTCGCCGCGCGGTGTGGCAATGGTCAGGACCTGGCTGAAGCCGCTGTGCTTCAGTCCGGTAAGACGCAGGTCGGTGCCGCGCTCGCCCACCGTCAGCAGCTTCAGGCCGCGCACCTCACAGGCAGCGACCACACGGTCGGCATAAGGCTCGAGCGGATCGACGACGGCGATGGCGCCGGCAGGCAGCAACTCGGTGAAAAGACGCAGCTTGGCCGCGAGATAGTCCTCGACCGTCGGATGATAATCCATGTGGTCGCGGCCAAGGTTGGTGAAGCCGGCAGCGGCCAGTTGCACGCCATCAAGCCGGAACTGGTCGAGCCCATGGCTGGACGCTTCCATGGCCGCATGGGTGATGCCGTCAGCTGCAAGACGAGCAAGGTCCTGGTGCAGCGTCACCGGATCCGGCGTTGTCAGGCCGCCATAGCTCTTGCCGTTCGACGTGATGGTTCCAAGGGTGCCAAGGCTGGCGGCGGCATGGCCGCAGCGCTCGAAGATCTGGCGGACAAAATGGGCGACGGAGGTCTTGCCGGCCGTGCCGGTGACCGCAACCATGGTCGACGGTTGCGGGGCGTGGAACCGGGCAGCCATTTGCGCCAGCGCAAGGCGCGGGTTCGCGACCGCAAACACCGGAACAGCAACGCCCTGCCCCGCCAGCAGCTCAGCGCCGGCTGCATCCGTCACAACGGCGACGGCGCCCTCGGCGACCGCGCGGCCAGCAAAGGTGGCGCCGTGCACCTTGACGCCAGCAAGGGCGAAAAACAGAAAGCCCGGACCGGCCGCGCGGCTGTCCGAGGTCAGACCGGTGATCGTCAGATCAGAAAGGGAGGCCGGACCAGCAAGATCCGCCATCAGGTTGCTCAGATGCATGTCATCCCAGGTTCGCTTGTGCGTCGTCGGTTCCGGCGAGAGCGGGAAACTGGCTGCGACCCCATCCCGAACTCTCCCCGCATGCGGCCCTTAATAGGCTATTTCGATCGTCTGTGTCCCTTCGGTAATTGCCCGGGGCATCACCCCCAGCATGGGCGCGGCACGGCGAATGATGTTGGCGACCATCGGAGCCGTGTTGAGACCGGCGGTGGCCGCCATGCCTTCCTTCTCCGGCTTGGGCTCGTCAAGGACGACGAGCACCACATAGCGCGGATCATCCATCGGGAAGGCGGAGAGGAAGGAGTTGCGGCGCTTGTTCGGATTGTAGCGCCGGTTCTCGACCTTTTCCGCCGTGCCGGTCTTGCCGCCAACAAGATAGCCAGGAACATCGGCGCGCTTGCCCGACCCGGTGATGACGTTGAGACGGTAAAGATAGCGCAGCGCCTGGCTGACCTTGGGCGGGATGACCTGACGGGCAAGGCTGTTCGCTGTTGCCTCGTCACGCGGCAGGAACGTCGGCGGAATGTAGCGGCCGCCATTGACCAGCGCCGCAGCCGCAACCGCCGTCTGCATTGGCGTGACTGAAATGCCATGGCCGAAGGACATGGTGATGGCGGCAAGTTCGCCCCAGCGCTTGGGCACCTGCGGCGCCGCATTTTCGGGGAGTTCGGTAACCGTGCGCGAGGTAAAGCCTATATCGGCAAAGAAGCGCTTCTGCTCCTCGATGCCGGTGGTCAGCATCATCTTGGCGGTGCCGATGTTCGAGGAGTAGATGAAGATTTCAGGGACCGAGAGGATGCGCTTCTTGCCGTGGAAGTCCGAAATCGTCCGTCCGCCAGCCCGGATCGGGCGAGTGGCGTCGAAGCTGTCGTACATGGTGACCTTGCCGGAGGCCAGCGCATTGGCCGTGGTAAAGCCCTTGAACACCGAGCCCATTTCGAAGGTGCCGCCGGTGGCACGGTTCATGCGGTCCGCTTCCAGCGCCTCGCCCCGGTTGTTCGGATCGTAATCCGGCAGCGACGCCATGGCGACGACCTCGCCGGTGTTCACGTCGAGAACGATGCCGACACCGGCAATGGCACGGTAGCGCTCGATGCCCTTCAGGAGTTCATCACGCACGACATGCTGGACGCGCAGGTCAACCGCCAGCTTGACCGGCTCCATCGAGCGGTCCGAGGCAAAGCCGAGCTTCTGCAGGTCGGCAAGCCAGGCGTCATCGACGTATTTCTCGATGCCGGCGATGCCCTGGTTGTCGATATTGACCGAGCCGACGATATGCGAGGCAATCGGTCCGCCCGGATAGAAGCGCTGTTTTTCCCAGAGAAAGCCAATGCCGGGCAAACCGAGCCGGTGAATCGCCTGATGCTGTGCCGGCGTGATCTCGCGTTTCAGCCAGATGAAGCCTGCGCGGCTGGACAGCCGCTTGCGCATGGCGTCGTTGTTGAGGTCCGGAAACACACTGCCGATGCCCTCAAGCACCTCCTCGACATCGAGGATCTTGCGCGGCTCGGCATAGACTGAGGCGGTCTTGATATCGGTGGCGAGGATCTCGCTGTTGCGATCGACAAGATCCGGACGGGAGGCCGCGACCGCATCCTGTGCCGACATGAATTCCTTGGTCGGCTGCTCCTCCATCTGTGCCAGCTGGGCGAGCCGTCCGCCAATGACACAGAAGATCAGGGCAAAGACGACCATGGACAAATAGACGCGCGAGCGCACGGTTCCGGTCGACACCGAACCATAGGTCGGCTTCGGCTGGCTGCGCTTGAATTGCAGGAAGGACAGAGGCTCGCTCGCCTGGCTCATGGCTTTGCCCTTACTGGATGGTTGCGGCTGTGGTGGTGGCAACCGGAGCTGCGGCAAATCCGTCAATGAGGCTGTCGATACCGACAGGCTCCAGCATCACCGGCTTCACCGGCAAGGTGTCGAGGCTGACGATCTGCTTCGGCTCCAGCGGCTGCAGCTGGAGAAAATCGCTGTAGCGCTCAACCAGCCCCTGCAGGCGCTGCGGCTGGTTCAGGAGGCTCCACTCGGCCCGCAGGAGACGGATCGCCTCGCGCTCGTCCTCGATCTTGCGCTTCAGTTCCGCCACCCGCTCCGCCGAGCGCTCCGCTGCCATCTTCATGTCGAAGACAGTGGCGGCGCCGATCACGACGGCGATCACGAAGACAAGATTGAGATAGCGGCCAAGCATTGCCTATCCTCCAAGTCCCTGGAATGCCGCCAGATGCGGCACGCCAATCGCGTGAATGTCGAGGGGGCGGGCCGGGGCCGTGGTGCGGCGACCGGCACGCAGGCGCGCCGAGCGCGCACGCGGATTGACGGCCGTCTCGGCCTCGTCCGGCTCCTGACCACCCTTGACCAGCAGTTCGAACGTCGCCGGCGGCACATCCTGCTCCGGCATGTGGCGCGAGCCGCCGGCCGTGACGCGGCAGCGGTCGGCGAAGAATTTCTTGACGATGCGGTCCTCGAGGCTGTGGAAGCTGACGACCACCAGCCGGCCACCGGGACGCAGCGCCGCCTCGGCCGCCGCAAGCACCTCGGCAGCCTGATGCAGCTCGCTGTTCACATAGATCCGCAGCGCCTGGAAGGTGCGCGTGGCCGGATGGATGTGCATCTTCTTCGGCGAACGGCCGACGACTTTCTCGATCAGCGCCGCCAGATCAGACGTGCGGGTGAAAGGCTCCAGCTTGCGCCGGGCCTCGATGGCGCGGGAGACCTGACCGGCGCGCTTTTCCTCGCCCAGCAACCCGATGATGCGGGTCAGATCGCGGGCGGGCAGCGTGTTGACCACGTCGGCGGCGGAGGGACCCGCCTGTTCCATGCGCATGTCCAGCGGCCCGTCGCGCATGAAGGAGAAGCCGCGATCGGCCTCGTCCAGCTGCATCGAGGAGACGCCGAGATCCAGCACGACGCCATCGACCGCCTCGACGCCGAGCGCCTCCAGATGCGTGGCAAGATCGGCAAAGCGGCCGGGAACCAGTCGGAGCGCGCCCTTGGCGGCGGCAACCAGCGCCTGACCGCCGGCAATCGCATCCGGATCCCGGTCAATGCCGATGACCTGCGCACCGGCGGCCAGCAGCGCCCTTGAATAGCCGCCAGCGCCAAAGGTGCCATCAACGATCAACTCGCCCGGTTCAGCCGCCATGGCCGAGAGCACCGCATCCAGAAGAACCGGCACGTGGCGGACCGGCGCGCCGGCGGCTTCGTCCTGAGCGGTCAACAGATCGCCCGTCATGCCGGACCTCCTGCCGTCAGCATGGCCAATGCGCGCTTCTGCGCCTCGGCGCGATGGGCGCGGAACGCCTGAGGCTCCCAGAGCTGGAACTTGTAGCCAAGGCCAACAAAGGCGACTTCATCGGCAATACCGGCCTGTTCGCGGATCATGTCGCTCACTATCATGCGGCCCTCCGCGTCGACCTTCGGCGTCTCGCTGGCACCAAACAGGGCAAAGGCCAGCGCATCATGGTCGGCAGACAGCTTGGCAAAGCCGGCGAGGCGGGTTTCGATCTCACCGACCAGCGCATTCCCCCCGGCATCGACAGCAGGAGCATGCGGCGATGCGATGCAATAGAGCCCCTCAAACCCGTCCCGCGCCAGCACAGCCCGAAACGGCGCAGGAATAGACACCCGCCCCTTCGAATCCAGCCGGTTGACAAAATGCGAGACGAAGCCGGCCATAATTCCCTTTCAACACGCCTTCTGGCGTGAGCCCCGAACCCTCGGAAATCACTGAATGAACTCAAAAGACACGGCGCGTTGTCCCATGCCGGGGACCCTCGCGCGGCGCGGAAAACCGCAGCTCATCCATCATTTCCGGGTCATTATGGGATACCATGGGATGGCATGGGCGTCAATGGAATCAGCCACCACCAAGACACAGCACCCCGCAATGACACCGCCTGTCCCCAGAAACATCAGCAGGGTTAAGCGAGTGTTACCGGGGCTGCACTGGCAGGGTTGGGATCAAAGGCGCCGAGCCGGGCCCAGCCGGCAAGACACGGCGAACCGGCGCCTGTCGAGCGGCGATCCTTGAACGAATGAAAGGGAAAAGTGTCAGTCGGCCTGTAAGCCGGGTTTTGTAAGGCAGGCCGGCGAACCGGCCCACGTAACGGCAATTCATCTGGGACGCCTGTTGCCAGACGCCTCGCGCAACCTACCCGGATGGCCGGCCTGGAAACCAACCCGGCGCCCTTGCGGGAACCTGCGCCATCCCTATTCGGTTTTGCTCCCGGTGGGGTTTACCGTGCCGCTTTCGTTACCGGTCGCGCGGTGGGCTCTTACCCCACCCTTTCACCCTTACCTCAGGCCCTGATCCGCATCCAGAGACGCGGGGGACGAAGGCGGTTTGCTTTCTGTGGCACTTTCCCTGGGGTCGCCCCCGCCGGGTGTTACCCGGCACCGTGTCTCCTTGGAGCCCGGACTTTCCTCTCCCGCACCCTTTCGGGTCTCGCGGCAGCAGCCGTCCGGCCGACTGACCCGCCCCCCTTACGGACGAAACGGAGCCGGGTCAAGGACGAGCGGTGTCATCGGCTGCAGGCAGCGGGGCCGGCAGCCGCAGGACAAGCCGCTGATAGGCAACGCCGATCCCCATCAACGTCAGGCCGAGACCGACAAAGGACAGCGCCCGCATCACCCCTTCAAGCGAGGACATGTCGATCAGGAAGACCTTGAGCACTACGGCGGCAATGACCACGCCCGACAGCTTTCGCAGGCCAAGCGAGGCCCGCAGGAAGCCAAAACCGAGCAGACCGACGCCGATCACCAGCCAGACCAGCGACGTGACATAGGTTTCCAGTTCGCTGATTGGAGCTGCATCGAGATAGTCCGGACTGAAGGCCTGACGAATGGTGAGATTGACGAACCAGAAGCCAAGAAGGGCGGCAAACAGCATTGTGGCCTGGACATAGCGGCGCGGGCGCACGGGAGCCGCAGCCAGGGCCAGCACCGTGTAGAGGACCGCCGGAAGCCCATAGGCATAAGTCACCCAGTTGAAGACATGCCCCATCCCCACCGGTTCACCCGTCATCAGCGGATTGACCAGCGCGCTGAGCGTCAGGGCGCCAAAGCCCATGCCGGCGAGACTGACCGCCATGGCGCCCCAGGTGAGGACGGGAGACACTGTGTTGCGCCCGAGCCGGGTGAGGCCGAGGGCAACCGCACAGCCGATGAGCACCAGCACCGCGCTGGCCTGCAGTTCCATGCCATTGCCGGAGAAGCGGAAGACCGGATCCACAGAATGCAACGCCAGCATGGCGAGGGCAAGAACGCCAAACAGGATCGCAAGCGCCTGGGCTCCCAGCGCTGGCAAGTCACGGCTACGGAAGCTGAGGAGTACCGCTGCGCCGGCAAGGCCGAGGGCCGGCAGGCCGTATCCCGGCAACAGGGCATTGAACAGCGGCGTTGCCCCGAGTTGATCTCCGACGATGAAGGGATCCCAAAGAAGACGGGCGGCATAGGGAAGGACGCTGAGGGGCACCAGCCAGCGCAGCGCCACAAGCCTGTGCCGCAGTCCGGTTGCCGCGACAATGAGGGGCAAGAGGCCCAGCGCGACGGTGAGTGCGGCAGAGCCAAGGCTGAAACAGGCGGACAGCACGGCGGAGGTCAGACCGGCGATCACCCAACCGGCCAGGGCTGCTTCGCCGCCCGGAACGAAAGGCGCAGCTTGAGACGACTGGCGGCGGCCAAACCGGGCGGTGAAATGCTCGGCCATGGCAAGACAGAGCAAGGCGAGGGCGAGGGCAAGAAGGCCGAAGCGCACAGAAACCTGCCAGTCTTCAAGACGGATCCAGGCGATGCCGACAAGGCCGACGACCCCGGCAAGCGCCGCAGCCGTCACGAGACCGCGCGCGGCCGACCGCAGCGAGGCGTAAAAGGCCAGCGCGAACAGGAACAGGCCCTCGATGCCGAGCAAAAGTCGGAAGGTTGCAAGCTGTGCAACCGCCTCCGCCGGTACTGGCGTGATCACCGCCGCCGCGTCGCCCGTCAGCGTCAGGCGGGTGAGGTCGTCAAGCATCAGCCCCTCGCCAAAGCCGAAGGCGAGCAACAGCAGCACAACAAGCGGACCGAAGACGGCATAGCGCAGCGCCGGCGCATGACTGGCGAGCACGAAGGGCACGAGCAACAGGCCAGCCTCGAGCAGGCTGAACCCCAGACCTGACGGGAACTGCAGGGTGAGGACGAGCGGCAGCAGGACGGCGGAGAGGGCGGCAGTGGCGACCCAATCCACGGCGACCGGGACGGCCGGAGCATTGCGGTGCAGGCGGAAGACAAAGCCGGCCAGCACAAGGAGTGTTGCCGCCAGCAAGTAGAGCACCAGCGCCAGCCGGTCCCCCTGCCCTGCCGCAAAGCCGAACAGGAAGCCATAGGCGCAGAGCCCGGCAACGGCGAGACCCGCAAGCCAGAGCCAGAACCGGGCCCGGCCGATGCCGATGGCGGCAGCCGAGACGAACAGGATGTAGGTCATGGCCGGCACAAGCGCCGGTTCGCGGGAGGTGACCAGCAGCGGCACGGCGTAGCTGGCGGCGACACCCAGCCCGGCCAGCGCCGGTCCGTGCAGCAGCGCGGCGAGCATGGTGAGCACCGCAACTGCGCCCAGCGCGACAAAGGCAAGGGCGGGACCGATCAGTCCGTAGAGCGCATGGGCGGCATAGAGATCAGCAAACAGCGTCAGGCTGCCGGCGGCCGTCAGGGTTGCCGGGATGTTCGCGGTCTCAAAGCCGGGGACCGCAAAGACGTCCGGGCGTCGGCGGGTGAATTCACCAGCGGCCATCAGGCCCAGCCCAAGCACGGCGCCCAGCAGGATCCGCACCTCGGGACCGAAGAGATTGTTGTCAATTGCGTATTTGACGAGAAACACACCGCCGATGGCCAGCGCGATGCCGCCGGCCCAGACGGTCCACTTGCCCCCGATCTCGCGTTCCCGGTCGATGGCGGGTTTGGTCGATGGTTCCACAGGCTTTGCCTGCGGGGAGCTGTCGCGGCGTGGCAGATGGGCGAAAGGCCCTGAAACGGGCGCATCAGCATCGGGTTGCGGCAGGTCGGCGGTCTCAGCGGCGGCAGATGCGAGGCTTCCGCCGACTGAATCCGCCGGTGTCTTGTCTTCAGGGGCGGCGGACAGAAAGCCGTCCTCACTCTCGTCTGCGAGACCGGAAACGGTCTGCGCTGCCGCACGGAGATCCAGCCCAGGCGCCAGCGCGCGTTCGAGCGTGGCAACGCGTCGCTTTAACTCGCTGACCCGGAAATACAGGATGATCGGCAGCACGAAGGCAATGAAGCCGAGGCCAAGGCCAAGGATTGCAACGGTTGCCAGTTCGTCCATGTCGGTCTCCAGATGCCGGTCTGCGGTGCAGGACACCCGCATCCCAGGAGTCCTACAGGATGCAGCGGCGCGATGCCATCGACGACGAGAGGGACATTCATCTTCGTCATGCCGTGCCCTGTCGTCCCGGCGCCGGCATTCGCGTGGATTGCTGGTCGGGTGGCCTGCTGCTGGTCCGTGCGGACCGGGAGGGAACGGCATGGATGCCATGATCAAGTCATGGCATGACGGCAAGGGGGAACGAGGGCGATGTTGACGGCGGGGGTACGGAGGAACTGAGCTACCACCGGATCGGGCAGAACGGCGGTAGCGTCACGCACCGCAACAGTTCCTTCGTCATGCCATGGCTCGACCATGGCATCCATGCCGTGACCTAGCGGCCCGGCACTGGCATCCGCGTGGACGGCTGGTCGGGTGGCCTGCTGTTAGTCCGTGCGGACCGGGAGGGAACGGCGTGGTTGCCATGATCAAGTCATGGCATGACGGCGGGGGGGGGGGGATGGGGCCTGATCAACGGGTGGCATGACGCTGGCGGAGGTCTGTCTTGAGGACCTTGCCGTAGGCGTTTTTGGGCAGTTCGGTCACAAAGTGCCAGGCCTTTGGCCGCTTGAAACGGGCGAGCGCGGCAAGGCAATGGGCGTCGAGATCGGAAACAGCGACGCCCGGATCAGCCACCACGAAAGCCACCACCACCTCGCCCCAATCCGGGTCGGGCGCGCCGATGACCGAGACTTCCCGCACAGCCGGATGGGTGAGCAGCACCTCCTCGACCTCGCGCGGATAGATGTTGCTGCCGCCGGAGATGATGACGTCCTTGGAACGGTCGGTGAGCGTCAGAAAGCCGTCAGGGGACAGGCGGCCGACGTCACCGGTGTGCAGCCAGCCGCCGGCGAGGGTCTTGGCCGTTGCCTCCTGATTGTTCCAGTAGCCGGCCATGACCGGCGTGCCGCGCACGAGGATCTCGCCATCTTCACCCGGCCCGAGCGGTGTCCCGTCCGGACCGGCGATGCGCACCTCGACGCAGGAATGCGGCGTGCCGACGGAGCCGAGCCTTTCGCGCCAAGCCGGGTGGCTGCGGTCGGCCACGAGATGGCGCGGCAAGGCGGTGATGGTCATCGGGCATTCGCCCTGGCCGTAGATCTGGACGAAGCGCGGCCCCATGACCGCGACGGCGTCCTCGATGTCGGCGACATACATCGGCCCGCCGCCATAGACGATGGTGCGAAGGCCCTCGCCGGTGACGCCGTCGGCCTTGGCACGCTCCACCAGGCGGCGCACCATGGTGGGGGCAGCGAAAAGATGCAGGCTGCCGAAGGCCCGGCCCAGCGCCAGGATCTCCGTAGGCTCAAAGCCGCCGCTGTCCGGCACGACATGGCCGGCACCGCGAATGACATGCATGAAGTTGTAGATGCCGGCGCCATGCGACATCGGTGCGGCATAAAGGGCGGCGTCCTCGGGCCGGACTTCGTCGACATCACAGAAATAGCTGAGCGTCATGGCCATCAGGTTGCCGTGGGTGATCATCACCCCCTTCGGCTTGCCCGTGGTGCCGGAGGTGTAGAACAGCCAGGCGAGGTCGTCCCGCCCGCGTGGCGCGGGCCCGGCATAGTCGTCATCGGCGGTCAGGCCGAGATCAAGGCCGGAAAGCCGGGTAGTGGCTCCGGCCTCCAGGAGCGCCGCAGCAAGATCAGCGTCGCCCGGATCAGCAACAACCATCAGCTCGGCACCGCTGTCGCTGGCAATGAAGGCCGCCTCGCGGACATGCAGCTTGTAATTGACCGGAACCATGGCAAGGCCCGCGTGCCAGCCGGCGTAGAGAAGTTCGAGATAGGCCGGGCAGTTCTCAGTAAAGATTGCCACGCGCGCGCCGGGCTTCAGCCCTTCGACGGACCGCAGGTGAACGGCGCGTCGGCGCACCCTTGCGGCAAAGGTGGCGTAGTCGGCGACAAGGCGGGTTCCCTGATAGAGCGCCGGCCGCTCCGGCATCACCCGGCCCGTGCGGGCCAGCCATTCGGCAACGTTCATGTTTCCCCTCCCAGGCTCTGGCGGTTTTGTCCCAGACAAGCCCGGTTTGCCGCCGCTGGCAAGTCACTCGAAGGATGAGGCTAGGAGGTAGGACAGGGGGTGCTGCGTCGCAAAAACTTCATTGGTTCAGCGGTTTGCAACGCGGTAGCGTCCACTGGCTGCCAAAGGGGCAGCGGGCAGCAGGGAGCTGGCGCCACCCATGAAACATGCGATCAAGGCCGAGGAAGCGGCCGCAATGGTTCCCGATGGCGCAAGCGTGCTGATCGGCGGTTTCATGGCCGTCGGATCGCCGCATCGCCTCATCGATGCACTGGTGGCGCGCGGTGCGCGGAATCTCACCATCATCGCCAATGACACCGCCATGCCGGGCAAGGGCATCGGCAAGCTGATCAGTGCCGGCGCGGCGCGCAAGGTGATCGCCTCGCATATCGGCCTCAACCCGGAGACCCAGGCGCAGATGATCGCCGGGACGCTGGAGGTGGAGCTGGTGCCGCAGGGCACGCTGGTGGAGCGGATCCGGGCCGGCGGCACCGGGCTCGGCGGCGTCCTGACGCCGACCGGCATCGGCACGCTGGTGGCCGAGGGCAAGGAGGTCATCGAGGTGGATGGCCGCCCGTTCCTGCTGGAGCGTCCGATCCATGCCGATGTGGCGCTGATTGCGTCGCGCCAGGCCGATTATGTCGGCAATCTCGACTATTCGCTGACCGCCCATAACTTCAACCCGATCATGGCGCTGGCCGCCACGCTGGTGATCGCCGAACCGCAGGTGATCGTGCCCGTTGGCGTCATTCCGCCGGATGCGGTGAAGACCCCGGGCATTCTGGTTGATCACATTCTGGCACGGGAGGTCTGAGCCATGGACGCCAAGGAACTCATCGCCCGGCGCGTGGCGCTGGAGGTCAAGCCGAACACGCTGGTCAATCTCGGCATCGGCCTGCCCAGCCTTGTTGCCAATTTCCTGCCGAAGGACGTGCATGTGTTCTTCCAGGCGGAAAACGGCGTCATCGGCCTCGGCTCGAGGCCGGAGGAAGGCATGGAGGATCCGGACCTGACGGATGCCGGCGGCAGCTTTGTCACCGCCGTTCCGGGGGCCGCCTCCATCGACAGCGCCATGAGCTTCGGCCTGATCCGCGGCGGGCATCTCGACATGACCGTCCTGGGCGGCCTGCAGGTGGATGCGCGCGGCTATCTCGCCAACTGGATGGTGCCGGGCAAGATGGTGCCGGGCATGGGCGGGGCGATGGATCTCGTCGCCGGGGCGCGGCGGGTCGTGGTGGCGATGATCCACAGCGCCAAGGGCGAGCCGAAGCTGGTGACCGAATGCAGCCTGCCGCTGACCGCGATGCGCCGGGTGGATCTCGTCGTCACCGACCTTGCCGTCATCGCCCCGACCGACGCGGGCCTCGAACTGCGCGAAAGGGCGCCGGGGGTTGATGTCGACACGATCCTGGCGGCAACCGGCGCGCCGCTGATCATCCCCGGCGGATCGGCCGAGACCGTGCCGGAAATGCGGCTGGCCTGATCAGCAACGGGTCGTCACAGACTGCGCAAGAGGTCATCGATGGCGGCCACGCAGCGGTCGATGTCCGCCTGCGTGGCGCTGGCGTAGCCGAGGATCAGCCCGCTTTCGCGCTCTGGCCCGAGATAGCTGGAGCTGAGCGGGGACGGGGCAAAGCCGCGCCGGGCGAGTTCGCTCGCCAGCCATAGATCATCGACCTGTTCATTGAAACGCACGGCGAGCTGGATGCTTCCCGTTGGTGAGGCGATACGGATGCGATTGCCAAGACGCTCGGTCAACGCCGCATAAAGCGCCTGGCCGCGACCGGAATAAACCTCCCGAACGCGCTTCAGGTGGGCGCGGTGATGCCCTTCGCTGATGAAATCGGCCAGTGCTGCCTGGACATGGGCATTGGCCTGACGGCCAGTGTTGCGCAGGAGCAGGGTCAAGGGCCGGACGAGTGCCTCAGGGACGACGCAATAGGCAATCCGCAGACCTGGCAGAAGGCTCTTTGAAAAGGTGCCGAGGTAGATCACCTCGTCCTGATTGGCGAGCCCCTGCAAGGCGGCAATCGGCCGGCCTTCAAACAGGAACTCGCTGTCGTAGTCGTCTTCCAGGATCAGCGCCCCCGCCTGCCGTGCGGCCTCGATCAGGGCCAGGCGCCGGTCGAGGGTCATGCGGCCGCCGAGCGGGTAATGCTGCGATGGGGTGACGTAAATGAGGCGCGGCGCGGGCGTGTCGGGCGCAAGGCGCCAGATGTCAGCACCGCGCTCGTCCACCGGCAGCGGATGCACGGTGAGGCCGGCACCGAGAAAAGCCATCCGGGCACCAATGTAGCCGGGGTTCTCGATCAGCGCGGCATCGTCCGGATCAGCGAAGGCCTGCGCAACAGCCGACAGGGCCGCCTGCATCGAGGAGACGATCAGGATCTGTGACGGCGACGCCCTGACGCCGCGCTCGGCGGAGAGATAGTCCGCGAGCGCCTGCCGCAGCACAGGCAGGCCGGCTGCCTCGTCATAGAGGATGCCGGTGCGGAGTGTCCTAGCAGCGCGGCGCAAGGCCCGGCCCCAGAGCTCACCTGGAAACAGCGCCGGGTCAGGCAAGCCCGCCTGCAGCGCCCCCCGGCGCGTGATCCAGTCCGGGCCGCGTGGATCGGTCGTCAACCGGACGCCCCTCGCGGACAGGGTGACCGGCCGGGCGGCAACAGCGGCACCCGACTGCGCGCCCTCGGGAAGAACCGGTCCGCTGATGCGGGGCGCAGCTCCTGGGCGCACCTCGATGACGCCCTCGGCAGCCAGCAGCTCATAGGCAAGGTTGACGGTGTTGCGCGACACCGCGAGTACCTCCGACAGCTGCCGCGACGAGGGAAGTCGCTGTCCGGCCTTCAGTGTGCCTTGCAGCACGGCGTTCCGCAGTCCGGCGTAAATCTGCTGTGGCAGACTACGCGGCAAGCCGCGATCAAGCGTGATCAAACCGTCAAACAACTGGACCCCTCATTTTGCGCAGGAGTGGCTCTGGCGAGGCTCCAGTCGATAGCACATCCTGACCACACGCGAGAAGCCCACCGACGCCGGAGCGGACGGACCCATCATGAATGACGCAGTATTTGACCCCAAGTCCCTGCCCCGCCACGCCCGAATCCGGAACGGTCTGCGGGCCGACTATGACATCGACGCCGTGCATGAGGTGCTGGACGCCGGCATGGTCGCCCATGTCGGCTTCATCAGCGAAGGCCGGCCAATGGTGATCCCAATGGCCTATGGCCGCGACGGCGAGACCATCTACATCCACGGGGCAAGCGCCGCACGCATCGTCAAGGCCCTGCCGGAGGGGGCGCCGGTGACAATGACCGTGACCATCATCGACGGCCTCGTCGTTGCCCGTTCGGCGTTCCACAACTCGGTCAACTACCGCTCGGTGGTGGTGCACGGCCGTGCCCGGCCGGTCACAGACCTGCAGGAGGCTGAAATCGCGCTGACGGTCATCACCGATCACCTGCTGCCCGGCCGCTGGGCCGAAAGCCGCAAGATGACCGAAAAGGAACTGAAGGCCACCGGCATTGTCGCCATCGAAGTCGAGCATGCTGCTGCCAAGCGCCGGGCCGGCCCGCCGGTTGACGACAAGGATGATCTCGACCTGCCGATCTGGGCTGGCATCATTCCGGTGATGACCACCGTTGGCGCGCCGCTGGCAGACAGCACGACCCGTCCGGATGTGCGGGCCCCGACGTCAGTTACGACGATCCGGCGCAAGTTCCTGTGAGGGCGCGGGGCGGACAGGTTACCGCCCCTGTCCGGTCAATCAGGCAGAGGCGAGGATGACCTTGACCTTGCCGCAGTAGCGTTTGCTGACCGGATTCATGCGCTTGGCAAAATGGCCGGCATTGTAGCGCAGGATGGTACCGCAAGTATCGCCGGAGGCCAGCTTGTGCGCGGTAGCCAGATAGCGCATGCCCCATTCCAGGTTGGTCGCCGGGTCATACAGCGCCTTGACCGAACCACGGAAGCCAAGGCCGCGCGCGGTTGCCGGCTTGATCTGCATGAGACCGACTTCGCCGGCACTGCCACGGGCACGCGGATTGTAGTTGCTTTCCACACGCACCACGGCGTGGGCCAGAGCCACCGGCACACCATGCTTGCGCGCGGCGGCGTCAATCAGGTCCTTGAACTTGGCCTTCGAAGGAGTTGCCGTTTTGGCCGATGCTGCAGCTTTCGGGCTGTTGCCCTTGCCCGGCAGCAGCAGGCCAGCGGCAACCGGTTCGTCGACCGGACGCCAGGCCGGACGCAGCAGGCCGGACTCATCCTCGACCAGCACTTCACGCATCTCGGGCTTGTCCTTGCTCTTGCTGGCTTCGGCGCCCGGCTTGGGCAGCAGCGCACGGCCACCACTGGCAAGAACCGGTGAGGCCGTCGTAGCCACAGAAATCAGGAGGGCGAAGAGGGCAAAGGTGGCCCGGCGCAAGGGTGTGCGCGAATTGGACATACGGTCAAACTCCGTCTTGTTGTTCTTTGTCAGCCATCGGCGAAAACGAGGCGCAGAGAAATGACGGCGACCTGGGGCCAGAATGGGCCCGGATCAATCACGAAATGTTACAGTTGTTAACTCTAATACTACGATATTACTGGCGAATTTTCGTCAATTCCTGCGAAGTTTGACGAGAATTAGGCAATACTGTGATTCATTGCGGCGAGCATGAGAACAGCCTGAAACCCGCCTTTTCTGACTTACCGGAAATTTCAGATTGCCGGCCTGACGCCAGGTGCGTTTGCGCCACGCTGGAGCGGACAGGTGTGACGGGTCATCACCCGAGCGCTTCAGGCAAGGTCGGGCAGGCTTGTCAGCAGGGCATGCAAGGTGGCGATGGTCGAGGCATCGGCGATGCCGTCAACCCGCTCTGGCCGGAAGTGGCGCTGAAAGGCGGTGATGACGGCCGTTGTCTGGGCGTCGTATTCGCCATTCACGGCGATGTTGTAGCCGTAGATCGCCAGCATCGACTGCAAGGCTTCGATGGGCTGTCCGCTCTCCCCCTGCTGGAAGAACCGCCCGCCCGTTACCGGGACCGGCGGGACGAAATGCCCGATGTCCTGAGCAGCCAGGCGATCCCAGGGGAACAGTTCACCCGGATCGTTCTTGCGTTCGGGCGCGATGTCGGAATGCGCCAGGACACGCCAGGGCGCGATCCTGTGCCGGGCACAGATGTCGGCGCAGAGCGCGATCACGGCCTCGACCTGCCCGTCCGGGAAAGGCCGGTAGCCCCAGGCATGGCCCGGATTGACGATCTCGATGCCAATGGAACAGGAATTGAGATCGGTGACGCCCTTCCAGAATGACTTGCCTGCATGCCAGGCCCGGCGGGCTTCCGGCACGCATTGCAGGATCGAGCCATCTTCCTCGACGAGGTAATGCGCCGAGACCTCGGCGCGTGGATCGCACAAGCGCTGCAGCGCGCTGGTCCCGTCCTGCATGCCGGTGTAATGCAGGACCAGCATGTCGATGGCCGCCGCATCGCGCCGCTCGTTGTGATTGGGCGAAGGATGTACCTTGGCGCTGACACTGCAATCTGTCCGGACACTCACAGGCCACGCTCCGCATTGATCTGGGCATAGGCTGCATTGAGCGCAGCCAGCCGGTCATTGGCAATCCGCACGAATTCCTCCGGGACACCCCGTGCGATCATCACATCCGGATGCGTCTCGCGGACCTCGCGGCGGTACTGCGCCTTGATGTCCTCGGGGCTGGCATCGGGAGAGATGCCCAGAACAGCGTAGGGATTGCCGCGCTCGCGCACATGCCGGGCCAGCACCTTGGAAAACTCCCGCGCATCGAGGCCGAAAATCTCGCTGACCCGCTCCAGAAAGCTCAACTCGTCCTGATGCACGACCCCGTCCGCCTTGGCGATGTAGAACAGGCCATCGAGGATGTCGAGCAGGGTCTTGCGGTCATAGGGAAAGAGATCGGCCAGCTTCTTGGCATAGGTCTCGAAGCCGGCGATGTCCTGCTTGGCAAGGTTGAACAGGCGGGCGACGTTGGCCTCCTCGCCGGGGGGCACTTCGAACAGGTCGCGGAAGGCCAGGACCTCATCCGTGGTCACCACCCCGTCCGCCTTGGCCATCTTGGCCGAGAGCGCAATCATCGCGACCGTGAAGCCGACAGAACTGGTGCCCTCCGGCCGCGCCAGAACGAGCTGTACCAGGCGGTCGATGAGCTGGGCCCCGCCTGCGCCGATGGCAGACACGATGGCACCAATGCTGCTCCAGATGTTCAACCGCCTGCTCCGTACCTTCAGGGCGGGCCACCTTGCGCCTGGACCAACCCGAACACCCATGGACTACAGGGACTTGCCGATCCTTCGCAAGTCCCGGCTGCCGCAGAACAGGCTGCATAAACCTGACTGAAACCTCTCGTGACTAAAGTGCCGCCAAACAGGACCTGAGACAAAGGCTAAAACCCGACAATGACCCAGCTTTCCCGCCGGCGGAATCTCGCCATGGTCGTTGCCCTCATGCTCCTGACCGCTTTGCTTGCCGCCGGGCTGTTTGCCAGCAACCGGCTGCTGGCGCGCTGGCTGGTTGTCCACAGCCTCGAATCGGCCCTGACCGGCTGGAGCCAGGTCGCTGTCGGGCTCGGCGGGACAGACGATCCGGTGTCCGCGTCCAGCCTCGGGTTGCGACTGACGACCCTGTCCGAGACCTATGCCCAGATCCCGGAGGACGAGACCGCAGGAGCCTTGCTGGAAAATGGCACCGCCTATCTTGACCGCATCGCCAATGCGGCAACGGCGGATATGGGCGCTGAAAGCCTGCGGGCCCAGGCAGAGGTCCTTTTCCCCGACATGATGGCCTGGTCGAGCGCTCGTGCTGCGGAGATGACGGCCCAGTTGCCAGAGGCGTTTCAGGTGCCGCCGCTGACACCGCAGCACCTGACGGAAACATTCCTCCAACTGCACGAGGCCAGGACGCCGCGCCTCACCGTATTCCGCACCTGGTGGGGCGGGATCGAACCGCTGGCCATCATCGCCACCCCCTTGCGCCGGGCCGGTCACCTCTATGGCAGCGGCGTCTTGCTGCTGGATATCTCGCCGGTGATCGCCTCGGCCAACCGTCTGGTGCTGACCGTCAGCACCATCATGGCCGTGCTGAGCGTGCTATCCTTCTGTTCGGCGATCTTTGTCCTTTGGGTCCGGTTTCGCGATGTCGTGCGCACCAACCAGAACATCGAGTTTCTCGCCCACCATGATCCCTTGACCGGTCTGCCGAACCGAGCCGTCTTCAGCGCCAAGCTGAACGAAGCGCTGCGGCTTGCCCATGCCAAGGCGAGCAACATCGCCGTGGTGCTGATTGACGTCGACAAGTTCAAGGCGATCAACGACACCTACGGCCATGGCACGGGCGACGTCTTCCTGCAGATCATCGCCGACCGCCTCCGCTCGGTGTTCGGCCAGCATCTGGTGGCGCGCCTGTCAGGCGACGAGTTTGCCGTCATGGTTACAAGCCATTCCGACGTGGCGCGGATGACCAAGATGGCCAGCGACATGATCGCAGCGACCAAGGCGCCTTGCGTGATCGACGGCATCGAGATCCAGATTTCGCTGTCGATGGGACTGGCGCGCGCCAATGACGGCAGCTGGCGGGCCTCGCGCCTGCTGCATTGCGCCGATCTTGCCCTGTACCGGGCCAAGCACTCGGGCCGCTCGACCTTCGTCTGGTACAATCCCGAGATGGACGCCGAAGCCCAGCGCCGCAAGGAAATCGAGGCCGGTCTCGTCAAGGCACTGAAATTCGACCAGTTCGAGCTGGTCTACCAGCCGCAGTTCTCCCTGCATGACAACCGCCTCAAGGCCTATGAAGCGTTGATCCGCTGGGAGCATCCGACCAAGGGCACCATCGCGCCGGATGTATTCATTTCCGTCGCCGAGGACACAGGCCTGATCGAGGACATCGGGGATTGGGTGCTGCGCCGGGCCTGCAAGGAAGCTGCAGCCTGGGACGACAAGAGCCTGCGGGTCGCGGTGAATTTTTCTGCAGCGCAGTTCCGCGCCGGGGAAACTCAGAAAAAAGTCGCCAAGGCCATCGCCGAGTCCGGCATCGATCCACGCCGGCTGGAAATCGAGATCACCGAAAGCCTGCTGATTTCCGACACCGATGCCGTTGTCGAGACACTGGAAGCAATCCATGCGCTCGGCGTCACCATCGCCATGGACGACTTCGGCACCGGCTATTCATCGCTGAGCTACCTGAGCCGGTTCCCCTTCGACAAGATCAAGATCGACCGCAGCTTCATCCGCACTCTCGGCCGCAACATCGGCACGGATGCCATCGTCACCTCGATCATCGGGCTTGGTCGGTCGCTGAACGTGGAAATCACCGCAGAAGGGGTCGAGAACCAGGACCAGGTTACGCTGCTGCGCGCTGCCGGTTGCGACCTGGTCCAGGGCTTCCTGTTCGGCCGCCCCGGTGCCGTGCGCCAGGGACAGTCCACCATGAGCGCCGCCGAAGCGCCTCTGTCGCGCCCCTTCCCGACCCCATCGGATAGGGAGATTGTTGCCGAGGATGCCGACGTGCGGGAGTGGACGCTTGAGGTAACCGCAGCGACAACACAGGTTGATGCAGGAAGCCCGGGCATCGCCCCGGATGGCACAATCCTGGCGCCGCTGCCGGAAACGGTCGACGATGCACTGGCGAAAACATCCGCGCTGCAGTGACGTGACCCGTCAGCAGCCGTCCGTCGGGGCTTCGATCACCTGACCATCCTCCTTGATGAAGGTGCCGATGGCCGGATTGGGCAGGATTTCCAGCACCACTTCCGACGGGCGGCACAGGCGCACGCCCTTCTGCGTCACGACCAGGGGCCGGTTGATCAGGATCGGATGCTGCATCATGGCATCCAGCAGGTGATCGTCACTCAGTCTCGGATCCCCGAGGCCGAGTTCCGCATAAGGTGTTCCCTTCTCGCGCAGGAGATGGCGGACCGAAAGGCCTGCCCGGCGGATCAGATCGACCAGTTCGTCCCGATCTGGCGGCGTCTTCAGATATTCGATGATGCGCGGCTCCTCGCCTGAGCGCCGGATCATCGCCAGCGTGTTGCGCGACGTGCCACAGGACGGGTTGTGGTAGATGGTGATGGTCAATGACTGCCCTTGCTTTTCATCTGCGAGCCGGGCCCAAGTGCGAGCCGGGACCTAAGTCAGCTCGACCCCAAACATCTCAAGCGCACACCGTCGAACTGGATGCATTCATTTATTTAAACAACATATACAGACGTTACATTTCAAAAAAATCACAACACGCCTCCTGAGGTCGCCTTGAGCTCGAAACGACAAGACAAAAATCTTACGAATACGGCAACCTACCTCAGAACAATCATAGACAACAAAAAATTATTACGCCTTTGCGCCCGAGTGTGATTCATCGACACCCATCCTACAGAAACAACCAGATACAGTCGTTTACGATGTTTTACGAAAAAACAACCGCAGATTGACAAATCTTGGTGCAATTCTTAACGTGTTATTAATATTGCGGTCGCGTTCGGGGGCGAGCACATGCACTGCTACAAGGTGACGCGGCAGGAAATTTCCTGCCCGTGCGAAATCAGCAACTTATTGCAGCGGCTCGGAACAACCGCAGAAATCTCGCCGTTTCAATCCGTCTGGTTCTTGTCTGCATTGCTTGCGTCCTGCTGCGCATCGACCGGGGACAAGCTGGAAATATACTCAGTAACATCAGAGCGAAACGGCACCGTCCTGCTGGCCCTCCCCGTGGTCCGGTCCAGCCGGTATGGTGCGCGACGCGCCGATATTGCCGGACGCGACTACTGTGACATCTCAGCCCCGGTCATCTCGGACAGCTTTCGCAGCCTCCCGTCAAAGGAGCAGGACGCTGCTATGCGAAGCCTGGTCAACGGCATCGAGGGCTGTGACCTCCTGCGCCTCCGCAACATTCCGCAGGTCACAAACGGGCAATCGAACCCTTTGTACTCCGTTGCATCCGGGACGGACGCAACGACCTGCCAATACACCATGCATCTGGCAACGCAGAGCCCGGAGCATCGACCAAACCGTTCCGCCTACAAGGAATACGAGGTCAAGTACCGTAAACTGACAGAAAGAAGCTATCGGTTCCGCGAAGTGCTCGACACCCCCTCCCGGCTGCGTGTCATCGGCGCGTTGCTGCGCCTGCGCGAAGAGAGCTTCCGGCTGCGCGGCATGCCTATTCCCGACGCGGCACAGGCCGAGGCCCTGTATCACCATCTCATCCTGCAGGACGACCCGCATAACCGCTTGCACGTGCTGGTGATCAGCAATGGCGACGGCGACATTGTCAGTGGTGCAGCGCTCGTCGGTGGCGGCAACAACGTCAATGGCAGCCTGATCGGGATCTCCGGGCCGGAATGGAAACGATATTCACCCGGCATGGTGCTGATCCTGAAGATCCAGGACTGGGCCAGGGAAAAAGGCTTTGCCTATCTGAATTTCGGGGCGGGCGATCAGGCCTACAAGGAGAAATTCGGCGCCTTGAGGGTTCCGGCCGCGCATCTCGTGCTGCCGCGCTCGCTGCTGGGGCAAGGCTATGTGATGGCCGCCAGTCTGCGCAGCCGCATGGCCGGCAAGGATGGCGCGACCTCGCGCAGCAAGGGTGCGCTGATCGCAACCCGCACCACGGCGATGACAGCCGCCCTGCAAATGGACCAGGCGGGCTACCTGATCGCGCTGTAGCCCGCCCGACCTAGTGTCCAGCTGGCGGCGGATCAGTCCGCCGCGCCCCAGCCGCCAGCCGTCGGCGTGATGACGGTCACCGCCTCGCCGGCCTCCAGCACCGTCTGGTCGCAGCTGGCCAGCACCTCGATGCGCCCGTCCAGCCGCCGCACCTCCGTGCGCCCGATGGTGCCGTCACCGCCGCCCATCATGCCTTTGGGCGGCAAGGTGCGGTGCGAGCCGAGGATGGCGCAGTCCATCTTCTCGAGGAAGCGCAGAGTGCGCCGGGTGCCGCCACCGGCCGACCACTTGCCCTGCCCACCCGAACCCGGGCGGATGTGGAAGTCCTCCAGAAGGACGGGGAAGCGGAACTCCAGCACTTCCGGATCGGTCAGACGCGAGTTGGTCATGTGCGTGTGCACGCCATCGGTGCCGTTGAAGCCGGGACCGGCCGGCGATCCGGAGCAGATGGTCTCGTAATACTGGTAGGTCGCATTGCCAAAGGTCAGGTTGTTCATCGCCCCTTGCGCATTGGCCATGGCGCCCAGCGCGGCGAAGAGCGCGTTGGTGACATGCTGCGAGGTCTCGACGTTGCCGGCCACGACCGCCGCCGGATAGGCAGGTTTCAGCATCGAGCCATCCGGGATGATGATGTGGATCGGCTTGAGGCAGCCGGCATTCATCGGGATGTGCCCGTCGACCATGACGCGGAAGCAGTAGAGCACCGCCGCGCGGGTCACGGGTTCGGGCGCGTTGAAGTTGTTCGGCTTGACGCCGGTGGTGCCGGTGAAGTCAACCGTCGCCTCGCGCTTGTCCCGGTCGACGGTGATCTTCACCCGGATCACCGAGCCCTGGTCGGTCGGATAGTCGCAGGAACTGTCCTTCAGTGCCGAGATCACCCGGCGGACGCTTTCCTCCGCATTGTCCTGCACGTGCCCCATGTAGGCCGTCACCACGTCGAGGCCGAAGTGATTGACCATCTTGCGCAGCTCCTGGATGCCGCGCTCGTTGGCGGCGATCTGGGCCTTCAGGTCCGCGACATTCTGGTGCACGTTGCGCACCGGATAGGGATGCGAGGTGAGAAGCTCGACGAGTTCGGCTTCGCGGAAGCGGCCCTGGTCGACAAGCTTGAAGTTGTCGATCAGCACGCCCTCCTCGTCGACCGTGGTCGCGCGCGGCGTCATGGAACCCGGAGCCGAACCGCCGACGTCCGCATGGTGCCCGCGGCTGGCGGCCCAGAACAGGATCTCCTGTCCCTCGTCATCGAAGACGGGCGAGACCACGGTGATGTCCGGCAGATGGGTGCCGCCGTTGTAGGGCGCGTTGAGCGCAAAGACGTCGCCGGGGCGGATCGCGCCTGCGTTCAGCTTGATCACCGTCTCGACCGAGCGGTCCATGGAGCCAAGGTGCACCGGCATGTGCGGCGCATTGGCCACCAGCGCGCCGGTGCGGTCGAAGACGGCGCAGGAGAAGTCCAGCCGCTCCTTGATGTTGACCGAATAGGCGGTGTTCTGCAGCGTCACGCCCATCTGCTCGGCGATGGACATGAAGAGGTTGTTGAAGACCTCCAGCATGACCGGGTCGGCATGGGTGCCGATGGCCGCCGCCCGGTCGAGCGGCACGACGCGGGTGAGGATGACATGATCCTTGGCGTTGATCGTCGCGCGCCAGCCCGGCTCGACAACGATGGTCTGGTGCGGCTCGATGATCAGCGCCGCCCCGTCGACGCTCATGCCGGGGGTGAGGCTGGCGCGGGCATAGACGGCGGCATCATGCCAGGCACCGGCGGAATAGAAGCGGGTCATGCGGGCGGGCGTGGCCGTGCCGCTTGCCAGCGTGCAGTCGGGTTCGGCAATGCCGGCCCCGCCGCCGAAGCTCTCGACCTCGACGGCCTCGACCACCACGGGCTTGTTCTCGTAGGCAAAGCCGAACTGCTTGCGGTGCGCATCCTCGAAGGCCGTGAGCATATCCTGGACCGACGACAGCAGCACCGGCATCGGCGTGTCGGTGCCTTCATAGCGCAGATGTGCACGCGCCAGCGTCTGTCGGTCGGCGGCCGCAACGCCCTGCCCTGCCAGCTCCGCCTCGGTCTCAGAGGCGAGCCGCTGGGTCAGCCGGGCGAGTTCGGGCAGAAGGGCAGCGTCGAGACGCTTGACCACCGCCTGCTGCCGGTTGGCGCGGATGTCGGCAAGGCCCATGCCATAGGCCGACAGGATGCCGGAGAAGGGATGCACGATGACCGTGGTCATGCCCAGCGTGTCCGCCACCATGCAGCCAGACTGGCCGCCTGCGCCGCCGAAGCAGGTCAGCGCATATTCGGTCACGTCGTAGCCGCGCTGGACCGAGATCTTCTTGATGGCATTGGCCATGTTCTCGACGGCGATGCGCAGGAACCCGTCCGCCACCTCGACCGCCGTGCGCCCGTCGCCGATGCGTTCGGCCAGTTCGGCAAAGGCCACCTGCACCGCCTGTGTGTCCAGCGGCTGGTCGCGGCCGGGGCCGAAGATCTTCGGGAAGAAGTCGGGCAGAAGCTTGCCGGTCATGACATTGGCGTCGGTGACGGCCAGCGGCCCGCCGCGCCGGTAGCATTTCGGGCCGGGGTTGGCGCCGGCGGAATCCGGTCCGACCTGGAAGCGGCCGTCCCTGTAATGCAGGATCGAGCCGCCACCGGCCGCCACCGTGTGGATCATCATCATCGGCGCACGCATGCGCACGCCGGCAACTTCTGTCTCGAAGGCGCGCTCATAGGTGCCGTCGAAATGGCAGACATCGGTGGAGGTGCCGCCCATGTCGAAGCCGATCACCTTCTCGAAGCCGGCGAGCTTCGACGTCTCGACCGCGCCGACCACGCCGCCGGCCGGGCCCGACAGGATGGCATCCTTGCCCTGGAACAGGTCCGCCGCCGTCAGGCCGCCGGAGGACTGCATGAACATGAGGCGCGGCCCCGCACCCAGCTCCTCCTGCACCTGCGCCACATAGCGGCGCAGGATCGGCGACAGATAGGCATCGACCACGGTCGTGTCGCCGCGCCCCACCAGCTTCATCAGCGGCGAGACCTCGTGGCTGACCGAGACTTGCGGGAAACCGATGGCGCGTGCCATGGCGGCAACCCGCCGCTCGTGATCCGGATAGGCATAGGCATGCATGAAGACGATGGCGACCGACCGGATGCCGTCCGCATAGGCCGCGTCAAGCGCGGCGCGGGCCCCGGCCTCGTCCAGCGGCAGCTCAAGCGCACCGTCCGCGCGCAGACGCTCGGCGATCTCATAAACGCGCTCGTAGAGCAGCTCCGGCTTGATGATCTCCTTGGCGAAGATCTCCGGCCGGGCCTGATAGCCGATGGCCAGCGCATCGCGGAAGCCGCGCGTGGTGAACAGCGCCGTGCGCTCGCCCTTGCGTTCCAGGAGCGCGTTGGTAGCAACGGTGGTGCCCATCTTGACAGTGGCGATGCGGCCGGAAGGGATCGGCGCGCCGGCGGAAAGGCCCATCAGCTCGCGGATGCCCTGCACGGCGGCATCGCGGTAGGCTTCCGGGTTCTCCGACAGGACCTTGTGGGCGTGGATGCTGCCGTCCGGCGCACGGCCGACGATGTCGGTGAAAGTGCCACCCCGGTCGATCCAGAAATCCCACTGACCGTCAGCCTGACTTGCGATCTGCCCGCCCATGCCATCCTCCCAAATGCAAAACCGGTTCTCCGGCGCGGCACTTTGAGCCCGCAGCCGGGATTGTGCCGGAAGCGTAACGTGACAAAAAGAATTTGTCGATAAAATATCGATAAGATGCGATAATACACAAATCAGACAGCGACACAGACCAGAGCGCGATGACAGAGCACGATGACAAGCCTGACCTGCCGCCGATCGGCCCGATCGTGTCGGCCTCGCACCTTGCCTCCGGTGCCATGCCCGCGCTGTCGGAGATCGAATTCGCCGTCACCATGATGGTCAACGCCTACCAGCGCTGGATGGTGCGCTGCATGGCGGCCGCCGGTGTTCCGGCGATGAGCCCGCTGGAAGTTCAGGTGCTGCACCAGGTCAATCACCGGGGCCGCGCGAAGACGCTGGCCGATGTGTGCCTGGTGCTGAACATCGAAGATACACACACGGTGACATATGCCCTGAAGAAGCTGGAACAGGGCGGCCTGATCGTCTCGGGCAAACGGGGCAAAGAAAAGACCGTTTCCATCACAACGGAAGGGGAACGGGCCTGCCTGGAGTATCGCAGATTGCGCGAGGCTCTCTTAGTGCAACCTGTGAAATCTATCGGACTGGACGAAGCGGAACTTTCCCGTCTGGCGGCAGCGTTGCGGACAATATCGGGAAACTACGAGCAGGCCGCACGCGCCGCCGCTGCGATGTAAATCACTTATTTCAAAGGCAAAATATGGTTATATGCGCTGTCTGCATGACGCGGACAACGCGAGTATTCGCATTCGGGAGATTAGAATGAAGTTCGTCACCGCCCTGACCGCTGCGGCTCTTCTAATGGCAAGTGCTGGCCTCGCCTCTGCCGGCAGCTGGGTGTTCAACCTGGAGAACAAGTCCGAGGCACATGTGACTTCGTTCCGCACCCAGGAAGACGGCAACTGGAGCCAGAACTGGCTGCCGGAAAACGTGGCGCCAGGCGAAACCTTCGACATGGACTTCGGGTCCGACGAAGGTGAATGCGCCGTGCGCACGCGGATCGACTTCAGCGATGGCACCTTTATCGACGCCGACATCGACTACTGCGAAAGCTCGGTGATCACGGTCCGCAACCAGGACGTCGTCTGGCGCTAAGCCGCAGCATTCGTAAAACTAACAGGTCGACGCAATACTTGCGTCGACCTTATTTTATTTATAGCCACAAACATAAAATTAATCAAAAGCGCCAAGAACATTCAATCGCGGCGATTTCGATACAATTTTATTAATTAATTTGATCTATTATTTTCGCAGAACGGAATATTTAACAGGCAAAGCGCATCCCGTTGCTCTGACCTTCCGTAAAGGGCGATCAAGCCAGGATGCCAAAGGTCCATTTGCAGCCGATGGGATTCAGACCAAATGAAAGACATCCTGCCGCAGCCATCCCCGCTGCGCTCCGTTTCCGCCAAGATCCTCGCTATCGTTCTGTTCCTGGCCGGGGTGATGGTGACCATTGCAACTGTCGGCCTTCTCCAGATGGCTTCCATTGGTGGAGAATTGACAGAGATTGCGGACCAGAACATTCCGCTCACCGCGACCGTCACCGATGTCACCGCGCACCAGCTCGAGCAGGCAGTGCTGATGGAGCGGATCCTGCGCATCGCGCAGATCCCGGGCGACGCCAGTGATCTGGACAGCCAGATCCGCAAGTTTGACCAGCTCAGCAAGAAGGTAGACAGCGAGATTCTTGACGCCGAAGCAAAGGCGGAAGCGGCCCTCCGGGCGGCGCCGGATGAAGACCATGCGCGCCGAGCCAACGACGTGCTGAGCAGTCTCAAAGTGATCGAAAAAGAACACAAGCTCTATGAACGGCACGCGGGTGAGATAAAGGCCTTCATCAAGGCAGGGCAGATCACCGAGGCAACAGCGCTGGCGCGCAAGCTTGAAGAAGAGCAGGACCGCCTGGATGCGGCGCTGATGGGCCTGATGAGCGACCTCAGTTCAGCGACGGCACTGGCCGCCAAACTGGCCCACGAACACGAAAAGGAAGGCCTCAACCTGCTGGTTATCGTATCAGCGGCCGGGATCGGACTTGGTCTGGCCGTGTCGGTCTATCTGGCGATCTTCGGAATCAGCCGACCGCTGCGCACCGTAACCAATGCACTCAACCGGCTTGCGGTGGATGACACGTCCGTCGAAGTCAGGGTGAAGAACCGCGACGAGATCGGGCAACTGGCGGTGGCCTTTACCGCCTTCCGCGAAAAGCTCATCGAGATGAAACTGCTGCAGGCGCAAATGCGCGAGGAAGAAAAGCGCATCGAGGCAGAAAAGCGCGCCGCAACGCTGCGGCTGGCCGACAGTCTGGAGGCAACCGTCAAGCAGGTTGCGGACCGGATTGCCGATGCCATTCAGGAGCTTGAGCGCACAGCCAACCAGATGGCCCGCAATGCGGAAAGCACCTCAGATCAGGCCGGTACGGTCGCGGCTGCGGCAGAACAGTCAACCGCCGGCGTCCAGTCGGTGGCTGGAGCATCGGAAGAGCTGTCCAGCTCGATCCGCGAAATCAGCCGGCAGATCAGCAACGCCATGACCGCCGCCTCGACGACGCGCAGCAGCGCAGACCGCTCGAGTGCAACGGTTGCAGGACTGGCGACCTCCGCCCAGCGCATCGACGAAGTGGTGCGCCTGATTAACGACATTGCCGACCAGACCAACCTGCTCGCCCTCAATGCCACGATTGAAGCCGCGCGTGCCGGCGAGGCGGGCAAGGGCTTC
This sequence comes from Pannonibacter sp., assembly GCF_051860505.1. Classification (NCBI taxonomy): domain Bacteria; kingdom Pseudomonadati; phylum Pseudomonadota; class Alphaproteobacteria; order Hyphomicrobiales; family Stappiaceae; genus Pannonibacter; species Pannonibacter sp. The sequence continues at coordinate 89,929 of NZ_JBHYDX010000015.1, read as the reverse complement.
GCGGTGGTCGCCTCCGAAGTGAAGGCCCTGGCCAATCAGACCGGCAAGGCGACGGAGGACATCGGCAGGCAGATCGGCGACATGCAGAATGGCTCGGCCAACACTGCCCGCTCCATTGAGGACGTGGTGCGCTCCATTGGCCAGATCAACGAGCAGATTACGGCGATCGCCTCAGCCATCGAGGAGCAGAACGCGGTCACGTCCGAAATCGCCCGCAATGTGGCCGAAGTGGCTCAAGGCAGCCAGGACATCACGCGGACAATCGTCCGTGTCCGAGAAAGCGCGGTCGATTCCAGTGCCGGTGCCCGTCAGGTCCTGTCGACGGTGGAAGACCTCACACAGCAGTCCGATATGCTGCGCCGCGAACTGAATGGCTTCCTCGCCAACGTCCGCGCGGCGTGACGGCGGGCAGATCGAGAAGGGCTTCGGCCCTTCTCGATCGTCAACCTCGCCAGGGGTTACCTTTCGAAGCGATGCCGCGAGACCGGCAACACCACGCTGTCCCGGCCTTGAGCCGGGACCCGTTCGTTATGACCCCGGCTAAAACCATCAGGTACCAGCGCGCAGCATGACAGGTCCCGGCACAAGGCCGGGACAGCGCGGATTGAGATATCAGCCGTCTGTTTGCGCGAGGGTGCCCCTCGCCTTGCCGGCGAGGTCGACGAGGGCGGCGCGCAGGTCTCCCGGGGCCGTCAGCGGCGTGTCGAACCAGAGACGCGCGCTGAGATCGCCGGCCTGAAGATCAAGCCCTTCCGGATCAAGACCGGCCAGACGCCAGGAGCCCTGGGGTGCCTTGCAGAGCACTTCGGCATAAAGCTTCACCGCTTCGGCGTGATCCTCGTTCATGTGACTGACGGCACCGGGCTCAAAGGCGACCAGTGCGGACCAGCGCTCCGGCGCAAGGATCAGGTCCGCCTGCGTCAGGGCATAGGCCTTGCCGAAACCGCCGTTGAGGCTCGCCCGCTCGACCTCGAGCCGGTAGAAGGCGAAATCGGGGAAATCGACGTAAAGTTCAGCCTTCGGGTGGCGGGCCAGATAACGGCGGCGCAGACGGGCGTGTTCATCGCTCTCACGGGCCAGCTTGCGGGCAACGCTGAACAGCGTCATGCGCGGATGGGCAAGCGGATCGCCCTTGCCCGGCTCGCCCACCAGCAGCGAGCAACGGCTGTCGGCGGCAAGACCGGCGCTATGGCCGGAAAGGTTCGAGGCGAGAATCACCGGCGTTCCGTCAAGGTCACAGACCAGCGCCACGCGGCTGCAGAGCGGGTGACCGGTTTCCGGTTCGAGCACGGCAAGGGCGCCGTAGCGGGCAAGGCGCATAAGGCCTTTGGCCTGGCGACGGACAGCATCATCGACGTCCTGGAGGACATCCTTCTTCTTTGGCGTTTCGGCCATCTGGTGTTCCTGTCAAAATGCGCGTCTCCCTCACGGCAAAGTCTATCGGGAAGCGTCCGGGAATGCACCTCCACCTCTGCCGCACCCCCTGCTAAAATGAACGCCAGATGAATGGCGGTCTCAGAGTGCGTTCAGTGCGCATCTGCGAGATTGGCGACATCGAACGGGCGCCCTGCCGCCCCGTCCCTTACGGAGTAGAGACCATGACCCGCATGACGCATCGCGCGCTTGCCCTTGCCCTGACCGCAGCCCTGCTGGTGCCGGTGGCAACTTCTGCCCAGGCCGGCGACGGCTGGGGCCCGCGTGGCGGAGAGCGCGGCTGGAACAGCGGCTGGGACCGCGATCATCGTCACCGCCCCCACAACCCGGACCGCAGGAAGAAGCGCGACAACACCGATGCGGCCATTGCAGCCGGTGTGATCGGCCTGGCGGCCGGCGCCATCCTGCTCGGCACCCTGGGCAACAGCAATTCCGCGCCTCCGCCGCCGGCCTATTACCCGCCGGCTCCGGCCTACGGTGGTCCGGTCTATGGCGGCCCTGCCTATGGTGGTCCCGTCTATGTCGGTCCGGCCTATGGGGCCGGCGTTCAGCCGATCCCTCAGCCCGGCGTACCGGTCGATGATCGCCCGATCATTGCCCATGGCACTGCTGGCGTCGGTTATCAGCCCTGGAGCCCGGCCTGGTACGACTACTGCCGCTCGCGCTACCGCAGCTTCAATCCGCAGACCGGAACGTTCACGACCTATTCCGGCGAAAAGCGCTTCTGCCAGTAAGCGGCACGGTCACTGACCGACAGAGTTCGTCTCTCCGCAGCCGGTCGTCCCCTGCCCTGCCCCGCAAGACCGGTTGCGGACAAGCGAAGGGCCGCCCCAAAAGGGCGGCCTTTCTGCGTTTAGTTGTGTGTCCCGATGGTCAGTCGGCCATGGTCTCAATGGAGGCAAAGCCTTCGGGCGCCGCGCCTGCAAAGAACGGCTCTTCCACTTCCACGACTGTGTCGGGATAGAAGCCGTTGAAATGGGTGCGCAGCGACAGGCTGTAGGCGCCGATATGGCCAATCTCGATCCAGTCACCCGTATCGACGGTCTCGGGAAGCCAGAAGGGCCGCGACAGGATGTCGACGCTGTCGCAGGTGGCCCCGCAGACCTTGAACGGCACGATCTCGCCGGCGTTGCCGACACGGCGGCGGCGGGCGGGGTCCGGAATAAAGCGCGCCGGGAGGGTGATCTTGCCGGTCCAGCTGTCGGACAGGGACGCCCAGATGCCGTCGTTGATGTAAAGCCGCCGGCCTTTCTTCAAGAGCACCCGCACGATGAGCGAGATGGACCTTGCGACGATGACGCGGCCGGGCTCGGCCACCAGTGGCTGCTTGTCAAAGCCCCACTCGGCAATGTCCTTGCGCAACTCGCTCATCAGATCGGCCAAGGCCGGCATCTGCGGCGTCTTGCGGCGCGGGTCATGGCCATAGACGGCCGGGAAGCCGCCACCGACGTCGAGTTCGCAGATTTCGACCCCGGAGCGGGAGCGCACCCAGTCGGCAGAGGCCAGCGCCCGCTCATAGGTTTCCGCATCCTCGATCTGGCTGCCGACGTGGAAGCAGAGGCCACAGCGAAAGCCGATCCGGTCGATGCGTTGCAACAGTTCAACGGCATGGGCGGGCGCTGCACCGAACTTCTTCGACAGCTCGTAGGCGGCATGGCCCTTGGTGGCGAGGCGGACGAACAGGGTGATGTCACCCGGATCGATGTCGAGCGCACGCACGATGCGCAGGATCTTGGCGACCTCGTCCTCGTGATCGAGCGACAGCGTGCGGATGCGATAGGTTTCGAGCGCCAGCCGGATGTCGGACTGGGCCTTGACCGGATGCATGTAGAGCATTTCCGCTCTGGGGGCGACCGCGCGGACGGCAGCAAACTCGGCCGGTGAGGCCACATCGAAACAGTCTATCCCGGCCTCGGCCAGAGCCTTCAGGACAAAGGGCTCGCCGTTGGTTTTCACCGCATAAGCGGTCTTGCCCGGAAAAGCTGCCATGAAGTTGCGCGCGTCCTCGGTCAGAACCGAGGGCCGGAAGCAATAGACTGGCTGGTCAGGGCGCAAGGCAAGGGCGGCATCAACGGCAGTCCGGAAGCGATCCATCCGCATAATCCTTGAGTGAGAGACCGGTCTGGCCCCGCATCGGCGTTGCGTCATCAAGACGAGCCCGATTCCCGATTGATATCAAGTCATCGTCTTTCAAGTGGCACGACAGGCCCCGCAAACGTGCGGGTGGAATCATAACGGACTTGCGACACTGGTGGTTCCATGGCTCAGTTATCCAACGCGTCCTTCCTGGAAGACCTCCATGACAATCGAACTCTATACGGCCTATGTGATCGCGACGCTTGTCGTGGTGGCGATCCCCGGTCCGACCGTGCTGCTGGTGATCAGCTACGCACTTGCCCACGGCCGCAAGGCATCGACAGCCTGCGTGCTGGGCGTGGCGCTGGGGGATGCCACATCGGCAACCGCCTCGCTGCTGGGGCTCGGCGCGATCCTGGCGACCTCGGCGACCGCCTTTTCCGTCCTCAAGTGGCTGGGAGCAGCCTATCTGCTGTGGATCGGCATCAAGATGTGGCGCCAGCCCCCTGCCCCGCTGGAACTGGACAGCGAGGGCGAAGCAGCACTGGCGATGAACCCGCGCCGTGTGTTCTGGCACACCTATGTGGTGACCAGCCTCAACCCGAAGGGCATCGCTTTCTTCATCGCCTTCCTGCCGCATTTCATCGCCCCGCAGGCCCCAGTGGCCCCGCAACTGCTGCTGCTTGGGATCACCTTCGTCGTGCTGGGAACGCTGAACGCTGCTGTCTATGCCGTCACGGCCTCGGCGATCCGGACGAAGATCCGCACGCCGGGGACGCTGAAGACGCTGAACCGGGTCGGAGGCAGTCTCTTGATCAGCGCGGCGGCCATGACGGCGGCGCTGCGCCGCGCCGCCTGAGGCGGTGTCAGCGGCTGGCCGCCTGCTCCATCCCGTCCATGATCCGGTCGAGCGCCTTCTGGAACGCCCGACCGGCCGCCTGACGGCGGAACTCGGCGGCAAGCTGAACGGTCTGTGGAAACTCTCTCGGGTCGAGCTGGTCGGTTTCGTCCAGCATGGCCTGTGAGGCCGGGCGCAGCAGGCCGCCGGCCTCGGCAGCCGCCAGACCCAGAACCGCAGCATACCAGCCAACGCAATAATCCACCCGGTCTTCGGCGTTGAAGCCCGCATCGGCCAGCGCGACATAGACCATCTCGGCGTGGCGCACGTCGGCGGGACCTGTCACCCAGAACCGCAGCAGCAGCGGGAAGGTTTGCGGATAGGCCAGAGCCAGGCGGCGATACTGGAAGGCAAGGTTCTCCAGCCGGCTGCGCCAGGATGTGGCCGGATCAACGGGAATGAGCTGCGCATTGAGCCGGTCGCCCATGGCCCGCTCCAGTTTTTCCTTCGACCCGAAGTGATATTGCACGGTCATCGGATCAAGCCCGAGGGACTGAGCCAGACGGCGCAGGCTGAAGCCTTCCGCGCCCTCGCTTTCGCGCAAGGCAATCGCTGCCTCCAGCACCGCATGCGGGTCAATTCCGCGCGGGCCCTGACGGCCTTCACCACGCCCCTCGCCACGACCTTCAGTGGGTTTTTTCGACACTGCAGAAATTTCCCCTTGCCATTCCTACGCCGTAGAATTACATGTTCTGCACTGTAGAAATCAAGCTGTCTTCGGCCAGGGCCCTTGTCCCTGGACGATCTTGCACATCTAAAGGAGACTTGCGATGCGCAGCCTTGCCGCCAGACCCGATGCAAGAGCCCTCGGCCTTGCCGCCGTGATCGGTTCCACCTTCTTCCTCGGCCTTGCCCATGGCATCGGCTATCCGCTGACTGCTGTCAGCTTCGAGCGCTGGGGTGCGCCGGGCTGGCTGACGGGTCTGGCAGCCGGCATGCCGGCGCTGGCCGCGCTGGTGCTGTTGCCCTTTGCCCCGCGCCTCGCCTTCCGTATCGGGCTGGTGCCGGCAATGGCCGGTGGATGTGCCATTGGCCTTTCCGGTTTCATCCTGATGCCCTTGATGCCGAGCGTCGAGGCGTGGCTGGTGCTGCGCTTCATGATGGGTGTCGGTCTGCTGTTCCCCTGGCTGCTCGGCGAGACCTGGATCAACGCTGCCGCCGAAGAGGCAAGCCGGGGCCGGGTTCTGTCGCTTTACACGGTGGCGCTGTTCGGCGGCTATGGCATGGGCCCGGTGCTGCTGGGCCAGATCGGCACAGAAGGGCTCCAGCCCTTCATCGTCGCCGGATGTGCCCTGATGCTGGCCGTGCTGCCGCTTGTGGCGGCGGCCAGCCTTGCGCCGCGCATTGACGGGCACGCCGGCGGCAATCCCGCAGCCGTCGCGAAGCTGGTGCCGCTGGGCATGTCGGCAGCGCTGATCGCCGGTGTGCTGGAATATGCCTATATCGCCCTGCTGCCGAGCTTTGCCAGCCGGCTGGGGCTGGATGAAGCGATGGGCCTCGGGCTTGTGACGGCCTTCCTGTGGGGCGGGGTGACCTTGAGCTTCGGCTTTGGCTGGCTGGCCGACCGGATGGACCGGCCCAAGCTGATGCTGATAATGCTGATTGCCTTCCCGCTGGTGGCGCTCGTCTCGGGTCTTGCTACGGCGCTGCCGGGTGCGGCCCTGGCCGCCACCTTCCTGCTCGGCGGCCTGGCCTGCGCCTTCTACACGCTGGGTCTTGCGATCCTCGGCGAACGGCTGCGCCCGGCTGATCTTGCCCCGGCGAACGCAGCCTTCCTGGTGCTCTATCAGGTCGGCACGCTGGCCGCCCCGCCGGTCGCGGGCGCTGCCATGGACGCCGTTACCCCCTGGGGGTTCCTGATGGCGGTCATCGGCTTCGGCCTTGCGGGCCTTGCGACCGCGCTTGCACTCTACCGGATGGAAAGACGGCGCAGGACTGCCTGAAGCTGATCACAAAAGAGGCCGCCGAATTGGCGGCCTCAGACTGCTGACAAAGTTCGGGATTTCAACGTTTACCGTCATTCCGGACAAGGTGAGCGACAGCGAACCGCAGATCCGGAACCCAGCGCGTCTGTTCGAGCGCAAGCGAGACCATAGAGAAGTCAAAGCGATAAACTTGCGACGGACAGGCTTTGACGCGCTTCGCGCGGCTGATGTCTGGATCCCGGCTCGGCGCTTCGCTCACGCTCAGCTTGGCCGGGATGACTTCGGTCAGGTCGAGGTTTGTCAGCAGTCAGGACAAGAGGCTCAAGACGCCTTGCGGGTGCGGTCCTTGATCACGCTGAGGGCCCGGGTCGCTTCGCCGCGCTGGACCTTTGCATAGCGAGCGAAGGCATCGTTCAGATCCTTGCTCGTCAGCTTCAGCCGTTTGGTGCGCATCATGACGATGTTCTTGTAGGCGGCGTCGCTGACGCCATTGGCGCGGCAGAGGATGTTCAGCACCGTATCTTCCGGGTTGAACACAACGCGGGCAACAGATTCGTGCGGCAGCTCGCTGAGTTCGGCCAGCAACAAGGCAAGATCCACCGGCCGATCGCCCTTGGTGAACTGGTTCACCGCATCATCAACCGGACGCTTGCGCGCCTTGACGTCGCGGATCAGCATGTCCGCCTTGTTCTTGGCACTGCCAAGATCACGCACCTGCGCCTGGACTTCCTGCGCCGCGCGCTCGGCCAGAACGGCAACCAGCGTGCCGTCGCCGCCCATTTCCTTCAGGCGTTCACGCAGTTCATCGGACAGGAAGGAGACGAGGCGGCGCGCGCCCTCCTCCGGGATGTCACTGCGCCCGATCAGGGCTTCCTGGATCTGAGGATGCGCCCGCGCCTTTTCAACCAGCCGGTCAAAGGTGTCGACCGTAAAACGCGCCTCGCCGTTGGCCGCCACCCGGGCCAACACGGAGGTTGATCCCCGGTCAACAATGACGGTGGTGACTTCAGCATCCAGCGGGCGACGATCTGCAATCGCACCCAGTTGATCCATCGAACCGCTGGTCGCGATCTCGACCAGATCCGGCGTGGTCAGGACGGGAGAACATTCGAGAATGGACTGCGCAACGGAAATTTCATCCTGCGCCAGATGCAGGGCAAGTTCACGCGGCGTGTTCGGATTGGCCGAGATCCGGACGGACAGGGCCATCCTGGCCTCTTCCTCGAGCTGGCCAATGACCTTGAGGACGATGTCGCCGAAGAGCAGGCTGACATGATCCATCTGCTCGGGTTGGGCGGAGGCAAAAAGATCAGTCACGGCCTCGACGAGCGACCTGCGCCCATCCGACGTGCGATCATGAGCCAGCTCTGGGAGCCTGCTGAGACTGACCATTCCACCTCCCGGAGCCCGGGTCTCCCTGTTATCGACTTAACCCTAGGGTGGATCTGGTTAATGCGTCATTAACACCTCAGCCATTTCTCGACGTTTTTCCCAATATCGGCAGTACAACGCAGCAATGGCCCAATGCGACAAAAGCGCCCTGCGACTTGCAGGAGAACTTTCCTGACTTAGTCTCTAAAAACTGCAACCTTGGCCGAGGGAATACAGTTAAATTGCTGTTCAAATTGCAAATTTCCGAGGCGGACAAACTGATATACAAGAATGCCACCACAGCACTTCAACAATCAGGGCGAGTATCAGACGCCCGATTGTGCGCCGCGGCAACTTTTCCGGTCGACACGGGCAGAAGCTTCGCTACATTAACGTTCGTGCAGGAAATGGACATCGGGAGGCCAGACTATGTCGATCGTCCGTCATCTTGACGTCATCGCTGTGTGCGTGGCTTTTGTGTTCCTGGGCGCGATCATCATCGGATTGGTCTAGGACATACAGGGTGAGCGTCATACCAGGTGCAGGACCCCGGGAGAGGTCCGGAATACGGTATCCGGCGAATGCGGGTGGCCTCTGGCCACACCGCGAGCCCGGTTGATAAGGCCTTGAGCATAAGCCAGGGCAACCAGTTCATGGGGCAAGTTTTAATCTCGATCTGGACCCTGTCGGCGAATGTCGGCAGGGTCCACTGATTGTATCAGTGCATGATCGGATGCGACCGGATCCAAGCAGAAAGCCGCGACAGCGGGTTGGTCTGGTCGACCTCTTTGACTGTCTCAAACAGCCACCGGACTTAACCGCGGGTCGAAACAGAATGGCCACCGCAGGAACTGCGATGGCCATAAATTATGAGCAATTCCTCAGGACGGCTTGGCGCCGTTTCAGACCTCAGGCGGCCTGAGTAACCGCGTCTTCGATTGCGGCGAGCGCTGCGGCGCGCTTGGCCTGACCATCCATCATCAGCTGATCGGCCGCGATCACCGTCACGTCGGTGATGCCGATGAAAGCAAGGACCTGCTTCAGGTAGGGCGTTGCGAAGTCAACGGCGGAATTGACCGGGACGCCGCCGGAGGCGACGACCACATAGGCCTTCTTGCCCTTCAGCAGGCCTTCCGGACCGCTTTCCGTGTAGCGGAAGGTTTCGCGGGCGCGGGCAACCAGATCCACCCAGGCCTTGAGGCTGGCCGGAATGCCGAAATTGTAAACCGGGGCAGCGATCACGAGGATATCGGCAGCCTTCAGTTCGGCCACCAGGGTGTCGGACAGGGCAAGCTTGAGCTTCTGCTCGGACGTGCGCTCGGCCGGATCGGTGAAATTGGCACCAATCCAGGCTTCATCGACCACCGGCAGGCCGGCTGCAACATCGCGGGACAGGACCCGGGCAGCGCGATGGGTGTCGAGCAGGCGGGTCACCAGAGCGTCGGTAAGTTCACGGGTCATGGACCCGGCCTTGCGCGCAGAGGCGTCAATCTTGAGAATGGTCGGGGTAGCAGTCATCGTCTGATCTCCTGATGATCCCCGGGGAAGGCCGGGTGTTCATGTCGAGATCAATATAGACCGTCCCACCTCAGAGACTATTCGCCGGATCGTGAACAGTGTGTTTGCGGCACCGCAACACGTGGGGGCAAGGCAGGCGCAGGCGGACCCGGCGTCGGGCCCGCCTGACAGGACACTCATTCAGCCGCAGCAACCTTGCGGTTCGGGTCATAGTTCAGGATCGGCGAGAGCCAGCGCTCGGCATAGGCCAGGTCCCAGCCCTTGCGGTCGGCGTAGTCGGCCACCTGGTCTGCCTCGATCTTGCCGACGCCGAAATAGTGGCTGTCCGGGTGGCTGAAGTAGAGGCCCGACACGGACGAGCCGGGCCACATGGCGTAGCTCTCGGTGAGCTGGATGCCTGTCGCCGCCGGCGCATCCAAGAGCCGGAACAGGGTTTCCTTCTCCGTGTGATCCGGCTGGGCCGGATAGCCAGGCGCCGGACGGATGCCCTGGTATTTCTCGGCGATGATGTCCTCGTTCGAGAGCGTTTCGCCGCTCGCATAGCCCCACAGGTCCATACGGACGATCTGGTGCAGCTTCTCGGCAAAGGCTTCCGCCAAACGGTCGGCCAGCGCCTGGCTGAGGATCTTGTTGTAGTCGTCGCCCGCCTTGGCGTAGCGCGCGGCAAGATCATCCTCGCCATGACCGGCGGTGACGGCAAAGCCGCCGACCCAGTCGGCCACGCCCGAGCCTTCCGGCGCGACGAAATCCGACAGGGCGACGTTGGCGCGGCCGCCGGCAGTGCGGGACATCTGCTGGCGCAGGGTGAAGAAGGTCGCCAGTTCCTGACGGCGGTCCTCCCCGGTGAAGAGCACGATGTCATCGCCGCGCGCCTGCGCCGGCCACAGACCGGCGACGCCCTTGGCGGTCAGAAGCTTCTTCGCAACGATCTCGTCCAGCATGCGCCGGGCATCATCGTAAAGCGCCCTGGCGGCCGGGCCGTAGCGGTTGTCGGTCAGGACAGCTGGATAGCGGCCCTTGATCTCCCAGGTGGAGAAAAACGGCGTCCAGTCGATGAGCGGCACCAGGTCTTCCAGCGGAAAGTCGTCGAACCGCGTGAGGCCCAGCTTGCGCGGAGCGAGCGGCGCCTTGCCAAAGTCACAGCGGAAGGCATTGGCGCGGGCGTCCGCAATGGACGTGCGCGGACCACCGCCACGCGCCGCAGCATGGGCTTCGGCGATTTCGGCATATTCGGTCCGCACCTCGGCGTAGTAGGGCTCACGCTGGCCTTCGCTCATCAGCCGCGAGGCGACACCCACAGCGCGGCCTGCGTCAGTGACGTAGATGGCCTGGCCCTTGGCGTAGTTCGGATGGATCTTCACCGCCGTATGAATGCGGCTGGTCGTGGCCCCGCCGATCAGCAGAGGGACGTTCATCCCCTCGCGTTCCAGTTCAGCCGCGACATGGCACATTTCATCGAGCGACGGCGTGATCAGGCCGGACAGGCCGATGATGTCGACCTTCTCGGCCTTGGCCGTTTCCAGGATCTTCGCCGCCGGCACCATGACGCCGAGGTCGATCACCTCGAAATTGTTGCACTGGAGCACGACGCCGACGATGTTCTTGCCGATGTCATGCACATCGCCCTTGACCGTCGCCATCAGGATCTTGCCGGCAGAGGACGAGCCTTCCTGACCGGAGAGGCGCTTTTCCTCCTCCATGAAGGGCATCAGATAGGCCACGGCCTTCTTCATGACGCGGGCGGACTTCACCACCTGGGGCAGGAACATCTTGCCCGAGCCGAACAGGTCACCGACGACATTCATGCCGTCCATCAGCGGGCCTTCGATCACGTGCAGCGGGCGGTCAACAGTCTGGCGCGCCGCCTCTGTGTCCTCGACGACGAAGTCATCTATGCCGTTGACGAGTGCATGCTCCAGCCGCTTGGCGACCGGCCATGTGCGCCAGGTGAGATCGGCTTCCTTCTTCTTGCCCCCCTCGCCCTTCCAGCGCTCGGCCGCTTCCAGCATCCGGTCGGTGGCCTCCGGCGAGCGGTTGAGGACGACGTCCTCGCAGAGGTCGCGCAGTTCCTTGCTGAGATCATCATAAATAGCCAGCTGGCCGGCGTTGACGATGCCCATGTCCATGCCGCGCGTGATGGCGTGGTAGAGGAACACCGAGTGCATCGCCTCGCGCACGCCCTCGTTGCCGCGGAAGGAGAAGGAGAGGTTCGACACGCCGCCGGAGACGTGGGCGTGGGGCAGGTTCTCGCGGATCCAGCCTGTCGCCTCGATGAAGTCGACGCCGTAGTTGTTGTGTTCCTCGATACCGGTGGCGACGGCGAAGATGTTCGGGTCGAAGATGATATCTTCCGGCGCGAAGCCGACCTCCTCCGTCAGCACCTTGTAGGAGCGGGCGCAGATCTCGGTCTTGCGGGCGAACGTGTCGGCCTGGCCCTGTTCGTCGAAGGCCATGACGACAACGGCCGCACCGTAGCGGCGCACGAGCTTCGCCTGGGCGATGAAAGCTTCCTCGCCCTCTTTCAGCGAGATCGAGTTGACGATCGGCTTGCCCTGGACGCATTTCAGTCCGGCCTCGATGACGGTCCACTTGGAGCTGTCGATCATGACCGGAACGCGGGCAATGTCCGGCTCGGCGGCAACGAGGTTGAGGAAGGTGACCATGGCGGCTTCCGAGTCCAGAAGCCCCTCGTCCATGTTGATGTCGATAATCTGCGCGCCGCTTTCAACCTGCTGGCGGGCGACGTCGAGCGCGGTCGCGTAGTCGCCTTCCTTGATCAGCTTGCGGAAGCGGGCCGAGCCGGTGACGTTGGTGCGCTCGCCCACGTTGACGAACTTGATCTCCGGCGTCAGCACGAAAGGCTCAAGACCCGACAAGCGCATCAGGCGCGGCACGTCGGGGAGCTTGCGCGGCGCCTTGTCCGCGACAGCCTCGGCAATTGCCTTGATATGCGCGGGCGTGGTGCCGCAGCAGCCGCCGACGATGTTGACGAGACCGGAGGCGGCGAACTCGCCGACGAGGCGGGCCATGTGTTCCGGGCTCTCGTCATATTCGCCGAATTCGTTCGGCAGGCCGGCGTTGGGATAGGCGCAGACGAGGGCCTGGGCGATGCGCGACAGGTCGGCGACGTGCGCGCGCATTTCCTTGGCGCCGAGCGCGCAGTTGAGACCGATCGACAGCGGATCGGAATGGCGCACGGAATACCAGAAGGCCTCTGCCGTCTGGCCGGACAGGGTGCGGCCCGAGAGGTCGGTGATGGTGCCGGAGATCATCACCGGCAGCCGCAGGCCCTTTTCCTCGAAGACTTCGTCGATTGCAAACAGGGCAGCCTTGGCATTCAGCGTGTCGAAGATGGTCTCGACGAGAATGATGTCGGCGCCGCCATCGATCAGGCCGCGGGTTGCCTCGGCATAGGCGATACGCAGGTCATCGAACGAGACAGCGCGATAGCCGGGGTTGTTCACATCCGGGGAAATGGAGGCGGTGCGGTTGGTGGGGCCGATGGCACCGGCGACAAAACGCGGCCGCTCCGGCGTCTTGGCGCTGACGATGTCGCAGGCCTGGCGCGCAAGCTTCGCGCTCTCGAAGTTCAGCTCGTAAGCCAGCGCCTCCATGCCATAGTCGGCCTGGGCGATGGTCGTGGAGGAGAAGGTGTTGGTCTCGACGATATCCGCACCGGCCTCAAGATAGGCGACGTGGATGGCGCGGATGTCATCGGGACGCGTCAGGCTCAGGAGGTCGTTGTTGCCCTTAAGGTCCTGCGGCCAGTCGGCGAAACGCGCGCCCCGGAACGCGGCCTCGTCGAGCCGCAGCGTCTGGATCTCCGTCCCCATGGCGCCATCCAGCACAAGGATGCGCTTGGCGGCAGCGGCATGGAGCAGGTCGAAGGCGGCGGACTTCTTCAGCATGGGTGTGTTCCAGTTCCTGTCACGCAAAAGGTCCGGCGGGCCGGACCTGACATTCGGTGTCGTCTGTCGCAGAGTTTCGCATCCGCGCCTGACGTTTTTATGGGCGCTGCAGTCCCGGGGAGGACGGGAGCGAGGCACCGGTTCCTCTCCCCTTTTTCAGGGGACGATGGCGATCACAGTCTGGCCCCGGTCTCTCTCCCCCCTTGAGGGGGAGATGCCCCCGGCAGGGGGCAGAGGGGGGTAGCTGCCTTTCTCGTTACCTGGCCCGTTACCTGGCCCGTTACCTGGCCCGTTACCTGGGAGGTCGTCGCCTGTTGAAGCGCCGATACCCCCCTCTGTCTGCTGCGCAGACATCTCCCCCTCAAGGGGGGAGAGGGACGCTGCGGCGTTCCTCAAGCTGTTCCCTGACTCCGCGCTTCTATTCGCTATTCATGAGACTTGGAGGCTCCGAGCCCCCCCACCCCTACCCCTCCCCACGAGGGGGAGGGGGGCTGAGAGGCCTCAGTACACTTCAAGGTCCAACATGCGGGCCAAAACCCGTCACGCCGCCTGGCGGGCGCCTTCGGTCTGGCCCAGCCCCAGCATGTGGCAGATGGCGTAGGTCAGGTCGGCGCGGTTCATGGTGTAGAAATGGAAGTCGTTGATGCCGCGATCGACCAGATCCATCACCTGTTCATAAGCAACGGCCGCCCCAACGAGCTTGCGCGTTTCGGCGTCCTCGGAGAGGCCGGCGAAGCGGCGGGCCAGCCAGTGCGGGATCGAGGTGCCGCACTTGGCCGAGAACACCATGGTCTGTTCGAAATTGTGGATCGGCAGGATGCCCGGCACGACCGGGATCGAGAGGCCAGCCTTGGCGATACGCTCCAGGTAGCTCTCGAACAGGTCGTTGTCGAAGAAATACTGGGTGATGATGCGCGTCGCGCCGGCATCGACCTTGCGTTTCAGATTGTCGATCTCGACGCTCCAGTCAGCGCTTTCGGGATGGCGCTCCGGATAGCCGGAGACGGAAATCTCGAAATCGCCGACGGCGCGGATGCCGGCGATCAGATCGCAGGCATAGGCGTAGCCGTCAGCGCGCGGCTGGTAACGGGCACCCAGGCCCTCCTGCGGATCCCCGCGCAGGGCCACGATGTGGCGCACGCCGATGTCCCAGTAATCCTGGATGACCGCATCGACTTCGGCGCGCGAAGCCCCGACGCAGGTCAGGTGAGCGGCCGGCAGCAGGTGGGTTTCCTTCAGCAGGCGCTCCACCGTGCGATGGGTGCGCTCCCGCGTCGACCCGCCGGCGCCATAGGTGACGGAGACGAAGGACGGGTTGAGCGGCGCCAGCCGTTCAACGGTGGACCAGAGCGCCGCTTCCATCTTGTCGCTCTTCGGCGGGAAGAACTCGAAGGAGGCGGAAATCGGGGTGCGCTCGGCGAGGCGCGAACGACGGGCGAAAGTCGAGGCAGTCATGTTACGCAACCTCACGGGTTAGATCGGCGAGCGGAAGATCGGTGACGATGCGCGGATCGCGCGCCAGCCACAGGGTGACGGTGAGCTGCGACCCGTCAGCGGCAGCGGGCGACAGGTCGGTGACGAGTTCGACGTTCAGGTCGAGGGCATCGAGCCAGCGCGCCATCTGATCGCGGGAGAAGCCGAGGCGGCGGTGGGCATGGCCTTCGCGCAGGAACTCAAGATCATGCGGGGCGAAGTCGACGATCATGAGACGGCCACCGGGACGCAGCGCGCGCGCGGCCTCCGCCAGGGCGCGGGCCGGATCATCGAGGAAGTGCAGCACCTGGTGCACGGCGACCACATCGAAGGAGGCCGGCGGCACATTCAGCGCATAGATGTCGCCATGGCGAACCTGCGCCCGCGACAGGCCCAGCTCGGCCAGCTTGGCGCGGGCGACCGTGAGCATGTCATGCGAGGCATCGACACCGAGCGCCGTGGTGTAGCGGTCGGCGAACAGTTCCAGCAGGCGGCCGGTGCCGGTGCCCAGATCGAGGAAGGAATGGAACGGCCGGTCGCCCAGGGCGCGCAGCATCGCCGCTTCCACATCGCTCTCGGCAATGTGCAGCGAGCGCTCCTTGTCCCAGTCGCGCGCCTTGGCGGCGAAGTAGGCGGCGGCCTCCTCGGCCTTGGCCCGGCGCAGGGCATCGAAGCGGGTGGCATCCGCATCCAGCACAGCATCGGACGGCAACAGGCGGGCGACCAGATCACGGGCAAGATCACCGGCAGCATCTTCCGCAAGACGATAGAAAACCCAGGACCCTTCCGGATAACGGCGCACCAGACCCGCCTCGGCGAGCAGCTTCAGGTGACGCGAGATGCGTGGCTGGCTCTGGCCGAGAATGGCGGTCGCGTCCTTCACCGTCAGTTCACTTCGGGCAAGAAGCGCCAGCAGCCGCAGACGGCTCGGCTCCCCCGCAGCCCTGAGGCCCGAGAGAAGGTCATCAATCGCAAGATACTGGGGCTCGTTCATTCCGCTCACATCAATAGCTGATATAAAGATATCTTTATACGAGATCGAAGCTCGACGCAAGCCACCATGTCCGTTCCGCCGGCGCGTGGCAATGCCGCAGCGTTCAAGTGGTTGAGAAGTGCTTAATGCAAAATGGCAGGTGCGCGGTCGCCTGCATGCTGCAGCGCATCACCCACACCATAAACGGAAACCCTCAAGCGATTCTTATGACTCGTTCTTTTCCACCTTGTTGAACTTGAGGATGCGGGCGAACCAGAGCCGCCGGCGTTGCGGCTGACCGGGAACTTGACGCCCGCGCTTGCCGTGCCACGTGAGGAAAAGCACCGGTTTCCGGGGTTCTGCCCGGATGGCGAAGGGATGGAGCGATGATTCACTGCATGAAGCAGCTCATCCGGCGAGGAGGCCATGGGGCCGCCTCACCGGATGGCGCGAAGTGGTTCTGAAGACTCGGCTTTTCGCTGCCACCTCATCCGGCGGATCAGGCCGGGCTCACCCTGCCTCAGAGCGGCACAGGACCGGGAAAAGGCGGCGGCGTGGCACCGGAGACCCAGGCAAGATCGGCTGGCCAGAAATAGACCGTGCCTGTCGGGTCCCAGGCGCCGGGGGCGGTGAGACTGGTGCCGGCATCAATCTGACCGTCGCGGACCCAGATGTAGTGACCCGGCCCGAGGCCAGAAAAGACCATCTTCGTCCAGTCCGGCAGGGCGGGCAGGAAGCCGCCGAAGGCACCGGAGGCATTGGCCGGATAGACCCAGTTGCCGATGCGGATCGGCCCGAGCGCGCCGCTGCCGGCACCGATGCCGAACTGGTAGGTGCCTGCCGTGGGCTGGTTGGCAGCAGAGCCGGCAGGGTCAGCGGAATAGCCCTCGGCCATCGACTGGGACAGGACGGAGACGACAATCGGCTCTGACGGATCGGCGGTCACCAGCACCTTCAGGTTATCGTCGGCATAGGGGTAGCCATAGGAGTTGCTGCCCGCGTGGATGACCTTTGCGTAAGGATTGCCGTAGCCGGTGGCAAAGGGCACCTGCCCTGCGAACTGGGTGCTGTCGTTGGGCCCTGTCGTGGTGAAGTAGCCCTCGTTGAGGCCGATCATCAGATTGCGGAACAGCGAGTTGGTAATGACCTGCTGCGCCGGATCGCCGAACGGATCATTCGCGGCTGTCCTGTTCTGCGGATAGATCTGGCCGTTGAAGGTGAGCGTGCCGCCGTCGCAACGATAGATGATGGCGCTGGTGAGGTTTGCCGCCGTGATCTGCAATGTATCGCCTGCCGCGCTGGTGAGACTGACCACCGGGTCGAAGGCGTTGCCGGGGGCAAGGAACGACCCGGACATGGTGAGCGCTGCACCGCCGGCGGGCGTGTCGGATGTCAGCAAGAGCGGCGCGCTGGCAATGGTCAAGGCATCGACGTAAGGATCGAAGGGGCGGTAGGCCTGTGGCGCGATGGTCGGGCCCGCGATCATGGTCTGCCCTGTCCAGGCCTTCAGAACGGCCGTCAGGCCGGCAGGGCCAGGCACCAGCGCGGAGGTCTGGACTTGCGTCATCAGCGTCGAGACGGGCGTCTTGAAGCCGAGGGAAAAGGGCGAGCCGCCTGTCAGCGTGCCGGCAACCGACAAAGGCAGCGCCAGCAGGTCGACGTTGGACAGGTTGAGCCAGACGCCTTCGTCACTGGCCGTGCGGGTCAGTTCGATCCAGCCATAACAGGACGAGCCATAAGGGACCGGCGGATTGGGAAAGGGCTCCAGCCCCACGTAAAGCCGGCCGCTGGTGATCGTGGTGAAGCTGATTTCCGCCCCAGGAATGTCGGACAGGGCCGTCATTGTGTTCGCCGCGATATTGCCAAGCCCGGTGACGTCCTCGGCGGTCAGGAGCACGTAGAGGGCGGACTTGCGGTCGGTGACGGGGCGAAGATCAACGAGCGACAAGGTGATGCTGGCAAGCGGTGCGGCCATGGCGGCGGTCTCCTCGGACTTTGGGCACTGTCCCTTGGACGCCTGCACTGATCGGATGTGATGACCGACTGTGATGACCGAATGTGAAAACCGGGGCGCTCTGGCCCCTGCTCTCTCGCCACGCTATAGCTTGCCGTAAACATAGAAGGAGCCAAGCATGGCAGACGCAGCACATGATCAGCGCGAACACGGTTTTCCCGAAGGGCTGGTCCGCACACCCGGACGCCGGATCAAGGGTATCGTCGAGCGCGTGCTGGCAACTGCTTCTCCTGATGACTTCCGCACCCACGATGTCGAGACACTGCCCCTGGCTTTCGAAGGCATTGCAGGGGATCGGCATGCCGGATTCACCCGCCGTTCGGGCGGGCGCGAGCCGTGGTATCCGCGCGGCACCGAGATGGTCAACGAGCGCCAGATCTCGTTGCTGTCTACCGAGGAACTGGAGGTCATCGCCAGCCGCATGGACCTGCCGCGGATCGATGCCGGCTGGATCGGCGGCAATATTCTCGTCTCCGGCATTGCGCATTTCACGTTGGTGCCGCCGCGC
Source organism: Pannonibacter sp. (assembly GCF_051860505.1). Classification (NCBI taxonomy): domain Bacteria; kingdom Pseudomonadati; phylum Pseudomonadota; class Alphaproteobacteria; order Hyphomicrobiales; family Stappiaceae; genus Pannonibacter; species Pannonibacter sp. The sequence continues at coordinate 71,831 of NZ_JBHYDX010000015.1, read as the reverse complement.
ACGCGGCTGGTGTTCGAGGATGGCGTCGTGCTGCGCGTGGACGGCGACAACGTGCCCTGCCGCATTGCCGGCAAGGGGATCGCCGAGCACTATCCGGACCGGGAGGGCCTTGACCTCCTGTTCCCGCAGAAGGCCCGCAACCGGCGCGGGCTGGTTGCCTTTGTCGAGAAGCCGGGCGTCATCCGTCCGGGCGAACTTGTGACGGCCCATATCCCCGAACATTGGCTTTATCCGCAGGCTTGAACCAGGAACTCCCGCGAAAGGACCGAGATGCTTCCGATCCACCACATGATTCCGGGCGGCCCGCGTCCGGTCGCGCCGTTCTCCCATGCGGTCGAGGCCGATGGCTGGGTGTTTGTCACCGGGCAGATGCCGACCGATCCGGAGGCGCCGGACGCACCACTTCCCGAGGGCGTAGCCGCCCAGACCGCGCGGGTGATGGAGAACCTCAAACTGGTGCTGGCCGGCATCGGCCTTGGCCTCGAGCATGTGACGATGGCCCGCGTCTATCTGACCGAGTTCGAGCGCGACTACGCGGCGATGAACGAGACCTACAGCCGTTTCTTCATCCCCGGCCGCTTGCCCGCCCGCACATGCATCGGGGTCACCGGCCTTGCTGTTGGTGCGCTGGTTGAGATCGACCTGATCGCGCGCAGACCCTGAGCGCGCGCAGCCCCTTAGCGCGCGCAGACCCTTTGCGCTCTGGCACCGAGACGACCAATACCCTGTGGCGCCCTGCCGCAGGGCATCGCGCCGCAGTGACCTCGCCGCCGTCAGCAGCCATCTACGCAGTAGCGCGTAAGCAGTTTCCCTGCAGTGCCTGTGTTTGCTCTGACCCCCGAGGCCCATCATGTCTGCCGTTACCACCGCGTCCAGCCACAAAACCCCGCCGATCCTGCTGCTGCGCATCCTGATGCTCGTGCCGGTGTTCAACTTGTTCCTGCGCGAGGCGATCCATGGCTCGGACGAGGACCGGCTGTGGTTTGCCTTCAACATGGTGGTGCTGTGGCTTCTGGCCATTGCCGCCTTCGGCTACCCCGCCATCATCCTTCCGGCGCTCGGGCTGGTTGCCATGGCCTTCCTCTGGATCCTGGAAACCGTACGCTAGATCCCGTCGCCAGCGTCCTCCTCGCCGATGCGACGGGCGCAGCCCCAGTCCTCGAGCACCTCGTTCATGGCCGGGGCCACGAAATAGCGCGCCGCGTCCCGGTCATACCCCTCGTCCAGCAACGTGTCATAATCGGTATGCTCATGCCGGACGTGACTTGCCAGAACCTGCCAGACAGCAATCGACACCGGCAGATGCCGCAAGTGGCCGACCTGTGCGGCTTCAAGGATGGCCGCCGCGTCCAGCATCGGAATGCGCGGCGCCATGGCCCGCAAGGCCTTGCGCATGTCCTGTTGCCGCTTCGTGCCTTGCGCCATTGCTCGCCGCCCCCGCCTCGCCTGCTCCCGGTCTAGGGGAAAGGCCGGCAGAAGGCGAGCCCCGCCCCGCCATTGTGCCAACCTCCTCATCTGCAAACACATCGCGGCGCAGATACCCAGGCAACGGAAGGGGCCGCCTGCGCCATATCCTCCCCGTTCCGGCCAGGAACCGGCGAGAGGTGAACAACGACAGCGCAAGCCGGAAACGGTGAAGAAGGGTCATGACGCACCTATTAAGAAAGATTTTTCTTACTTAATATGAGGCGTCGAATATGAAAAGAGAAAACTTTTTATATCTCTCCATCCGTGCTAGAAGACAGACATGTCCGATCGTACAAGAACCCGTCTCCTCAACGCCCTCAAGGGATCCGGCCCCCAGACCGCTGCCGACCTCGCCGCAACGCTGGCGGTTACGCCCGTTGCCATCCGCCAGCATCTCGACGGGCTGGCCGGGGAAGGCCTGGTCGATTTCGAAGATCAGAAAGGGTCGGTTGGCCGTCCCCGCCGCGTCTGGGCCTTGACAGCCGCAGGCCATGCGCGCTTTCCCGACAATCATGCAACGCTGGTCGCCGGGCTGCTGGGTGGCCTGCGCCAGATTTATGGCGAAGAAGGCCTGGACCGCCTGATTGCCCTGCGCGAGCAGGAGGCCGAAGCGGTCTATGGCGCCGAACTGGACGATGCCCCGGACGTTGCCACGCGCCTCGAGCGGCTTGCCGCGCTGCGCAGCCGCGAAGGTTACATGGCCGAAGTGGAGGAGGACGGCACGGGCGGCTGGCTTTTCATCGAGAACCACTGTTCCATTTGCGCCGCCGCAACGGCCTGCCAGGGCTTTTGCCGCTCTGAACTGGCCCTGTTCCAAAAGGTCCTGGGCCCGGGAACCGTGATCGACCGATGTGAACATCTCCTGTCCGGCGACCGCCGCTGTGTCTACAGGGTCACGCCGGTTGCAGCCTGAGACCTAGGCGCCCGGCGCATCCAGATCCGGCACCGCAACCCCAAGATCACTGAGGGTTTCGGCAAATGTCTGGCGCAGCGTCTCGAAGTCCTGCCGGCGCGGCGAGGACTTGCGCCAGACCAGCCCGACCATGCGCGCAGGCTGAGGATCGGCAAAGCGCAGCAGCGCAACCCGGTCATCGCGCACCTCAACGTCGGCGCAGATCTCCGGCAACAGGGTCACGCCATATCCGGCCGCCACCATCTGCATGACCGTCGCCAGACTGGTCGCGCCAAAGGCAGAGCGCCGCCCACCCACAACCGCCTGGCAATAGTTCAGCGCCTGGTCCCGCAGGCAGTGCCCCTCCTCCAGCAGCAACAGATCCTGCTGGCGGATGTCATCGACACTGACCCGCAGCCGTTCATCAAGGTCGGGCCGGTTGTGCACGGCGAGCAGGAACCTGTCCTGAAACAGCGGCATCACCACGAGATCAGGTTGCGAAACCGGAAGCGCCACGATGACCACGTCCAGATCGCCGTCGCTGAGTTCAGCCAAAAGTTGATCCGTCAGCGTCTCGCGAAGGGTCAACTGCAGGTCCGGATGACTGGCCTGCAGCACCGAAAGCACGCGTGGCAGCAGATAAGGCGCAATCGACGGAATGATGCCCAAGCGCAGCGGACCACTGAGCGGCCGCCCCCGATGCCTGGCGTAATCTGCAAGATCACGCACATCCGACAGGATCCGCCGGGCCCGGCGCACCACTTCCTCCCCGTCCGCCGTCAAGCGCACGGCCCCGCTGCGCCGTTCGACAAGGGCAAGGCCGAGTTCCAGTTCAAGATCCCGGATCTGCATCGACAGGGCCGGTTGGGACACCGACACGGCCTCCGCCGCCCGGCGGAAATGCCGGTGCGTGGCAAGGGCATCAAGATAGCGAAGTTGGCGAAGTGACAGCATTCGATAAAAATAACTGATCGACGACGCAAATCAATCCGATTGGACCTGATCGGCCCAAGCTGGCACCTTGCTGCCGGTTCGTTTGACCCTGATGGCGCAAGCCAGACGCGTCCGAACCGGCTCCTCGCATGTTTCTACCGACAGGGCATCGCCCCCGCGTGATGCGAAATCTGCCGGTAACCATGTTTCCATTTTGATGCCCGACTTCAGGGGCGATCTGCGGATCGCCCCTCTTTTTTGGGCCAGGTCAGCCCCGCGCAGGCCCCGCCGCCCGTTCGGGAAATGGCTCCAGATTGGCGCAAGTCTCCCATCCTACCAAAGCATAACAACCAAGATCTGGAGACATACTCGATAAAAATTGAACAAAATATCGATCAAAGAAGTATAATTTCAACGCATACAGATTTTTCTTATCTTTAAAACTGCACACTAGAAGGGTCACATGTCCAAAGGGCCGGGTGATTTCGAATGGTGGAAGCTTATAAGACTGAGCTCGTGAATTTTCAGGATCTATCAAGTGAAACAAGTGCAGACAGACGAGCGGAACTAGCCCGCCATGTCGCCGTGCTGTTTTCGTTAACTTCAGAGAAATGCACCGACGAGCAGGTCGATATCTACGACTCCGTCCTGCTGCGTCTGGTTGACATGGTAGAAACAGAAGTACGCCGTTTCGTTGCCGAACGGCTGTCAGAGCTGCGCCGGGGGCCGGAACGCACCATCCGCCAGTTGGCAAGCGACGAGATCGACGTTGCAGAGCTGATCCTGCGCCGGTCCCATGTCTTGCGCGACCGTGATCTGGTCGACATCGCAGACGTCCAGAGCAATGCGCACAGGCTTGCCATTGCACAGCGCGAGATGTTGTCGGAAGAGGTCACCGACGTGCTGGTAAAGCGCGGCGATATCCGGGTGAAACGCCGGGTAGCTGCCAATCAGGGTGCGACGTTCTCTCCCGCAGGCATGGCCGGACTGCTGGAAGCAGCGTCTTCGGACCAGCCCCTGCAGCTCGCCCTCAGCGACCGCACCGACCTCGCCGAGGACCAGATCCAGGAACTCGTCTCGGTGGCCACCGAAGCTGTTCGCCAGAAACTGGCCGGAACGGCGGCGGCGGCTGATGCCGAGAAGCTGCCGCAGGCTGCCAGCATTGCCGCCCAGCGCATGTCAAACGACTACTGGCTGAGCCGCTATGACTTCGAGACCGCCCGCGGCCGGGTCATGACCATGGCCCGCGATGGCCGCCTGACCGAAGCGACCCTGCGCTGGTTTGCCGCCGATGACCGTTTCGCCGAAGCGGTCGTGGCCTTTGCCTGCCTGACCCGCATCGGCCTGCACGAGGCCAGCCACTGGATGGTCCGGCTCGATGTCGACCCGTTCCTAACCGTCGCCAAGGCGCATGGCTTTACCCCGCTGACCGTGGCGACCTTGCTCAAGGTCGGCCCCTGGCGGCACCGGCTGTCGGTTCAGGCCCGCGCCATGGCCCTGGCCCAGTACGAGGCGATGCGCCCGGACGAAGCCCGCCAGAAGCTGGCGCATTGGGACGACATGGTCACTCACTGACGCCAGGCAGTTGGGGCCGTTGCCGGTGGCCGGCCCCGTCAGCAACGCCGGATGCAGCGTCCTGTTTGCACGAGGCCCCTTTGCCCTTTCGGCACAGGAGCCTTTTGCCGTGTATCAGCCCCACTGGCATCCACCCCGCTTTCACCGCCGCAAGCCAGGGCCAGCTTGTTTCCCAGCCCCATTTCCGCTTTTATGCCGCGTGGTTACAAGGGGGCGCGACGCGATGACCGGTTCGGTGCAGGCAAAGGGTGGGCAGGCTTGCCCGCCACAAGGCATATCCAATCTGATGCGCTCGCTGTGGAGGAGAGGCCTCCTTGCCCTCCTGGTTCTCCTGAGCCTCGCCGCCTTGCCTGTCCGGGCGCAGGAACAGCAATCGCCCGCCAGCGCAGCGGGCCTTGCAGCAACGCCGCAACAATCCGCCGCCTATGACATTTCGGCCTACGACCAGTTGTCCAAGGACATGGGCCAGACCATGACCGAGACGTTCCAGTTGCGCGGAGCAGTGCAGCGAATCCTCGCAGAACTGCCCGAACTGCCGGCCAGCATCACTGCGACCCTGCGCGCCATGTCCCCGGATGGCAGCCTCGGCTGGCTGTGGAGCGCAATCCTTGTCACGCTTCTCGCCATTCTGGCCGGAACCGGCACGAAGCTGATATTCCGCCGGTGGGCCAAGGCGGTTTACCTTGCCCGCTTTGCCCGGCATCCAGAAACCCGGACGGAGAAGATCGCCTTTCTTCTCGGCCGAGGCGTCGTCATGGCCCTTGAGATCATCACATTCCTGCTTGCCGCCTGGCTGGTTGCGGTGATGCTGCATGAGGAGACGGAGGCGGCCCGGATCACCGTGATGACCGGGCTGTCCGCCTATACGGCCTGGCTCGCAGCCCGGCTGATCTTTTTCAACGTCCTGGCCCCGGACTCCGCGCATCACCGGATGCTTGCCCTCAGCGACCAGGCCGCTAACGGGCTCTACAACGCACTCCGCGCCGGTGTGGGCATCTCCATCCTGCTGCTGGCGATCTGCCTGTGGATGTCGAAACTCGGTCTTGATGCGGACGCCCACAAACTCGCCCTCGTCGGCTCGGCGGCGTTCTCCACGCTCGTCCTGTCGGCCATTGCAGTGCTGTGGCGCATGGACGTTGCCGGTGCCATCCTGGGCGCGGAGGAGACAGACACTGTTGCTCCGGTGCAGTTCATCGCCCGGATCTGGCATGTGCTCGCGATCCTCTATTTCGTCTTCGCCTTCGGCATGTCGTCTGTCCGCATCCTGCTGGACCAACCGTTTGCCATCGGACTGGTGGCGGCCCCGGTGCAATCGCTGATCGCAGCGCTGGTTCTCTATGCGCTTCTGCTGCTGGTGATCGACCGCCTGCTTCCCCGCCTTGACACAAGGCGTGCACAGGCCGCGCTCGTCAGTGACATCGAGCGCAGCGCCGAATCTTCGGGAGAGGCGCGCGACGAGGCCGCGAACGCGTCCCAGGCCGAGGCCGAGGCACTTGAAAACGAGGCGGCCCGAGCCCCCTACCGCGAGTTGCTGGACCATGGCGCCGGTGTGCTGACACTGGTGTTCTCAGCCTGGCTGCTGCTGCAGGCCTGGGGCATCTCGATCCAGGACAAAAGCTCGATCATCGGCAACACGATCGAGATCGCGATTGTCGGTTTCCTCGGCTACATGGCCTACCAGGCCGTCGAGATTGCCGTGGCGCAGGCCATGCGGCGCCAGAAGCCGCCAGGTGATGCCCATGGCGGAACCGAAGTCGAAGTGGGCGGCCAGGGTGACTCGCGCCTGTCGACGCTTCTGCCGATCTTCCGAAACTTCCTGCTGATCACGATCGTCGTCATCTCCGGCATGCTGATCCTGTCGCAGATGGGCATCGACATCGCCCCGCTGTTCGCCGGTGCCGGTGTCGTAGGTCTGGCCATCGGCTTCGGCGCGCAGACCCTGATCCGGGACATTTTCTCCGGCGCGTTCTACCTGATCGACGACGCTTTCCGCAAAGGCGAGTACATCGACATCGGTGGCGCCAAGGGCACGGTGGAGAAGATCTCGATCCGCTCGATGCAGTTGCGTCACCATCGCGGGGCCCTGACCACGGTGCCCTTCGGCGAGATCAAGCACGTGCAGAACTACTCGCGCGACTGGGCCATCATGAAGCTCGCCTTCCGCGTCACCTATGACACGGACACGGAGAAGATGCGCAAGATCATCAAGAAGTTCGGGCAGGAACTGCTGGACGATCCCTACTACGGGCCAATGTTCCTCGATCCGTTGAAGTCGCAGGGCATCCTGTCGATGGAAGACAGCGCCATGATCGCCCGTGTGAAATTCATGTCGAGGCCGGGCAAGCAGTTCGAATTGCGCAAGGTGATCTATGCCGGCCTGCAGGAGCTGTTCGAAAAGAACGGCATCCACTTTGCCCACCGCGAGGTAACCGTGCGGGTTGCCACAGAGGACGGATACGTGATCCCCAACCCGACCCCAGCGCAGATCGCCGCTGCCGGAGCGGCCGTTTCAGGCAGCCTGGACGGGGCAACGGATGGCGCACCGGCGGCGGGACAGCCGGCGCAGTGATCCATCGAAATGGAGACAAAAACCTGGGGCCAGCCCCGGGATCGTCTTGTAGGCAAGCCGTACCCTCACGTCCGTCATCCGGCCAAGCGAAGCGCCGAGCCGGGACCGGAGAGCCGAGGTCTCACGATTTCATTGAACCAGAAGCCGAAAGGCTTTGGCTCTCCGGTCCCGGGTCTCCGCTTCGCTGCGCCCGGGATGACGATTGAGAGACTACAAGCAGGCAAAAAAATCCCCGGGGCCTGCCCCGGGGATTTGTCTTTTACCGTGAAGTCTCAGCGGGTCAGCGGCTTGTATTTGATGCGGCGCGGATCGGCGGCATGGGCGCCGAGGCGGCGGACCTTGTCCTTCTCGTAGTCCTCGAAGTTGCCCTCGAACCATTCCACATGACTGTCGCCCTCGAAGGCGAGCATGTGGGTGGCCAGACGGTCGAGGAACATGCGGTCGTGCGAGATGACCACGGCGCAGCCGGCGTAGTTTTCCAGCGCGTCTTCGAGCGCGGCCAGCGTTTCGGTGTCGAGATCGTTGGTCGGTTCGTCAAGCAGCAGCACGTTGGCGCCCTGCTTCAGCACCTTGGCCAGATGCACGCGGTTGCGCTGACCACCGGAGAGGTCGCCCACTTTCGCCTGCTGTGCCGGGCCCTTGAAATTGAACGAAGAGCAGTAGGCGCGCGAGTTGATTTCCTTGTCGTCGAGATAGATCACCTCGGCGCCGCCGGAAATTTCCTCCCAGACGTTGTTGGTCGGGTTCAGCGCATCACGCGACTGGTCGACATAGCCAAGGCGCACGCTGTCGCCGACGATGATCTCGCCCGAATCCGGCGTTTCCTGGCCGGTCAGCATGCGGAACAGGGTCGACTTGCCGGCACCGTTCGGACCGATGACGCCGACGATGCCGCCGCGCGGCAGCTTGAACGACAGGTTGTCGATCAGCAGCCTGTCGCCAAAGCCCTTCGAGACGTTCTTCAACTCGATCACGTTGGCACCGAGGCGCTCGCCGACCGGGATCATGATCTGCTCGATCGACGGGATACGCTCTTCCTGCGCCGACAGCAGGTCCTCATAGGCCTTGATACGGGCCTTGGACTTGGTCTGGCGACCCTTCGGCGACATGCCCATCCACTCGCGTTCACGGGCGATGGCACGGCTGCGCGCCATGTCCTCGCGGCCTTCCTGGACCATGCGCTTGGTCTTCTTTTCCAGATAGACCGAGTAATTGCCCTCGTAGGGAATGCCCTGGCCACGGTCGAGCTCGAGAATCCAGCCGGTGACATTGTCAAGGAAGTAGCGATCGTGGGTGATGATCAGCACGGAGCCCTTGAACTCGCGCAGGTGGCGCTCCAGCCAGTGGACGGTCTCGGCGTCCAGATGGTTGGTGGGCTCGTCGAGCAGCAGGAGATCCGGTTCGCTGAGCAGCAGCTTGCACAGGGCAACGCGGCGGCGCTCACCGCCCGACAGGTTGTCGACCGGGCTGTCAGACGGCGGGCAGCGCAGGGCTTCCATCGCCATCTCGACCTTGCTTTCAAGGTTCCAGAGGTCTTCGGCGTCGATGATGTCCTGCAGCTTGGCGCCTTCCTCGGCGGTTTCGTCCGAGTAGTTCATCATCAGCTCGTTGTAGCGGTCGATGATGGCCTGCTTGTGCGCGACGCCTTCCATGACGTTCTCAAGAACGGTCTTGGTATTGTCGAGCTGCGGCTCCTGTGCCAGATAGCCGACCTTGGCGCCCTCGGCGGCCCAAGCTTCACCGGTGTAGTCCTTGTCGAGGCCGGCCATGATCTTCAGCAGGGTCGACTTACCCGCACCGTTCGGACCGAGGATGCCGATCTTGGCGTCCGGGTAGAAGGACAGGTGGATATTGTCGAGCACCTTCTTGCCGCCCGTGTAGGACTTGGAAAGACCATGCATGTGGTAGATGAACTGGCGCGCCATGGGGCCTCGCGTCTCCGTGCTTGAATTGGGAATCCGGGGATCTTTGGAGCGCACTATTACGGGAGATTGCCTCGCCGGGCAATGGGCGAGGCGACCAGCGTGAATCGCCACACGCGCCGATCTCTCCTTCGTCATGCCATGACTTGATCATGGCATCCACGCCGATCCCTATCGGCACGGAGAACCTGTCGGAGGAAAACCACGCAGCGTCACAGAGATGCCTTGCTCAAGGAGAGGGCACGGCATGGATGCCATGGTCGAGCCATGGCATGACGAAGGATGGGGTTGGGATTGGGGCGCTCGTTTTGTTTCGAGCCGCCAAAAGCTGAGCGATCCGGTTGGGGGCCACCAACTCTCGATTTCGTCATGCCATGACTTGATCATGGCATCCATGCCGATCCCTATCGGCATGGAGAACCTGTCGGAGGATAACCACGCAGCCTCGCAGAGATGCCTTGCTCAAGGAGAGGGCACGGCATGGATGCCATGGTCGAGCCATGGCATGACGAAGGATGGGGTTGGGATTGGGGCGCTCGTTTTGTTTCGAGCCGCCAAAAGCTGAGCGATCCGGTTGGGGGCCACCAACTCTCGATTTCGTCATGCCATGACTTGATCATGGCATCCATGCCGATCCCTATCGGCACGGAGAACCTGTCGGAGGATAACCACGCAGCCTCGCAGAGATGCC